>NZ_JBNPTW010000012.1:0-225175 GCF_051167855.1 Bradyrhizobium sp. HKCCYLRH3099
CTGTTCGGCCTGCCGATCTCGCGGGTGCAGGACGTGTTCATGCCCGAGCGGGTGACGCGGGTGCCGCTGTCGTCGGCCGAGATCGCCGGCGTGCTGAACCTGCGCGGCCGCATCGTCACAGTGATCGACATGCGGGCGCGGCTCGGACTCGCCAAGGCCGATGACGGCAAGCCGCCGATGGCGGTCGGCGTCGATCTGCGCGGCGAGTCCTATGGCCTGCTGATCGATCAGATCGGCGAGGTGCTGCGGCTGCCCGAGGCCAGCCGCGAGGAGAATCCGGTCAACCTGGATCCGCGCATGGCCAAGTTCGCCGGCGGCGTGCATCGCCTCGATGGCCAGCTGATGGTGATCCTCGATGTCGATCGCGTGCTCGAACTCCTGCCGAAGGCAGCCATCGCTGCTTAGCCCGTCAACCGTCCCATAGGGGAGACACACATGAAAAGCTGCCTCGTCGTTGATGACTCGAGCGTCGTGCGCAAGATCGCACGCCGGATCCTCGAAGAACTGGGTTTCTCGGTCGTCGAGGCCGAGGACGGAGAGCAGGCGCTGCAGCTGTGCACGAACAGCCTGCCGGACGCCATCCTGCTCGATTGGAACATGCCGGTGATGGATGGCTACGACTTCCTCGGCCGGCTGCGCCGTCTGCCGGGCGGAGAAGGGCCGAAGGTGGTGTTCTGCACCACGGAGAATGACATCGATCATATCTCACGTGCGCTCAACGCCGGCGCCAACGAATACATCATGAAGCCGTTCGACAAGGAAATTGTCGCCGCCAAATTCCAGGAAGTCGGTCTTATCCAGGCACTGTCAGCTGAATCCGCCTGATCCATTTCTGCCCAGAAGAGGCCGTCCGTGAACCAGCCAGATTATGAATTCCTGCGCAAGCTGCTTCGAGACAAGTCAGGTCTCGACCTGTCTGCCGACAAGCAATATCTGATCGAGAGCCGCCTGCTTCCGCTTGCGCGCAAGGCCGGTCTCGCCAGCATCAGCGATCTCGTCCAGAAACTGAAGGACGGATCCAGCGCCCTGATCAGCCAGGTCGTCGAAGCCATGACGACCAACGAGACGTTCTTCTTCCGCGACAAGGTGCCGTTCGATCATTTCCGCGACGGAATCATGCCGGAGCTCCTGAAGGCGCGCGCCAATCGCAAGTCGATCCGGATCTGGTGCGCGGCATGCTCGACGGGCCAGGAGCCGTACTCGCTGGCGATGTCTCTCAAGGAGATGGGCGCAGCGCTCAATGGCTGGCGCGTCGAAATCATCGCCACCGATCTCTCCCAGGAGGTGTTGGAGAAATCGAAGGCGGGTCTTTATAGCCAGTTCGAGGTCCAGCGCGGTCTGCCGATCCAGCTGCTTGTCAAATATTTCAAGCAGGCCGGCGAGCTCTGGCAGATCAATTCGGACGTGCGCGGCATGGTGCAGCATCGGCAGCTCAACCTGCTGCACGACTTCTCGCAGCTCGGCACATTCGACGTCGTGTTCTGCCGCAACGTGCTGATCTATTTCGATCAGGACACGAAGATCAACATCTTCGGCCGGCTGGCTAAGCTGATGGAGCCGGATGGATTTCTCGTACTCGGTGCGGCGGAGACCGTCGTCGGCCTCACCGACGTGTTCAAGCCGCAGGCGGACCGGCGCGGCCTCTATCGTCCGAGCGGCGCCGTCGCGGCGGCGAAGGCGCCTGCACCGGGACTGCCGCGAATGGCCGGTGCCGGGACCTAGCGCGCCGTCCTGGGAGGCCAATCGGCTCCATCGGCATCGATGGTGCCCGGAGCCCTCCCGAACACCACGAGCGGATGCCCATAAGGCAGGACACAGAAGATGTCTGAAGAGAACAAAGGTACGGAGCGCGTCACTTTCAGTCGAGGCTACGATGTCTGCATCATGGGCATCGACGGAACCTGGCGACGCGACTGCCAGCTCAACGCCATTTCGGATAATGACGCGGTGCTGACGGTTGAAGGCTCGATCCAGGGACTGAACCTGAAGGAGTTCTTCCTCCTGCTGTCGTCGACCGGGCTGGCCTATCGCCGGTGCGAACTGGTTCGGGTCAACGGCGCCGAAATGGACATCCAGTTCATCAAGGGCAAGAACAAGAAGAAGCGCAGTGCTTCCTCCGGCCAGGAGGCGACTGTGGGCTGACGGATCTTGCGCCGCTCCATTGCGTCAAGGAGCGCCGGCGCAGGCGCGAAGGGACCGACGAACCGCCGAAGGTCCTGCGCAAGTCCTAAAGTCGCCGGTCGATTTTCTGGGAACCGCTTTACGGGGCTGCAGGATCGGACGTGTAGGACAATGAGGTCATTCAAAATTGTCAGGGACGACCAATGTCGGTCATGAGTTCGGAACTTGCACCTAGCCGGCCGGAGGCCGCGGAAGACGTCGAGCGGCGCGCGCTGCAGCTCCTGGTGGTCGACGACGATGCGTCGCAGAGGGCCTTGATTTCGCTGGCTGCGAAGCAGGCGGGTCATTCCGTCACGGTGGTGGCCACCTGTAACGAGGCGATCCGGGAAGTGCGCAACAAGCGCTTCGATTGTATCACGCTCGATCTGATGCTCGAGGATGGTGACGGCACCGAGGTGCTCAGGGCCATCGCCGACTCCCGCTTCGCCGGTTCCGTCATCGTGATCAGCGGCATGGACTCGGCGAGGCGAATCGCGGCCCGGCTGTTTGCCCGCTCGCTTGGCCTGGACCTGCAGAGTCTGCCGAAGCCGGTCGATCTTGCCGCGCTACGCATTTTCCTCGCCAATCTCGGCAAGACGGCGCTTGGCCTCCCTGTGGTCCATACCTGGGGCGGTGTTGCGGCCGAGGGTGTTGCCGCAAAGCATCGGTCCTGACATCCTGTATTCATGTGACGTCGGAGCGAGGCCGCTCGCTCCTGCGCAAGGCAGCCATTCATCGAGCTCGAGCTGAATCCGGGCCCGTCACGGCTGATTTGGGCGCGCCTTGTGTCAATTGTTGTGCAGAGTCCCGAGCACCGCCCGTGAGCTGGATCGACGCGACTGCGGCTGGTGTATCCAGCATGCGCGCATCCGGTCGGCTTCGGGCTCGATCCTGATCCAACGCCGTCGATGAATTTTGCACGGCAACATGCTGCGCTTCACGACGGTCTTGAGATCGTGTCCAGATCGTGGTCTCGTGATGACGATCGTCGACCTTTCGCTACTACTTGTGGGTTAGGATCATAAACCGTACAAATACGGGTGCCCAAACCACCCGACGAATATGGTATCATAAGCCGCGCTTTCATTGTTTCTTCTCTCTTTGCAAGAGCACTCTCCCATGGCCGAACAAACAACTTCCCGCGGTGAGATTTTTGTCGTCGATGACGATCCAGCCGTGCGCGACACCCTCTCGATGGTCCTGTCGGCCGGCGGGTACGAGGTGATCTGTTTCGCCGATGGCGCAGCACTGTTGGCCGTGGCGCGCAGCAGGACGCCGGCTTGTATTCTGCTCGACGTTCATATTCCCGGAAAGTCGGGTCTGGACATCCTCCGGGAACTGCATGGCGAAGACTATCCAGCGCCGATCTTCATGATCTCCGGTCAGGGCGACATCCCCATGGCCGTGAATGCGATCAAGAACGGCGCGCTGGACTTCATCGAGAAGCCGTTCCGCGGCAGTGAAATCGTGGCCCGCCTGAACGAAGCCATCGGCGCATTTGCGCGGCGGCAGAAGGAAAATGCCTCGCCGAAAATCGGCTCGCTGCACTTCCCCGGCCGCGAGCCGCTCACGCGCCGCGAGCGTGAGGTGCTGGAGCAGTTCACGGCAGGGGCCTCGAACAAGGAGGCCGGCCGGACCCTGGGCATCAGCCCGCGCACGATCGAGGATCATCGCGCCAACATCATGAAGAAGCTCGGCGCCCGTAACGCCGCCGATCTGATTCGCATCGTGATGACGGCTTCTCGCGCCAACTGAGCAGAAGCGGCTGCCCGGGCGCAGCCAGCAGGTTTCGGCGCGATCAGATCGGCCGTGTCTCAGGCCGCCTCCGTCGCGAGCGCCTTCCGGACCATCTTGGCCAGCTCGGATTTGCGGTAGGGCTTCGGCAGCAGGAGGATGCCCTCGTCGAGCCGGCCGTGATGCACGACCGCATTCTCGGTGTAGCCGGACGTGAACAGCACGGGTTGGCCCGGACGCAGCCGCTGGATCTCGCTGGCGAGCTGCCGGCCATTCATGGTTCCCGGCATGATGATGTCGGTGAACAATAGATCGAAGGGCTCCCCGGCATTGAGGATCGCGAGCGCCTCGGCTGCGTTGGCGGCTTCCAGCGTCGCATATCCAAGCGCATGAAGCTGCGCGAGAACGTAGCCGCGCACCAGCCGGTCGTCTTCGACCACAAGGATGGTTTCGTGGCCGCCCTGGACCGCTGGTGCAGCTCCCGACGGCAGCGTGACCGCGCCGTCACTGCCCGGCGGCAGATACATGCGGATCGTGGTGCCGTGCCCCTCTTCGCTGTAGATCCGGATATGCCCCGCCGACTGCTTCACGAAGCCGTACACCATCGACAGGCCGAGACCCGTTCCCTTGCCGGGCCCCTTTGACGTGAAAAACGGATTGAACACCTTGTCGATGATGCCGGCTGGGATGCCGCTGCCGCTGTCGCTGACCGCGATCATCGCATAGCGGCCGGGCCTGACGTCGTCGTAGAGGCTCGCATAGTTTTCGTCGAGATCGGCCCAGCCGGTCTCCAGGATCAGCTTGCCGCCATCGGGCATGGCGTCGCGGGCGTTGAGCGCGAGGTTGATGACGGCGGTGGCGAGCTGGTTGGGATCGACATGCGCGACGCAGGTTTCGTCCTGAAACACCGACTCGATCTCGATCTGCTCGCCGAGCGTCGGCCGCAGCAGCTTGGCCGTATCGATCATCAGCGTGTTGACGTCGATCTCGCGCGGCTGCAGCGGCTGCCGGCGTGCGAAGGCGAGCAGATGCTGGGTGAGATCCGCCCCGCGTGCGGCGGCCTCGTCGATCATCCGCGTGATCGCCGCAAGCTGCGGCTCCTTGGCGACGGCGGCAGCGAGAATCTCGATGGTGCCGGTGATCACGGTGAGGATGTTGTTGAAGTCGTGCGCGATGCCGCCGGTCAGCTGGCCGATCGCCTCCATCTTCTCGGATTGGCGGATCCGCTCTTCCGTTGCGATCTTGTCGGTGAGGTCGCGGAAGAATCCGTTGAGCACGACGCCGCTGCGGGTTTTCAGCGCCGTGACGCTCAGCTCGGCCCTGAACTCGCGGCCGTCGCGCCGTTTCACCATCACCTCGCGCCGGCGTCCGCTGCCCAGCGCGTTGGCCTGGCCCGTCATGACCAGCCGGCCGAGCGCGGCGCGCAGTTCCTCGCCTTCGCCGCCGACCGTGATCACGTCGAAGACGTCCCTGCCGATGATCTCGGCGCGTGACCAGCCGAAGATCTTTTCGGCCTGCGAGTTCCAGTTGAGAATGGCGCCCTTGTCGTCGATCTGGACGAACGCATCCAGCGCGGTCTCGACGATGTTGCGGGCGAGCTGCTCGCTTTCGCGGAGCGTTTCCTGCGCCAGCCTGCTCTCGGTCATGTCGCGCCCGATGAAGAAGTGGCGCTGCACCGGCTCTGACCAGTTCGACGTCCAGGAGAGCGTCACGACGCGGCCGTCCTTGTGGAGATAGCGGCCGTCGCTGGTACGGGTGCGCAGACCGTGGCGCGAAGCGCGCAGCTCTTCGCGCGCCCTTGCCAGATCATCGGGATGGATGAACTCGGCGCCGTTGCGTCCGACCATCTCCGTCGGCGAGTAACCGAGGATCGTTTCGACGCTCGGCGAGACCTGGACGACGGTGCCGGCGCGGTCGGTGATCAGGATGAGGTCCTGCGAGGTTTCGAAGATGCGCCGCCGCTCTTCGGTCTGCTGGCGCAGCGCCGCCTCCGTCCGGCGGCTCTCGGTGACGTCGCGCGCGATCTTGGAGGCGCCGATGATCTGTCCGTTCGGGGATTTGATCGGCGAAACGCTGAGTGAAACCTGAACCAGCTCGCCATCCTTGCGCACGCGCACCGTCTCGAAGTGCTGAATTCGCTCTCCGCGCGCCACCTTCACGAGGATATCCTGTGCCTCCGCCATGCGGTCCGGGGGCACCACGAAATCCGCCTGTCGACCGACGGCTTCTTCGGCGGAATAGCCCAGCATGGTTTCGGCCGCCGGATTCCACGCCGTGATCGTGCCATCCAGCGCCAGCGTCACGATCGCATCATTCGAGGATTGAACCGCCGCGCTATAGAGGCGTTCGCGAGCAGCGAAATGATCGCGGGCCGCCTCGGTCAGGTAGTGCTCCTGAACCTCGCGCTCGAGTTCGGCTGTCTTGGAGCGGACCTCGTCCAGGACGCGGGCGAAGGCGCGCGCCAACACGCCGGTCTCGCCGACGGCCTCCAGCGGGATCTTCACCGTCTCGCCGCGTCCGACGCCCTCGACGGCCTGGGTCAGCTGGTTGATCGGACGCGTCAGCGAGCGCGCGACCACGAAGGCGAGCGCCGCCGCGCACAGCATGGCGATCAGGCCGACCTCGATCGCGGTCTTGCGGATGGCCAGCGCGGGCGCCATGAACGCGGTGTTCGGAATGGTCTCGATCACGGCGACCCATTCCTGTCCGGCCAGCAGGGCCGGGACGAAGGCGACGCCGCCGGGACGATTGTTGTCGTCGTGCAGGATTCTGGCAAACCCTTCGGTGGTGCCGGCCGCGCTGGCGAGCGTCGGGAAGTCATCCTGCCATCGCGTCGCCCCGCCGCGTTTCGAGGCGAATTCCCGATCGGATTCGGGATGGAAGAGATAGTCACCGCGCGCATTCACGACATAGAGCTGCGAGCCGGGCCTGGCCGCGCTGCGCAGATGCGTGAACACCGGGCGCATGTCGAGATCGAGGATCAGGATGGCGAAGGGTTTGCCGTCCGGGGCGTAGATCGGCGTGCCGACGCAGAGCATCGGGACGCCGGTCCTGGGATCGGTGGTGTTGCCGTCGAGGATGACAGGCGAGAGGCGGATGCCGCCCGGCGGCAGGCTCAACGTTTCCTTGATGTAGTTACGCGCGCCTCGCGTGATCAGCTCGCTCTCGGGAACGATCCGCACGGTGCCGCCGGGACCCAGCCGGTCGACCCGGATCAGTTCGCGATAGTCGTTCTCGATTCCGACAAGACGGATCATCGCATAGGTCGACTTCGCCTGCAGCTCGGCGAAATAGCGCGCCGCCACGCGCTCACGCCATGACTGCGCCGTCAGTCCCTCGCGCGGATCGGGAACCCCGCTCTTGAGAGTCCGGATCAGCGTCGCGAGATTGGGCGAGGCGCGATAGCCGTTGATGTCGTTGCGGGCGCCGCTGACATAGTTCTCGATCTCGGTCGCCATCAGACGCGCATGCGATTCGATGCGGTCGAGCGCGCGCGGCAGCAGCGCCCGCTCCAGGCTGCGGTAGCCCAGCCAGCCGACCGCGAAGACCGCGACGGCGACCAGCAGGATCATCGCGACGGCCAGACGCGTCGTCAGCGTCATGCGCGAACGCAAGGGAGCAGCCGCGCCGGCGCCGGCTCCGCTGCCGAGCAGCGGCTCATCGCTTCCGCTCTCAGGAGTTCGGAACAGCATCGCGGCCTGGCCCTGGTGGAGCTGTCGGCTTGCCGGCCGACGCCAGACAATCGGAAACCATCGTCAACAGGGCCGCCGGCTTGAACGGCTTGGGCAGCGCGGACACGGCCCCCAGTTTGGTGGCCATCGTCAGGTAATCGGGCTCTGATGTCGCATTCGGGGTGTCGGGGCGTCCCGAGGTCATGATGATCGGAACGCTCGGCTTCCGCTTGAGGATCATGCGCATCGCTTCCAGCCCATCCATGCCCGGCATGAAGATATCGAGGATCACCAGATCGAAGTCCTCGGTGTCGAGGCGGGCGAGCGCTTTCCGGCCGTCGCTTGCGCTCGCAACGACATGGCCGTGCTGCTCGAGCACGCGCTGCATCGTCAGCTGCATGAGCGGATCGTCGTCCACGACCAGTAGCTTTGCCACGCTCCACGTCTCCCGAATGGCTGGCAGCCGGACCAATCGTCAATTGTAGAGGTTTTGCCCAATTTGCGGCGCGCCGCAAGCGCTTCGCAGCTCAAGTCACATGCAGGACAGGCCTCGGGCCGGCCGCCACAGCGCCCAAATGGGCGCTTGATGGCGGGTCCGGGGCGTATGCCCCGCATCGGTCTTTGCCTTCATTTAAGGCACTCGCGCCGTAGTTGTCCGGGCCGGACGTTTCACATTCGCTTAATTCGGTCAATGGAAAAGTCACCAAGGTTCCCGTTTTGATTGCATGGGATCAAGGACAGCCTTGGGGCGATATTCTGGGGCGCGCGATCTTGGGATGAAGTGACATGGTGCTCGATCATTTGAAAATCGGTATTCGCCTGTCTGTTGGTTTCGGTCTGCTGGTCGCGGTGGGGCTTGCGACAGCCGCCTTTGCTTACTGGGAGCTCGACATCATCTCGGCCAAGGTGCTGCGCATGGCAGACCAGTCGCAGAACGCCATGGGAGTGATCAAGATTGCTGGCGATCTGCACGCTGCCTCGCGCGCCATGCTCCGTTTCCAGATGGATCGCGATCAGGCCTCGTCCAGCGAGGCAGAGGCCCGGCTGTCCAGCGCAGCAAGCATGCTCGAGGCTACGATCCGCCGCACCGTATCGCAGGAGCGGCTGGCAGCCTATCGCCTGCTTCAGCCGGAGATCGTCTCGCTGAACGAGAAGCGCGCAACGCTCGCGGCCGCGCTGCAGGCCTACTTCACCGGCCGCGACGCCTTGTTCGCAGATGGAGATCAGCTCGCCGCCGATATCCGCAAGCTGGTCGATGCCGCGCCGGGAACGCCGCACGTCCAGGCGATCGTTGCGCTGGAGGTCGGCATCAACACGGCACGCGTCTTCGTCTGGCGGCATCTCGCCACCTCGGAGGTCAAGCCGCGCGAGGCCTTCCTTGCCGAAATCGACCAGGTGCGTTCAAGGCTCGCGGAGCTGGAGAAGCGCGATCTTGGCGATGTGCTCGGCCGCTCCCTGACAACGGTCAAAAGCGAGCTGGCGCGATATTCCGACAGCTTCGAGAAGGCGTCGAGCAATCTGCTCCGAGCCAATGCGATCTATGCCGGCGAGATTGCGCCACTCACCAAGACGGCGATCGATCGGATCGAGAAGGTCGAGACCGGCATTCGTGCAAGTTACACCGCCACCATCGCAGAGACCCTCGGGCTGATCCAAGGCTCGTCGCGGGTGCAGATCACCATCGCGCTGCTCGCTGCACTCATGGGTGCAAGCTGCGCATTCCTGATCACCCGCAGCATCGTCCGGCCGGTTCAGGTCCTGGTGGACGAAGCCGGCCGGTTGTCGGCCGGCGATACGTCGGTGGAGTTCCTGGGGGCACGGCGCGGCGATGAGATCGGCCTGCTGGCGGGCGCTGTCGCGCGATTTCGCGACAACGTGCTGTCGCAGCAAAGCGCCGCCAAGGAGGTGGCCGCGGCGGCGGAGCAGCGCGATGCCACCAATCGCAATACTGAGAACGCGGTCGAGGAGTTCCGTCGTGCGGCCGAGGGGCTGCTCGGCCGGGTCGGCGAGAATGCCGGCACGATGAAGCAGACTGCGAGCGCACTGACCGACATCGCAACGCAAGCGACCCAGCAGGCGGAGGCTGCGGCGAACGCATCGGAGCGGACCGCATCGAACGTCCAGACCGTTGCGGCGGCCGCCGAGGAGCTGGCCGGCTCCATCCACGAGATCGGGCGCCAGATCGACCGCTCCAACGCGACGGTGCGCTCCGCCAACGCGACCACCGCCCGGTCGGAGAGCGAGATCGAGGGCCTGGCGCAGGCTGCGCAGAGCATCTCCTCGGTCGTCGACCTCATCCAGGCCATTGCGGCGCAGACCAATCTGCTCGCGCTCAATGCCACGATCGAGGCGGCGCGCGCCGGCGAGGCTGGCCGCGGCTTCGCCGTGGTCGCGCAGGAGGTGAAATCACTCGCGGAGCAGACGGCCAAGGCGACGCAGGAAATCGCCCAGCACGTCCAGGGCATCCAGACCTCGACCGGCAATGCGGTGGCCTCTGTGAAGCAGGTCGGCGTTGCCATGCGCGAGATCGACGAGGTCACCACTGCGATCGCAAGTGCGGTCGAGCAGCAGGGGGCTGCGACGCGCGAGATCTCGGAGAATGTGCAGATGGCCGCGTCGGGTTCTCAGACGCTGGCCTCGAGCATTGCCACCGTGAGCGATGCGATCCGCAGGACCAATCGTTCCGCAGACCAAGTCTCGGAGTCCTCGAGCCACGTGTCCGACGCCGCCGAACGGCTGGCCGAGGAGGTGCGCAGCTTCTTCGTCAAGCTGCGTACCGGACCGCTGGATCGTCGCAAGGAAGACGATGCGAACTACCGGGGCCCGGAGCGGCGGCAGAACTACATCGCCGGCGTGACCGGCCGAAGGGTCGTGGGGTGAGTCGGAGCGCGCGAGTAGCGCAGCTCACCAATTTTGAATGAACGGGTGGTGATTTGATGTTGAGCTTCGTTTCCAATCTGAAGATTCAGACCCGGCTGCTGGCCGGATTTGGTTTGCTTTGCATGCTGCTCGCATGTGCGGTCGGCTACTCGGCCTATGCCGTATCGAACGTCTCCGAGCATTTCAGCAAGATCGTGACCCTCAGGTCGCCGGTCGCCATCAGCAGCACGCAGCTCGTCGCCGATCTGCACGCCACACTGGCTGCGCTCCGTGGTTACCTGCTCACCGGAGATCCGGAGATGAAGCAGCGGCGCGCCGCGCTCTGGCTGGAGTTCGACAAGACCATCCAGGAATTCGATCGCCTGGCCGCGGGCTTCAAAGTGGCCGAGAACAGATCGCTATGGGCGGAGGTCAAGCCGCTGATCGCCGAGTTCAGGGCGGCTCAGGACAAGGCTGAAAGCGTGGCGTTCACGGCCGATGCCTATCCGGCCACCAGGCTGCTCGGCGCGGAGGCGTCGCCGCTGATCGCGACCATGTTCGCTGAGGTCACCAAGATGATCGATGAGGAGAACGGTCTGGAGGCGACGCCTGAGCGGAAGCGTCTCCTCAAGACGATGGCCGATCTGCGCGGCAATCTCGCGGCAGCAGGCTCGCAACTCAGGCTCTATGTCGCCTCCGGCGATCCGTCCGACCGCGACAAGTTTGCCGGGCCCTACACCAATTACAAGAACGCAGTGGCGGCCATCACGGTGCAAGCCGGCCTGCTGACGGTGTCGCAGAAAGCAGCTTTCGACAAGATAGCCCGGGCGAGCGAGAGTTTCGCGCCGCTTCCCGACAAGATCTTTGCGCTCCGCCAGTCGCCGCAATGGAACGCTGCGGTATTCCTGCTGGCGACCGAGGCCGCGCCGCGCGCCAACAAGCTGCTCGAGATGCTCGACGGCAAGCGGCGGGCGGATGGAACGTTCGGCGGCGGACTCAAGACCAACCAGCAGGAGGTGCTGGTGAAGGATTCGGCCGCCGTTGCCGGACTGATCGACCAGCTCCTGTTCACCGAATGGATGCTGCTGGCGGTCGGACTTGCGTTGGCGCTGAGCACTGCGATCCTGGTGGCCCGTTCGATCACTCTGCCGATCAAGGAATTGGTGGCCGATTCCACGCGGCTGTCGGATGGCGATACGACGGTCGAATTCAAGACCGCCGCGCGCGGCGACGAGATCGGCGACGTCTCGAAGGCCGTCGCGGTTTTCCGCGACAACGTGATCGCTCAGCAGCAGGCGTCGTCCAACTATGTTCGCGAGGCCGAGGCGCGCGAGGCGATGAACCGGAACATGGAAGAGGCGGTGGAGGCCTTCCGCATCAAATCGACCGAGCTGTTGTCCGAGGTCGACGACAATGTCGGTGTGATGAGAAACACCGCGGAATCGCTGACGGGAATCGCGGGGCATGCGACCGACCAGGCCGCGTCGGCGGCGGGCGCCTCGGAGAAGACCGCCGTCAACGTGCAGACGGTCGCCTCGGCCGCGGAGCAGCTCACGAGCTCCATCGTCGAAATCGGCCGGCAGATCGAGCTGTCCAACACCACGGTGCGCAACGCCAATGCCACCACGGCGCGGTCGGAGGCCGAGATCGAGGGGCTCGCCCAGGCGGCGCAGAGCATCTCGACCGTGGTCGATCTGATTCAGGCGATCGCGGCGCAGACCAACCTTCTGGCGCTCAACGCCACCATCGAGGCGGCGCGCGCCGGCGAGGCCGGCCGCGGCTTCGCCGTGGTGGCGCAGGAGGTGAAGTCGCTGGCCGAGCAGACCGCCAAGGCGACACAGGAGATCAGTCAGCACGTTCAGGGCATCCAGAGCTCGACCAGCAACGCGGTCGCCTCGGTCAAGGAGGTGTCGACGGCCATGCGGCAGATGGCCGATGTGACCACGGCGATCGCCAGTGCCGTGGAAGAGCAGGGCGCTGCGACGCGCGAAATCTCGCACAACGTCCAGATGGCGGCCTCGGGCAGCAAGATGCTGGCGTCCAACATCTCCACCGTCAGCGCGGCCATCGAGGAGACCAGCCAATCCGCGGACAGTGTCCGAACCGCGTCCAACAACGTCTCGCGCGTGGCCGAGAGTCTCGCGGCTGAAGTCCAGGACTTCTTCGTCCGGCTCCGTCAGGGCGCGCTCGACCGGCGCGTCGGCGACGATCCGAACTATCAAGGACCGGAACGTCGTGCCAAGGCGAGCGCGAGGCACGGGAGCCGGCGAGCGGCGTAACATCGCGTTCTGCGGCCAGGCAGATGGGCAGACGGGCTATCCGCTCAGGTAGTCCGGCCAAAGGCTCCGGATGGTGGCGAGATCGCTCAGCGTTCCCGTCAGGTGCTCGCGCAGATGGACCTGTGCGGCATCGGGCTGGCCCGCCGCGATCGCGTCCACGATCTGCTGGTGATGGCGTAGGATGGTCTGCGCCTTGCCGGGCGAAGGCAGATGCAGCCGGCGCAACCGATCGATGTGGCCGCTGCGGCTGCGCACCAGGGTCCATAGCTCCTGCTTCTCGGCCGCGGCATAGAGCCGTTCATGGAAGGCATTGTCGGCGACGGTGAACGCGGCAAAATCGCCTTCGCTCGCAAAGCGGCGCTGCTGCCCGATCAGCGCGTGGAGCGCGTCGACCGGGACCAGGCTGGGCGTCAGCGCGAGCAGCCGCACGATCTCCAGTTCCAGCGCCTGTCGCAGGAATTGTGCCTGCTGCGCCTTGCCGACGTCGATCCGGCTGACCAGCGTTGCATGTTGAGGAAAAACGTCGACCAGCCCCTCCTCGGCGAGGCGCATCAGCGCGTCCCGGATCGGCGTCGAGCTCAGGCCAAATTCAGATTGCAGCGCAGCGCGCGACAGCGGCGCGCCCGGCGGCAACGCCAGCGCGAGGATCTGGTCGCGCAGCCGCTCGAACACCTGCGGTGCGGCGCGCCGGCTCGGGTCGAGCCGGTCGTGGAAAGGCGAGGCGGCAGGCGTCGCGGGCTGGGCCATGGATCAGACGTCCGGCGCGAATGTCGCAGGTGACATACCAGCGCTTGTCAGAGATGCACTAATGCATTAGTGCATCTCTGGTCCGGCCGTCAAGAAGGAGCCGGCACGCGAGGAGGGATGTCCATGTTCGAATTGTCTGGGCGCTCGGCCGCACGGGCCGCCGGCCTGCTGGCCGCCACGCTCATGGTGGCGCTCTGGGGTGCTGAAGCCTCAGCCCAGCAGAAGACCGAGGTGTCGCTGTCGCGGCAGCCCGGCATCTTCTACATGCCGAGCCACATCATCGAGAAGAACAAGCTGATCGAGAAGCACGCGGCCGCGCTCGGCGTCCCCGGCGTCACGACCAAATGGCTGACCTTCTCCGGCGGCGGTGCCCAGACCGACGCGCTGCTGTCCGGCAGCGTCGACATCCTCAACACCGGCACCGGCAATCTGCTCTTGCTGTGGGACCGCACGCGCGGCGGCGTGAAGGGCATCGTCGCGACCTCGGCGCAGCCGATGACCTTGATCAGCCGTGATCCCCACATCAAGTCGATCAAGGATTTCGGTCCGACCGACAAGATCGCGGTGCCGACGGTGAAGGTCTCGACCCAGGCCATCGTGCTGCAGATCGCCGCCGCCGAAGCGTTCGGCGCGGAGCAGTGGAACAAGCTCGACGCCAACACGGTGCAGCTCGGCCACCCCGACGCCTACACCGCGCTGACCAATCCGCAGCACGAGGTCCACAACCACTTCTCGATCCCGCCCTATACGTTCCTCGAAATGAAGAACGTGCCGGGCGCGCATGTCGTTCTGAACTCGCCGGACGTGATGGGCGGGCCGCTCAGCCAGGCGCAGTTCTTCACCACGACGAAGTTCGCCGACGCCAATCCGAAGATCATCCAGGCGGTGCGCGACGCCACCAAGGAAGCCCAGGACCTGATCCGCGGCGATACCAAGACGGCGGTCGAGATCTACAAGGAGATCACCGGCGATAAGACGTCCGTCGAGGACCTGCTGGCCTGGCTCAAGGAGCCCGGCATGATGGAATGGAATCTGGAGCCGCAGGGCACGATGAAGTTCGCGACGCATCTGGCCAAGATCGGTACCATCAAGACTCAACCGAAGGCCTGGACTGATTATTATCTGCCCGTCGCGCACGACCTGAAGGGCAACTGATGTCCGCGCTGCTCGATGTCGATGGCGTCACGCTACGCTACAAGACCTCCAGCGCCGTGATCACGGCGACGGAGCGCGTCGGCTTCTCGGTCGACCGCTCCGACCGCTTCGTGTTGCTCGGCCCCTCCGGCTGCGGCAAGTCCACGTTGCTGAAGGCGGTCGGCGGCTACATCAAGCCGAGCGAGGGCCGCATGCGGATCAACGGCCGCGAGATCACCGGCCCCGGCGCCGACCGCATGATGATCTTCCAGGAGTTCGATCAGCTGCTGCCCTGGAAGACCGTGCTCGCCAACGTCATGTTCCCGCTGCTGACAGCGCGGCGCATGCCGCGCAAGGAGGCCGAAAGCCGGGCCCGCGCCTATATCGAGAAGGTCGGGCTGACGCGCGTCGTCGATGCCTATCCGCATACGCTGTCGGGCGGCATGAAGCAGCGCGTCGCGATCGCCCGGGGCATGGCGATGGAGCCGGACATCCTGCTGATGGACGAGCCGTTCGCTGCGCTCGATGCGCTGACCCGGCGGACCTGCCAGGACGAGCTGCTGCAGCTCTGGAATGAGACGAAGTTCACGGTGCTGTTCGTGACGCATTCGATCGCGGAAGCCATCAAGATCGGCAATCGCATTTTGCTGCTATCGCCGCATCCCGGCCGCGTCAAGGCCGAGGTGATCGACGTCGACAAGGTGTCGGCCGAGGACGGCAGCGCCGCGCGGCTGGAGAAGCAGATCCATGATCTGCTGTTCTCCGAACCTGCCACGGCGCATTGAGGAGAGCTGGACATGGCTGACGCCAAGATCATCCTGCGCGATACGTCGGCGGTAAGCTCAGGGCCTGCCGATGTCGAGCGCAAGCTGAGCGTGCTCGAACTGCTGTGGAACGACGGCTTCGTCCGCAAGAGCCTGATCATCGTCGTGCTCGCGGCGATCTGGCAGGCCTATGGCAGCTATCTCGACAATCCGCTGCTGTTCCCGACCTTCTCCGACACCATCGGCGCCTTGTGGGAAAAGGTCCGCGACGGCACGATTCCGATGCGCGCCTGGACCTCGCTGAAGGTGCTGTTCATGGGCTATGCTGCCGGCATCACGCTGGCTGCCATCCTCACGGTGCTGGCGATCTCGACCCGCATCGGCACCGATTTCCTCGAGACCGTCACCGCGATGTTCAACCCGCTGCCGGCGATCGCGCTCTTGCCGCTGGCGTTGATCTGGTTCGGGCTCGGCAGCGGCAGTCTCGTGTTCGTGCTGATCCATTCGGTGCTGTGGCCGGTCGCGCTCAACACCCATTCCGGCTTCAAGAGCGTGTCGAACACGCTGCGCATGGTCGGCCGCAATTACGGCCTCACCGGCTTCTCCTACGTCATCCGCATCCTGATTCCCGCGGCGTTCGGCGCCATCCTCACCGGCCTGAAGATCGGCTGGGCCTTCGCCTGGCGCACCTTGATCGCGGCCGAGCTGGTGTTCGGCGTGTCGTCGGGGCAGGGCGGCCTCGGCTGGTTCATCTTCGAGAACCGCAACCTGCTCGAGATACCCGCCGTGTTCGCCGGCCTCTTGACCGTCATCCTGATCGGCCTCGTGGTCGAGAACCTGATCTTCCGCACCATCGAGCGCAAGACCGTGCTGACCTGGGGAACGCAATCATGACGACACGCAAGACCCCCGATCAGCTGCGCAGCGCGCGCTGGTTCGCGCCCGACGATCTCCGCTCGTTCGGCCACCGCTCGCGGGTGATGCAGATGGGCTATGCCCAGGAGGAGTGGAAGGGCCGGCCGGTCATCGCCATCGTCAACACCTGGTCGGATGCGCAGCCCTGCCACATGCACTTCAAGCAGCGCGTCGACGACGTGAAGCGCGGCGTGCTGATGGCCGGCGGGTTTCCGATCGAGCTGCCGGCGCTGTCGCTGTCGGAGTCGCTGCTGAAGCCGACGACCATGCTCTATCGCAACATGCTGGCGATGGAGGTCGAGGAGCTATTGCGCAGCCATCCCGTCGACGGCGTCGTGCTGATGGGCGGCTGCGACAAGACCACCCCGGCGCTGCTGCTCGGCGCCACCAGCATGAACCTGCCCGCGATCTATCTGCCCGCAGGGCCGATGCTGCGCGGCAATTGGAAGGGCAAGACTCTCGGTTCCGGTTCGGACGCCTGGAAGTACTGGGACGAGCGCCGTGCCGGCAAGCTGTCGGATATCGACTGGAATGCGATGGAGGCGGGCATCGCCCGCAGCCACGGCACCTGCATGACCATGGGAACGGCGTCGACCATGACGGCGATTGCCGAAGCGATCGGCATGACCTTGCCGGGTGCCTCGTCGATTCCCGCCGCTGATGCCGAGCACATCCGCATGAGTTCGGAATGCGGCCGCCGCATCGTCGACATGGTGTGGGAGGACCTGACGCCGGCGAAGATCCAGACGCGCCAAGCCTTCGAGAACGCGATCGCGGTCGCCATGGCGATGGGCTGCTCCACTAACGCCATCATCCATGTCATCGCCCAGGCACGCCGTGCCGGCGCCGACATCGGCCTCGGCGATTTCGAGGCGGCGAGCCGCAAGGTGCCGGTGCTCGCCAATGTCCGGCCGAGCGGCGACACCTATCTGATGGAGGACTTCTACTATGCCGGCGGCCTGCCCGGACTGATGAGCCGGATGACAGAGCATCTTCATCTCGACTGCCTCACCGTCAACGGCCGCACGCTCGGCGACAACATCGGGGGCGCCGGCGTCTACAATGACGACGTCATCCGCCCGCAGTCGAACCCGATCTATCGCGAGGGCGCGCTCGCCGTGCTCAAGGGCAATCTCGCGCCGGACGGCTGCGTCATCAAGCCCTCCGCCTGCGAACCGCGCTTCCTCAGGCACACCGGCCCGGCGCTGGTGTTCGACGACTATCCGTCGATGAAGAAGGCGATCGACGATCCCGACCTCGACGTCACCGCCGATCACGTACTGATCCTGCGCAATGCCGGGCCGCAGGGCGGACCGGGCATGCCCGAATGGGGCATGCTGCCGATCCCGACCAAGCTCGTGAAGCAGGGCGTGCGCGACATGGTCCGGCTGTCGGACGCGCGCATGAGCGGTACCAGCTACGGCGCCTGCATCCTGCATGTCTCGCCCGAGGCGTATGTCGGCGGTCCGCTGGCGCTGGTGCAAACCGGCGATCTCATCACGCTCGACGTCGCCGCCCGCACCATCAATCTCGACGTTCCCGCGGACGAACTGGCCCGCCGCCGCGCCGCCTGGACACCGCCCGCGCCGCGCTTCGAGCGCGGCTACGGCTGGATGTTCGCCCGCCACATCAAGCAGGCCAATGAGGGCTGCGACTTCGACTTCCTGGAGACCGGCTTCGGCGCGCCGGTGAAGGAGCCGGCGATTTATTAGTTCATTGGGCGAGAGGCAGCGCTCTCGCCACGACCGCAGTGCGCTCCCTCCCCCCCTTGTGGGGGAGGGGTGGGGAGGGGGGGAGCCCCAAGCGACACTGCCAATGTGGACCCCCACCCCCAACCCCTCCCCGCAAGGGGGAGGGGAGCGCAGCGAGCAAGATCAAGACAATGACCAAACTCAGCACCGCCACCCGCAACAAGCTCAAGACCGTCTCGACCGCGACTGTCGCCACCGCGCTGTTCAAGCGCGGCCTGCGCATCCAATGCATCCAGAACGTCCATCCGCTCAGCCCGTCGCAGGCGACGATGGTCGGCGAGGCCTTCACGCTGCGCTACATCCCGGCGCGCGAAGACCTCAACACCATCGACGTGTTCCGCGATCGCGGCCATCCGCAGCGCAAGGCCGTCGAGGATTGTCCGCCCGGCGCGGTGCTGGTGATGGACAGCCGCAAGGACGCGCGCGCGGCCTCGGCCGGCGCGATCCTGGTCAGCCGCCTGCAGCAGCGCGGCGTTGCCGGCGTCGTCACCGACGGCGGCTTCCGCGATGCGGCCGATATCGCCAAGCTCGGCATTCCCGCCTTTCACCAGCGGCCGAGCGCGCCGACCAATCTCACGCTGCACCACGCGATCGAGATCAACGGTCCGATTGCCTGCGGCGATGCGCCGGTGTTTCCTGGCGACGTCATCCTCGGCGACAGCGACGGGGTCATCGTCATCCCTGCCGGCATCGCCGACGAGATCGCGGATGAGACCTTCGAGATGACCGCATTCGAGGACTTCGTTGCGGAGGAAGTCGCCAAGGGCCGTTCCATCCTCGGCCTCTATCCGCCGACCGACCCGCAGACCCCCGCCGACTTCGCGGCGTGGCGGGCGAAGAACGGCAGATAACCGGTCCGCACGCCGCTCTCGTCCGGCCTTCGGACCGGACCACGATCTGGCGGCGAAGAACTCGGCTCGCCGCCGACGCGGCTGCGCAACTCTGACATGCGGCTGCACGGCTGCCTGTCCTGTTGACCGGCCACCGCTGGCTCGTCACGGTGCCGGCCTCACCGCTGCACCGTGCCCCCCATGTTCTCCATCGCCTCGCTCTGGATTCCGTTCACGCTGATCGCCGCCGCCGGACAGGTGGCGCGCAACGCGATGCAGCGCTCGCTCACGGCCAAGCTCGGCACCTGGGGCGCGACCAACATCCGCTTCCTGTTCGGCTTCCCGTTCTCCCTGGTATTCCTGACCGTGGTCCTGCTGGCGACCGGGGACCATCTGCCATGGCCGTCCCTGGCGTTCTGGCCGTGGCTGCTGCTCGGCGCGCTCAGCCAGATCATCGCGACCGGCCTGATGCTGCTGGCGATGACCGACCGCTCCTTCGTCGTCACCACGGCCTATTTGAAGACCGAGGCGATCCAGACCGCGATCTTCGGCTTCATCTTCCTCGGTGATCCGCTCTCGGTGCCGAAGGTGATCGCGATCCTCGTCGCCACCATCGGCGTCGTCATCACGGCGCTCCGGCCGGGCGGCGAGAAGAGCTTTGCGGAGCTGAAGCCGACCGTGACGGGGCTGGTCGCGGCTGCGGCGTTCGCCCTGTCGGCCGTCGGCTTTCGCGGCGCCATCATCACCATCGATGGCGTGTCCTTCGTCACCGCGGCGTCCTACACCTTGGTGTGGGGCCTGTTCGTGCAGACGGCGATCCTGACCGCCTATCTGCTCGCCCGCGCGCCGGACATCCTGCGCGGAATCCTGTCGCTGTGGCGTCCCTCGATGATGGCCGGCTTCGTCGGCGCCTTCGCCTCGCAGTTCTGGTTCCTCGCCTTTGCGCTCACGGCGGCGGCCAATGTTCGCACGCTGGCGCTGGTCGAGGTGCTGTTCGCGCAAGGCGTCTCGTACTACTCGTTCAAGCAGCCGGTGTCGCTGCGCGAGCTCGGCGGCATCGCGCTGATCGTCGCCGGCGTTGCATTGCTGATTGCGGTGTAGTCAGCCCTTGATCGCAATCAGCACGGCGCCGCAGGCGATCAGCGCGATGCCGATCCAGCCCTGCAGGCTCGGCCGCTCGCCGAGGAAGACCACGCCGAACAGCGCCACCAGCACGACGCTGAGCTTGTCGATCGGCGCGACCAGCGTGGCCGGTCCGAGCTTGAGGGCGCGGAAGTAGCACAGCCACGACGCGCCGGTGCCGAGCGCCGACAGCGCCAGGAAGACCCAGCTCTTGGTCGAGATCGGGCCGGGTGTGGTGAGCTGTCCGGTGGCGAACAGGATCAGGGCCAGCGCGACCAGCACGATCGCGGTGCGGATCAGCGTCGCGAGATCGGAGTTGAGGCCCTCGACCCCGACCTTGGCGAAGATCGCGGTCAGCGCGGCGAAGAACGCCGAAAGCAGCGCCCAGAGCTGCCAGGAGGAGGAGAGAGGGGACATTGTGATCTCGCAGAGCAAGGCCGCAGTTCGGGTCGAGATCTCCCAACCGTCATTGCGAGCGTAGCGAAGCAATCCAGGGCTGCGCGCGGAACTCTGGATTGCTTCGCTGCGCTCGCAATGACGGAGGTTGCTGCGAGAGTTTACATCCCATCAGCTCGGTCCGTCATTCGTGCGCGCCGGCGCGATCATTCCGGCCCGTCAATTCCGATCGTCAGGCAGCACCGGGATCGGGGCGACCTCGATGCCTTCCTCGATCAGCTCGCGCGCCTCGTCGAGCGAGGCCTCGCCGTAGATCGGCCGGTGCTCGGTTTCGCCGTAATGCATCTTGCGCGCTTCCGTCGGGAAGCGCTCGCCGACATCGTCGGCGTTCTTGACGATGTGGTCGCGCAATTCCTTCAGCTTGGCGCGCAGCTCGCGCTCCTGCGCCATCATCAGCGACGTCGATCCCGGCGGGATCACCTCCTGCGCGGGCGCAGGGACCGGGGCGGCCGGCACCGGCGCGACCTCGCGGCCCTTCTTGCTGACGATACGCGGCGCCATGATCGCCTTTTCGATCTTGGTCGAGCCGCAGGTCGGGCATTCCACCAGCTTGCGCTTCACCTGGGAGTCGTAGGCCGATGAACTCTGGAACCAGCTTTCGAACGTGTGGTCACGCTCGCAGCGCAACGCGTAGCGGATCATGCCGAGCCCCGCACGAGGTGCAGATAGTCCGGCCCGCCCTTGGGATCGGCGATGCCGAAGCGGCGGCCGTGCTGCAGCGAGGGGATGGTCTGGCGCACGCTCTCGACCCTGGAGGGATCGACTTTGGCGACGATCACGCCTGGCTCGACGCCGCCCTCGGCGAGGATCTCGCCCCAGGGATCGATGATCAGCGAGTGGCCGAAGGTCTCGCGCTTGTTCTCATGCAGGCCGCATTGCGCGGCGGCGAACACGAAGCAGCCGGTCTCGATGGCGCGGGCGCGCAGCAGCGTGTGCCAATGCGCCTCGCCGGTCTTGCGGGTGAACGCCGAGGGCACGCTGAGGAACGAGGCGCCGCTCTCGGCCAGCGCGCGATACAGCGCCGGGAAGCGGACGTCGTAGCAGATCGTAAGACCCAGGCGTCCCCACGGCAGGTCGCTGATGACCGCCGTCTCGCCGGGCTGGTAGTTCGCCGACTCGCGGTAGCTCTCGCCGCCCGGCAGGTCGATGTCGAACATGTGGATCTTGTCGTAGCTCGCCAGCACGTTGCCGTCGGGCCCGATCAGGAACGACCGGTTCACGGCTTTCTCGGCCGAGAAGCGCAGCGCCAGCGATCCGATGTGCAATTGGATGTTCAGCTCCTTGGCCAGCGCGCGATAGGCCTTGAGCGAGGGATCGTCGTCCTGGCTCTTGAGCTGCTCGAACAGCGCCGTCCGGTTGAGCTGCATCATGTTGCTCACTTCCGGCGTCTGGACGTATTGCGCGCCTTGCGCGACCGCTTCCCGGATCAGCCTGGTGCCCTGCTCGAGGCTCGGCTCGGGCAGCAGCGAGGTGCGCATCTGCACCATGGCGGCGGTAAAGCTGCGGTCGTTGCTCATGATGTCGCCTTGTCTCCGGTCAGCATGGCGTCGAGCCGGCCCTCGCGGTCGAGCGCGTAGAGGTCGTCGCAGCCGCCGACATGGGTCTTGCCGATGAAGATCTGCGGGAAGGTCGAGCCGGGACCGACGCGGTCATACATCTGCTGCCGGACGTTCGGATCCTTGCCCGCGTCGTATTCGGTAAAGGGGACGTTCTTGCGGGTCAGGAGCGATTTGGCGGCCGTGCAGTAGCCGCACCCCGGACGGGTATAGATTTCGATCGCAGCGGTCATGTCGCGCTCAGCTGTTACGGAAGTGTCAGATTATATGGGAGCGCGGGGCGCATCGACAACCCGGGCGAAGACCAGCACGCTGACCTCCGCCGCCTTGGCCCGCAGCAGCGCGCGGGCGCAGGCGTCGACCGTGGCGCCGGTCGTCAGGACGTCGTCGACGAGCACGACACGGCGTCCCTGCACGTCGTGCAGGCGGTCTGAAGATACCTGGAATGCACCCTGCACATTGCTGGCGCGCTGGGGCCGCGACAGGCCGACCTGCTGCTCCGTTGCGCGCACCCGGCGCAGCGCATCGCCCTGCATCCGGACGCCGCTGGAGCGTGCGATCACCCTCGCCAGCGCCCCGGACTGGTTGTAACGGCGCGAAAAGCCCCGCCGCCAATGCAGCGGGACGGGGACGACGAGGTCGGCGTCGGCCAGCAGCTCGCGGCCGGCCCGTGTCATCCAGCGGCCCATGATCGGCGCCAGATCGGTGCGATCCTGATATTTCAACTGATGCACCAGCGTGCGCGCCACCTCGTCATAGCGCACCGCGGCCCGCGCACGAGCATAGGCCGGCGGGGCGGCAATCGCCTCCATCGACAGCAGCTCGGGACCGGGATCGTAGACGAAGGGAATGCCGAGCTTCGGGCAATACGGCCGCTCGATGAACGACAGCTTGCCCCAGCAGGCGGCGCAGACACCCTCGCCGTCGACCGGCTCGCGGCAGGCGATGCACAGGGTCGGCAGCGCGATGTCGAGCGCGAGCTTGGCCAGATGGCCGCAGGCGCCCCGCGCGGCGCTGGCAGCGGCACGAAGTTGCCCGAAGCGGATTGGAGCAAAGCGGACGCTCATGGATTGAGGCTAGCGGCGCGGACAGTCCGGCTCAAGCGGCGCATTGCCCGTTCCCGAGGATCGGCGTAACCAGCCCCGCATGACACAGCCTGCCACCGCTCCCATCCTGTTCGATCGTTCGCTGCTGGCGCTCAGACAACGGCGGGCGGCGAGGGCGCCGGAGACCTTCCTGCTCGAGCGCGTCGCCGAAGACCTCGTGGACCGCCTCGCCGCGGTCAACAGGTCCTTTCAATCGGCTGCCGACATCTGGACGCCCGGCAATGGCCTGAAGCCGCACCTGGCCGGGCAGGTCGCGGAGCTCGCGCATGTCGCTTCGTCCGACACGGCCGCCGAGACGCTGCCCTTGCAACCGCAATCGCTCGACCTCGCGGTCTCCGCGCTGGCGTTCCAGTTCGTCAACGATCTCCCCGGGCTGCTTGTGCAGATCCGCCGCGCGTTGCGGCCTGACGGTCTGTTGCTGGCGGCGATGGTCGGCGGCGATACGCTGACCGAGCTCCGGCAGAGTTTCGCGGCGGCGGAAGCCGAATGCGAGGGCGGCGTGTCGCCGCGGGTGGCGCCGTTCGCCGATCTGCGCGACATCGGCGGCCTGCTGCAGCGGGCCGGCTTCGCACTGCCCGTGACCGATGTCGACCGCGTCGTCGTGCGATATGCCAGCGCGTTCGGCCTGATGCAGGACCTTCGCCGCATGGCCGCGACCAACAGCCTCGTCGAGCGCCGCCGCACGCCGCTGCGCCGCGCGACCCTGCTGCGCATGGCCGAAATCTACGCCGAGCGCTTCGCCGACGCGGACGGCCGCCTCCGCGCCACCTTCGACATCATCTGGATCTCCGGCTGGGCGCCACATGAGAGCCAGCAGAAGCCGCTGAAGCCGGGCTCGGCGACGGCGAGTTTGGAGGCGGCGGTGAAGCGTGTGCCACACTCCAATGAGGGCGACTAGCTACACTCGTCATCGCCGGGCTTGACCCGGCGATCCATCCTCTTTTTCGCAGGATGATGGATGCGCGGGCCTTCGCCGCGCCGAAGGGCTTTGGCCCCGCAGGCGGGTCAAGCCCGCGCATGACGACCGAAAGTGAGGAGCCGCGCTCGGCTCACATCAACAGATCTATCAGATGCGGCAGCAGCGGAATGTCCGCGGGCGGCATCGGATAGTCGCGCAGCTTGTTCGGCCGCACCCAGGCGAGTTGCTGCCCTTCGCGCGCGGTCACCACGCCTTCCCAGCGCCGGCAGATGTACAGCGGCATCAGCAGATGGAACGTCTCATAGGCGTGGCTGGCGAAGGTCAGCGGCGCGAGGCAGGCTTCGCGCACGGTGATGCCGAGCTCCTCGTCGAGCTCGCGGATCAGGCTGGCCTCCGGGCGCTCACCCGGCTCGAGCTTGCCGCCGGGAAACTCCCAGAGGCCCGCGAGGGTCTTGCCCGGCGGCCGCTGCGCCAGCAGCACGCGATTGTCGGCGTCGACCAGCGCGCATGCGACGACGAGGGTCAGTTTCAACTCAGTCATGAATCAACTCAGTCATGAAGTCCGTCTGCAATTCCGCCAGTTCGCGAAGAGAGCACGTCGTCTCATCGGGACGACGCTTAAGGCCATCTTAACCTAGGCCGGTTCGTCCCGTGTTTCCACGGTTGAAATAAGCCAACCTTAATCGGCTCGCGCATATTTTCACGGGTGTACGCCGTGATCCCTTCATGGTTCGTTAGGCATTCTTCATGCGAATTTTACCAAACCTGCTTGCCCGCCTGCGCCGCGACGTCAGTGGCAACGTCGCCGTGACGTTCGCCATCGTCTGCGTCCCCGTTCTGACCGCCGTGGGCTGCGGCGTCGATTACAGCCGGGCGAACCAGATGCGCGCCAAGCTGCAGGCTGCGGTGGACGCCGCCTCGGTCGGCGCGGTGTCGCGGACCTCGCCGGCCTTTATCGCGGCCGGCGCGATGACCTCGGACGGCGTGATCAGCGTCGGCAATGACGATGCCACCAAGATCTTCAACGGCAACATGTCGGGCACGTCCGGCTACACGCTCACCAACTTGGCGCCCGAGGTGAAGAAGAGCGGTTCGGTGCTGACCGCCACCGTCTCGTTCACCGCCACAGTGCCGATGATGTTCATGAACATCGTCGGCATCAAGACGATGACGCTGCAGGGCACGTCGAAGGCAACGGCGTCGATGCCGAAATACATCGACTTCTATCTGTTGCTCGACAATTCACCGTCGATGGGCGTGGCGGCCACCCCTGCCGACGTGACCAAGATGGTGAACAACACCTCGGACAAATGCGCCTTCGCGTGCCACGATTACAACGATTCCAACAACTATTATAACCTGGCCAAGAAGCTCGGTGTCACGACCCGGATCGACGTGCTGCGCAGCGCCACCCAGCAGCTGATGGATACGGCCGCGCAGACGCAGACCTATCCGAACCAGTTCCGCATGGCGATCTACGATTTCGGCGCGGCGTCGAAGACGATCGGGCTGCGCGCGCTTTTCGCATTGTCCGCGAGCCTGTCGAGCGCCAAGAGCGCCGCGGGGAATATCGACCTGATGGGCGTCTACGGCAACAACGACGCCTACACGGCCGACAAGGACACGCCGTTCTCGACCGTGATCCCCGCCATCAACAACGAGATCTCGACACCCGGCGACGGCACCACAGGCTCGCCGCTGAAATATCTGTTCTTCGTGTCCGACGGCGTCGCCGACGAGAGCAATGCGGGGTGCCTGAAGCCGAAGGCGGGTGGCAATCGCTGCCAGTCGCCGATCAACCCGGCGCTGTGCACCGCGCTGAAGAATCGCGGCATCAAGATCGCCGTGCTCTACACGACCTATCTGCAGCTGCCGACCAACACCTGGTACATGAACTGGATCGATCCCTTCAACAAGGGACCGTTCGGCCCGTCCCCGAACAGCGAGATCGCGCAGAACATGCAGTCCTGCGCCTCGCCCGGGTTCTATTTCGAGGTCTCGCCGACGCAGGGCATCTCGGAGGCGATGAACGCCTTGTTCAAGAAGGCGGTGGCGGACGCACGCATCGCGGGGTAGTCGGGGCGCGAGGGAGGCGCGCGATCGAGCGCGCCTCCGAGACACCGGCGAGCGGTGGGGTCAGGACCGGTAGTCGCCGTTGATCGCGACATACTCCTTGGTCAGGTCGCAGGTCAGCACGCGGTCGCGGCCCTTGCCCAGCCCAAGCGCGACCTTGATCTGGATGGTCTGCGCCTTCATCGCCTCCGAGACCTCCTTCTCGTCATAGGACGGATCGCGCGCGCCCTTCGAGGCCACGCGGATGCCGTTGAAGGAGATCGAGAGCTTGTCGCGATCGGCCGGCTCGCCGGCCTTGCCGACGGCCATCACGACGCGGCCCCAATTGGCGTCCTCGCCGGCGATCGCGGTCTTCACCAGCGGCGAGTTGGCGATCGACATCGCGATCCTGCGCGCCGACGGTTTGCTCTTGGCGCCCTCGACGATGATCTCGACCAGCTTGCGCGCGCCTTCGCCGTCGCGGGCGACCTGCTCGGCGAGGTCGGCCAGCACGGCGTTGAACGCCTTCACGAAGGCCTTGGCGTTGGGGTCGCTGATCCTGCTGATCTTGGTCGCGCCCTTGGCCGCCGCGGCGCCGGTGGCGAAGGCGAGCAAGGTGTCGGAGGTCGAGGTGTCGCCGTCGATGGTCACGGCGTTGAACGTGTCCTCGACGCCGGCCTTGAGCAGCGCCTGCAGCGCCGGCGCGGTGATCGGCGCGTCGGTGAAGATGAAGGACAGCATGGTCGCCATGTCAGGCGCGATCATGCCGGCGCCCTTGGCCATGCCGTTGATCGTCACCTTGGCCTTGCCGAGCTTGACGGTGGCGGTCGCGACCTTCGGGAAGGTGTCGGTGGTCATGATGGCGCGCGCCGCGCCCATCCAGTCCTCAGGTGCAGCCGTGCCGGCAAGGCCCTCGAGCACGCCGTCGAACTTGGTGGCGTCGAGCGGTTCGCCGATGACGCCGGTGGACGCCAGGAAGATCTCGTCCTGCTTGCAGCCGACCGCCTTGGCGGCGATCGACGCGGTCAGCGCCGTCGACTGCTTGCCGGTCTTGCCGGTGAAGGCGTTGGCATTGCCGGAGTTGACGACCAGCGCGCGCGCCTTGCCGCCCTTCAGCTTGGCGCGGCACCATTCGACCGGCGCCGACGGGCATTTCGACTTGGTGAACACGCCGGCCACCGTGGTGCCGGGATCGAGCAGCGCCAGCAGCACATCGGTGCGGTTCTTGTAGCGGATGCCGGCCGCGGCAGTCGCGAGCCTCACGCCGGCCAGTGCCGGCATATCGGGGACTTCGGTCGGGGCGAGCGGGGAGACGGCAGAGGACATCGAAAGGCTTCCGGCAGGAATGGCGGGAAGCGCTCTGTATCATCTCGGTTGGCGTTGTGGGAGTGGATGTCTCCACGCCCACATCCGTCATCCCGGCGAACGCCGGGATCCATAACCACAGGGTTCAGTTGTGAGGCGCGGGACTGGCCGCGTGCCCCATTCCCAACATCACGGAGTATGGGTCCCGGCTCAAGGCCGGGACGACGCCGATTGTGACGCGGTGGTTGCGGCTCTCTGACAACTGCGTGACGAGCCGCCGCCGCGCCTCGAGCGGAGCAAACCGCTTACTTCTTCGCCGGCTCGGCCGGCTTCGCGTCCGCCGGCTTGGCGGCGTCGGCGGCCGGCTTGTCCAGGCGCTCGATCTTGGCCGCCTCGCGCAGCTTGCCGACGTAATCGGCCTGGGCCTTGCGGGTGACGTAGGTCTCGATCTGGCTCTTGACCTGATCGAACTCCGGCGGCTTGCGGTTGCGCTTTTCCTCGACCTTGATGATGTGCCAGCCGAACTGGGTCTTCACCGGGTCCGAGATCTTGCCCGGCTCGAGACCAAACGCCACGTTGGCGAATTCCGGCACCATCTGCTCCTTGGTGAAGAAGCCGAGGTCGCCGCCGTCCGAGGCGCCGGGGTCCTTGGATTTCTTCTTGGCGAGCTCGGCGAAATCCGCGCCCTTGGCGAGCTCGGCCTTGACGGCCTTGGCCTCGTCCTCGGTCTCGACCAGGATGTGGCGCGCATGCACCTCCTGCTCGCCGCCGATCTGCTTGGAGGCTTCCTCATAGACCTTCTTCATCGCGTCCGGCGTGGTCGCGGCCTTGCCCTCGCTGGCGAGCAGGCTATCCATCAGCAGGCGGTTGCGGGTGAAGGCGAGGCGCTTCTTGAAGTCCTCGCTGTCGCCGACCTTCTTGTCCTCGGCCGCCTTGGCGACGAGCTTCATGTCGATCAGGAACGACAGCACGTTCTCGTCCTTGGTCGCGGGGTCCATCTGGGCGAGGCTCGGCCCGAGCTCCTCCTCCGCGAGTGTGACGTCGCTCTTGCGGATCTCGGCCCCGTTCACCTTGGCCAGCACCGGGTTGGCATCGTCGGCGGCGCGCGCGGGGGCGACCAGCAGCGACAATGCGAGACTGCCGGCGAGAGCGGTAGCAAGGCCGAAACGCAGGCCGGTTTTCGTAACCGGGAACGACGTGGTCATGGAAAATCCTTGTCTTGGAAGAGGGGGCTCCAGGGGCGTGGCCTCAGGGCGGCCGGGACACTCGCCCAATCGCCGTGCCTTGGCAACGCGAAAAGTCTGTCAATTTCGTGAAATCGGCGACAGGTTTAAGGCCGATGTCCCGGCGTGAGGCGCCGTTGACAACGTTCCCCCCCAGCCATATCTCTGCCCGATCGCTTCAAGGGCGATAGCGCTTATTTTGCTGCGTTTTTGGCCATTGAACCCTGGTTTGCTCGTCTCCCACTCATCTGACGGCCGCCTCGAGGCGCCGACGTTCGAGCCTGGCGCGGGTGCTGCGGTGCATCACGCCGGGAACAGCAAACCCAAACCATGAGTTACGGCTGCAACGCAGACCCACAGAGGCAGGATTTCAGCAATGATCGGCGCGCTCGCCCGTAAGCTTTTCGGCTCATCCAACGACCGCCGCGTCAAGGGCTACCAGTCCCGCGTCAGCGCCATCAACGCCCTGGAGCCGGAGCTTGCCAAGCTGACTGACGAGCAGTTGAAGGCGCGCACCGAGGACTTCAAGAAGCAGCTCGCCGACGGCAAGACGCTCGACGACCTCCTGGTGCCGGCCTTCGCCACCGTCCGCGAGGCGTCCAAGCGCACCCTCGGCCAGCGCCATTTCGACGTCCAGCTGATCGGCGGCATGGTGCTGCACGAGGGCGACATCGCCGAGATGAAGACCGGCGAAGGCAAGACGCTGGTGGCGACGCTCGCCGTCTACCTCAACGCGCTCGCCGGCAAGGGCGTGCACGTCGTGACGGTGAACGATTACCTCGCCCGCCGCGACGCCGGCTGGATGAGCCAGATCTACGGCTTCCTCGGCCTGACCACCGGCGTGATCGTCCACGGTCTCGACGATGCCGAGCGCAAGGCGGCCTATGCCTGCGACATCACCTACGGCACCAACAACGAATACGGCTTCGACTATCTGCGCGACAACATGAAGTACCGGCTGGAGGACATGGTCCAGCGCGGGCACTATTTCGCGATCGTCGACGAGGTCGACTCGATCCTGATCGACGAGGCCCGCACGCCGCTGATCATCTCCGGCCCGCTCGACGACCGCTCCGAGTTCTACAACACCATCGACACCTTCGTGCCGAAGCTCGACAAGTCCGACTACGACGTCGACGAGAAGCAGCGCACGGTGACGCTCACCGAAGCCGGCATGGAGAAGATCGAGACCCTGCTGCGCGACGCCGGCCAGCTCAAGGGCGAGTCGCTGTACGACGTCGAGAACGTCTCCGTCGTGCACCACATCAACCAGGCGCTGCGCGCGCACACGCTGTTCACCCGCGACAAGGACTACATCGTCCGCGACGGCGAGGTCGTCATCATCGACGAGTTCACCGGCCGCATGATGCCCGGCCGGCGCTATTCGGAAGGCCTGCACCAGGCGCTCGAGGCCAAGGAGCACCAGCCGGTGCAGCCTGAGAACCAGACGCTGGCCTCGATCACCTTCCAGAACTACTTCCGCATGTACGCCAAGCTCGCCGGCATGACCGGTACGGCGGCGACGGAAGCCGACGAGCTGTTCGACATCTACAAGCTCGAGGTCGTGGAGATCCCGACCAACCTGCCGGTGGCCCGTCTCGACGAGGACGACGAGGTCTACCGCACCCAGCAGGAGAAATACGCCGCGATCCTCGCCGAGATCGAGCGCGCCAATTCGCGCCTGCAGCCGGTGCTGGTCGGCACGGCCTCGATCGAGAAGTCCGAGGTGCTGGCCGCCTATCTCAAGCAGCACGGCTACAAGCAGATCGATTTCGGCAGCGAGCGCGCGCTCGACAAGCTCTATGCGGCGGCGCGTGCCGGCAAGCCGGCAAAGCTGTTCGCGGTGCTGAACGCGCGCTTCCACGAGCAGGAAGCCTATATCGTCGCCGAGGCCGGCGTGCCCGGCGCGATCACGATCGCGACCAACATGGCCGGCCGCGGCACCGACATCAAGCTCGGCGGCTCGCTGGAAATGCGTATCCAGCAGGAGACCGGCGGCATCACGGACGAGGCCGAGAAGGCCGCCAAGATCGAGCAGATCAAGGCCGACATCGCCCGCTTCCGCGAGATCGTGCTGAAGGCGGAGGAGACGGTCGAGATCGAGCCCGCCAAGGGCTCCAAGGCGGCCAAGACCGTGACCAAGCCGGGCGGCCTCTACATCATCGGCTCCGAGCGCCACGAATCCCGCCGCATCGACAACCAGCTGCGCGGCCGCTCCGGCCGCCAGGGCGATCCCGGCCGGTCGAAATTCTTCCTGTCGTTGGAAGACGACCTGATGCGCATCTTCGGGTCCGACCGGCTCGACAGCATGCTAACCCGCCTCGGCCTGAAGGAAGGCGAGGCGATCATCCATCCCTGGATCAACAAGGCGCTGGAGAAGGCGCAGCAGAAGGTCGAGGCGCGCAACTTCGACATCCGCAAGAACCTGCTCAAATTCGACAACGTCCAGAACGACCAGCGCAAGGTGATCTTCGACCAGCGCGTCGAGCTGATGCAGGACGAGAGCGTGGTCGAGACCATCACCGATATGCGCCACGCCTTCATCGACGATCTCGTCAGCAAGCACGTGCCTGAGCATGCCTATGCCGAGCAGTGGGATGTCGCCGGCCTGAAGGAGGAGCTCAAGCGCGTCCTCGATCTCGACCTTCCGGTCGATGAATGGGCGAAGGAAGAGGGCATCGCCGACGAGGAGCTGCTCAAGCGCATCGAGACCCAGGCCGACGAGCGCATGGCCGCCAAGGTCGCGCAGTGGGGCCCCGACGTGATGCGCTACGTCGAGAAGACCATCCTGCTGCAGACGCTCGACCACCTCTGGCGCGAGCACCTGATCATGCTCGACCATCTGCGCCAGGTCATCGGCCTGCGCGGCTACGGCCAGCGCGATCCGTTGCAGGAGTACAAGTCGGAAGCCTTCACGCTGTTCGAATCGATGATCGCGCATCTGCGCGAGGCCGTGACGGCGCAACTGATGCGCGTCGAGATCGTGCCGCCGGAGGAGCAGCAGCCGGTGCTGCCGCCGATGCAGGCGCATCACGCCGATCCCACCACCGGCGAGGACGAGATGGCCTTCGCCAACGTCTCCCTGGTGCCGTCGTCAGGCGCCGCCCCGGTCCCGGCCGAAGCGCGCAACCCGAACGATCCGACGACGTGGGGCAAGGTCGGCCGCAACGAGGACTGCCCCTGCGGCAGCGGCAAGAAGTACAAGCACTGCCACGGCCGCTACGCGTAAGCGCGGCTGAGGCAGTCTTTCCATCGTCATTGCGAGCGTAAGCGAAGCAATCCAGAGTCCCGCCAACGACTCTGGATTGCTTCGCTGCGCTCGCAATGACGCTGTTGGCCGAGCTGCGCGCCAAACCATGACTGTCATCCCGGCGAATGCCGGGATCCATAACCACAGGACGATGGGGAGACGCAGGCTGGTCGCTCCAGCGTGCCTGCTATTTTCTGCTGAGGCGTATGGCTCCCGGGTCGGCGCACATCGGCGCGATGCGCCGATGTGCTTGCTCGCGACGACAATGAGGAGGGATCAGGCAGCCTTGGCCGCGTCGACCCGCGCGCCTTCCGCAATCGTCCTTGGCGCCGTGTTGAGCTGCTCGATCGCAAAACCCGCGGCCTTCTTGTAGTTGGCCATGAACGCGTCGCGCTCGGCCGGCGGCACCACGTCGTCGATGTCAGTGAACGTCCCACCGCAGCGCTCGTCGACCAGATTGAGCAACCCGAATGGTCCGGCGCCACGGTTGCGCAAAATCACCGCCGAGATCGGCCCGCACAGCTTTTCGTCATACGCCGCCAGTGCCGCCGGGGTCACGCCGTGGGCCAGCAGGCACGTGCCGAGCACGCGGGCGTCGACGATCGCCTGGCTGGCGCCGTTGCTGCCGGTCGGATACATCGCATGCGCGGCGTCGCCCATCAGCGCGACTGGACCGTCGACCCAGGTCGAGACCGGATCGCGGTCGATCATCGGGTTTTCATAGGCCCCGTCGGCGCCGGCGATCAGCGCGGGGACGTCGAGCCAGTCATAGGTCCAGCCCGCGAAATGATGCGCGAACTCGGCTGTCGGCACCTGCCGGAACCAGCCGGTCTGCTTCCAGCCCTCGGTGTTGTCCATCGTCACCTCGGCGATCCAGTTGATCAGGGCAAGGCCTGTCTTGGGATCGGGATGCGAGATCGGATAGACCACGACGCGATGGCGGTGGGTGCCGAGCCCCACGAAGGACGAGCCGGTGCGCATCGGCTTCGCCCAGGTGACGCCGCGCCACATCACCGCGCCACCCCAATGGATCGGCGGCTGCGCGGGGTGCATCTGCGCGCGCACCGCCGAATGAATGCCGTCGGCGCCGATCAGCAGCCGGCCGCGCTGCTCCGAGCGCGAGCCATCGGCGTGCTCGATGCGCGCCGTCACCGTGCCGTCGGCGTTCTTCTCGTAGCCGCTCACGCGGCTGCCGAGCCGCACGGTGGCGGCGCCCGCACGTTGCACCAGCCGGCTGTACAGCAGCATGTGCAGCTTGCCGCGATGCACGGCATATTGCGGCCAGTTGTAGCCGGCGAGCAGCCCGCGCGGCTCGGAATAGATATCATTGCCGTTCAGCCCGACCAGCGCCCATTCCTTCGCCGGCACGCCGACCTCATCGAGATCAGCCGCGCCGATGCCGAGGTCGTACAATTCGCGCACCGCATTGGGCTGCAGATTGATGCCGACCCCGAGCGGTCGCATCTCGCGCACGCTCTCATAGACGATGCAGGGCACGCCGATTTGCTGCAGGGTCAGCGCGGTCGCAAGGCCGCCAATGCCGCCGCCGGCGATGAGGACAGGAAGATCGGTCATGGGGCTGGTCCTAGGCATGGTCCGTCGCACGTGAACTCGGAAACAAGGCTCGAAGAATGGCCAAGGGGGTGCGGGCGCGGCACTGCAGCGCGCGCGGATCGCCTCCCCTCGATCCAAGACCGGCATTGTCTCGCCGGTCGATCGGAAAAAGGCCTAGTTCAGAAGGCCAGCGGAAACAAGGGGAATGGGCAACCTGAGGTCCCATGGTAGGCTGGTGCCATGCGACATCGATCTCTCTTCCTCTGCGCCGCCCTCCTGCTCGCGGCCGTCTCCAGCCCGGCCCTCGCGTTCGACATCGAGGCGCATCGCGGCGGGCGCGCGCTCCATCCTGAGAACACGCTGCAGGCCTTTGCGGCCGCGCTGGCGCTTGGCGTCGACACGCTCGAGCTCGACGTCGGCGTTACCCGCGATGGCGTGCTGGTGGTCTCGCATGAGCGGCGGCTCAATCCCGATCTCGCCCGCGATGCCGCCGGCAACTACGTGGCGCCGCCCGGGCCGCTGCTGATCGATCTGCCGCTCGCAGACGTGCAGTCGTACGATGTCGGACAGATCCGTCCAGGCAGCGACTATGCCAGGCAGTTTCCGGAGCAGCAGGTGCTCACCGGCGCGGTTCCACCACCCCGCATTCCGACGTTGAAGCAGGTCATCGATCTCGTCAAACGCTCCGGCAACGACAAGGTGCGGCTCAACATCGAGACCAAGCTCGATCCCGCGCTCCCCAATGAGGCGCCGGACCCCGAGCGTTTCGTCAGTCTGCTGCTCGACCTGATCGCTGCCGAGCACTTCGCCGACCGGAGCATGATTCAGTCGTTCGACTGGCGCACCCTGCAACTCGTGCAGCAACGCGCGCCGCAGATTCCGACGGTCTATCTGTCGCTGCAACGTGGCAAGGCACCCACGGTCTCGCTGACCGAGGCCTCGCGCTGGACGGCCGGCTTCAACCCCGCCGATCACGGCGGTTCGCTGCCATCAACGATCCGCGCAGCCGGCGGCAAGGTCTGGTCGCCCTATTTTGCCGACGTCACGCCGGAGCTGATCAGTGAAGCCCACGCGCTCGGTCTTCAGGTCGTGGTGTGGACCGTCAACAAACCGGAGGACATGGCCCGGCTCATCGAGAGCGGCGTCGATGGCATCATCTCCGACCGGCCGGATCTGTTGCGCAAGGTTGCTGTCGAGAAGGGCGTTGCCAAGCCGGTCGCCGCTGCGGCCGGCCCGAGATAGAAGCTGACAATTCGCCGTCTTGAAAGTGGAGGGGGCTCAGAACCGATAGTTGACGCCGAGAGTCGCGGCGTGAACACGGTCCTTGACCTCGAAGCCGGTGATGTTGACGACCGGCGCCGCGTTGCTCATCGTGATGCCGTTCTTGCCGAAATCGTAGTAGTTATATTCGACGGTCGCGGACCAGTGTGCGGCGAAAGCCCACTCCACGCCGGCGCCCGCGGTCCAACCGCTTCGCATCGACGTCGTGCTCGGATCGACGGCGATCCCAGCAGGGAGGATGAATGGATCCTCGTTGCGCTCGCGCGTCCAGGCGGCGCCGCCGCGCGCATAAACCAGCCAGCGCTCGGCGTAGACATAACCAAGCCGCGCCGTTGCGGAGCCGAGAAAATCATTGGTGGTGACGAACTGCGATGGGCGGATCACACCGGTGATCCGATTCCGGACCGAACCACCATGGCTGCTTCGCAGGCTGCTCCAAGCGGCGCGGGCCTCGGCGCCGATGACCCAGGCCGGCGCAAACTGGTAATCGCAACCGATTTGGCCGCCGCCGACAACGCCGGCCCCGCTGTAGTCCCTGGCGACGCCGAGATCGTTGGTCGTCATGTCGTCACTGACGACTCCTCCGACATGACCACCGATATAGCAACCACTCCAGGTGAATTTGACCGGCGTTGGCGCTTTCGCCGTGATCGGGAGGTCAGCAGCTGCCGCAGCAGCACCGAAGAAAGCGATCGCCGCAGAACCCAGCAGAACCTTGAGCATTCCAAACGCCTCAGCACATTCGCGCTGAAGTAGTAGCAGTTGATCGTCGTCCTGTATGTTGTCCGGCAGCAACATTCCGTAAAATTACGGGAACCTTGCTGCCGGACGGCATGAGCTCACCCCGTCACCACCTCGTGCCGGATCACGAACGGCGCCAGCAGGGTGTGCACCTCGTTCTCGATCGCCTCGCGTTGCTCCGCCGGCACGTTGCGCAAGGTCACCGTCGCGAGGCTGCCGTGACTGCCATGAGCGCCGACCTTGACGCTGCAGTCGATGCCGCGGTCGGTGAGCTGCGACAGCACCTTGGTGAACACCCGCGTCGCGGCGTCCCAGCGCAACTGCGGCTTGAACACCTTGCCGACGCCGGTCACCGGCATCGGATCGATCGGGATGATCTGCACCGGCACCGCGGCGCGCTCCGGCGTGCGGGCGCGGACCCAGTCCTCCAACTCGCCCGGTTGCACGCTCGCGCCCGGCTTCAGTTGCACGTAGCCGATCGGCAGTTCGCCCGCATAGGCGTCGGGCTGGCCGACCACGGCGGCAAAGCCGACGGCGGGATGCTGAAACAGGATCTCCTCGATCGGCGCGGGGTCGATGTTGTGGCCGCCGCGGATGACGAGGTCCTTGGCCCGGCCGGTGATCCACAGGAAGCCGTCGGCATCGAGCCGGCCGAGATCGCCCGAGTTGACCCAATGGCCATCAACAAACGCGCCCTTGTTGTGGGCGTCGTCGAGATAGCCGGAGAACACGCCGGGCCCGGCCATGATCACGACGCCGATCTCATCCACGGCGCAGTCGCGCTCGTAGCGTCCTTCGGCGTCGAGCTTGACGATGCGCACCTTCGCATAGGGCACGGGCAGGCCGACCGACCCGAGCCGGATCGGCTGGTCCGCATAGGCCATGGTGTGCACGCTCGACGTCTCGGTCATGCCGTAGACCTCGATCACCGGCAGCTTCAGCCTGTCCATGATCGCCTGGCCGACGGCGACCGGAATTGCCGATCCGCCGCCGGCGGCATAGCGCAGGCTGGAAATGTCGGCGTTGCCTTGCGGCACCGCGAGCGTTGCCGCCAGCACCGTGGGCACGCTCGACAGCGTCTCCGGCTTGTACTTCTCGACCAGTCCCCAGATGTTGCGCACCGCGTTCGGATTGCGCCAGCCGGCACCGGAGAGCACGACAAGGCTGCCGCCTGCGGAGAACGTCTGCAGCGCCTGCGTCAACGAGCCGCCGACATGAAACAGCGGCATGCCGAACAGCAAGGTGCCGCCGGACTTGGCCTTCAGGATCAGGTTGATCGCCCAGGCCTGGTAGACCTGATTGCCATGGCTGTGCCGCACCAGCTTGGGCGTGCCCGTGGTGCCGCCGGTGTGGAAATAGGCCGCGGTGTCGCTGGATTTGATCTGCCGGCCGCTGACGAGGTGATCGCCCGGCTGCGGCTTGATCAGGTCGCCCCAGGCGTGGATGCCGTTGGCCGGATCGCCGCCGCCGCCATGAACCTGCACGATCGCCTTGAGGTGTTTCAGACCGCCGCGGACCTTCTCGACCTTCTGCCAGATGTCGGTGCCGGGCAGGGGGCCGAGCGCCACCAGCACCTTGGTCTTGGCGGCATCGAGAATCTCGGCGATCTGGTGCGGCTCGAGCAGCGGGTTGACCGGGTTGGCGATGCCTGCGGCCTCCGCGCCGAACAGCGTGATGAAGGCTTCGGGCACCAGAGGCAGCATGAAGCTGACGACATCGTCGGGACCGACGCCGAGGGCGTGAAACATGTTCGCCGCCTGCGTCACCTTCGCGATCAAGTCGCGATAGGTGATCACGACCGGCGTATCGGCGGGATCGGCATTTGCCAGAAACTGGATCGCCGGCGCGTCCGGGTTGGCCGACGCGCCGCATTTCAGCGCCTCGTACGTGCTCTGAGCAGCGATCCGTTCGCTGTATGGCGTCTGCTCGAAGGCGCGGATGTCAGCCGTGCTGGCAAATGTCGGATACTCGCCGCCGATGGCGCGATCGAGCAGATGAATGCCCGTCATGGCCTGTCCTCCCTGTGTGTCCTCATCCGGCTCGGGGCCGGCGATTGCGCGCGGGCTCTGTGGCCCGTTCGTCGCGATCGCGAGAGGACAGGATGGGGGAGGATTCGTCTTGCGTCTATCCCGGCGTGATCGGGGATGCCGGGAGTTTTGTCGCAGCGACGCTGCGCTGCAACGCGACGCAGTCCAACGCGCTTGCCGTGTCCAAAGCTTCGAGGAGCTACGCGCGCTCCAACAAAAACTCTGCCGTCATTCCGGGGCAGCCGCGCGTAAGCGCGGATGAGCCCGGAATCCATAGCCACGAGCGGATGTGTGACGAAGACTGCTCCCACAGCCATCTCGTGCCTCATATCCGCCTGTGCGTATGGATTCCGGGCTCATTCGCGCCGGTTCAAAATGGCTGTCGCCATTTTGCGCGCGAATGCCCCGGAATGACGGAGAGAACAAGCGTGGGCAGAGGCCGCCGCGGGCGCGCCTTCGCCCTATGCCCCCGCAGCTTCCGCGTCATTGCGAGCGTAGCGAAGCAATCCAAGGTCCCGCCCACCATCCTGGATTGCTTCGCTGCGCTCGCAATGACGGGAGGGTAGAGCTCGGGACTGAATGTCCGCAGCGTCGCAGCAAGACAATGCTCAACTCGCCGCGTCGATCAAATTCTCCAGCAGCCGCTTCAGCTCGCCGGTCGCCTTGTCGCCGTAGTTCTCCAGGATGTGCGCCTCCTGGCTGGCGGCCAGCGAGTTCAGCCGCTTGCACAGCGCCTTGCCGCGGTCGCTGATGAACATCAGCACCTTGCGGCGGTCGTTCGCGTCCTGGCGGCGGTAGACCAGCGAGTCCGACACCATGCGGTCGATCATCTTGGTCAGGGTCGGATGGTTCAGCAGCACCGCCTCGGCGAGATCCCCCATCGAATGGCCCTCGCCGTCCGACAGCACCTTGAGGATGCGCCACTGCTCGACGGGCACGCCCTCCGTGCTCAGGCGCGACTCCAACTGCCGGTTGATCTCCCGGTTGGCTTGCGCGAGCAGGTAGGCGAGATGTTCGGTGAGGGGGGTGTTGGAAGGGGGCGATTTGGCCACGGTAAATTTCGCTCAGGGGTCCTGAATTGAATGATTGTCCGGCAGTTGCTGCCCGATCTATATGCATCCCAATTCTTGAACATTCAACATTTTCGAATAGGATATTTGCCGAACGCGTGCTGATTTTGACGGCGTATGACCGCCGGCCCACACTGGGCCAACCAGGGTCGCGGCCAAGGAGTGGGTGTGCTCTCGACAGGACCTGTCACGGCCGGGCGCTGCAGCCTGCCGCCCTCCCTGCTGTTCAGGAGCCCGCCCAAGCGGGTCGGCCCGCCGTCGCTGGCCCCCTTCGATCCCGATCGGTTCGCGCGGCGCGGCCGCCACAACAGACTGCGCATCGGCAATTTCATCACGTTCTCCGGCTCGCCGGGAATCTGGGGGCCGGCGGCCACCAACAGCGCGCTGCTGGCGGTCTCCGAGATCAACCGCCGCGGCGGCATCCTCGGCCGCGAGATCGAATTGTTGTTCTACGATTCCGGCGGCCCGGTCGAGGAGGTGGTCGCGTGCGCCAGGGACGCGCTTGATTTCGACGACATCGACGTCGTGATGGGCTCGCATATCAGCGCGGTCCGGCTGGCGCTGCGCCGTCTGACGCGCGGCCGGATCCCTTACGTCTATACGCCGGTCTATGAAGGCGGCGAGCGGACGCCGGGCGTGATGGCGATCGGCGAGACGCCGCACAGCCAGACCCGTCCCGCCATTCATTGGCTGGCCGAGAACAAGGGCGCCAAGCGCTGGTACCTGATCGGCAGCGACTATGTCTGGCCGTGGCAGTCGCACCGCTCCACCAAGACCTACATCACCGAGGCCGGCGGCCATGTCGTCGGCGAGGAATTCGTTCCCGTCGGTGAGGACGATCACGAGGCGCATCTGGCGCGCATCCGCGCCGCCAGCCCCGACGTCGTGCTGATCTCGCTGATCGGCACCGACAGCATCACCTTCAACCGGGCGTTCGGCGAATCCGGCCTCGCCGCGACCACCTTGCGTCTCGCCGGGGCCGTCGACGAAACCGTGCTGCTCGGCATCGGCGCCGACAACACCGAGAATCTCTACTCCGCCTCCGGCTATTTCAATTGCATCGGCTCCAGAGCCAATGACGACTTCCTGGGCGGTTACACTGCGATGTTCGGCGTCGAGGCGCCGCCGGTCGGCTCCGTCGGCCAGTCCAACTACGAAGGTCTGCGCTTCCTGAAAGCCGCCGCGGAGCGCGCCGGCTCATTGTCCCTGCACCCGCTCGCCGCCGCCGGCCGCAACATGGTCTATTCCGGCCCCCGCGGCGATGTCACCCTCCGTCACGGCCGCGCCAGCATGGCCATGCACCTCGCCGCCGCCGACGGCCTGGATTTCAGGATCATCCGTACGTTTTGAGCGATGCCGGGTAGGCGCCTCGCGAGACGTTCCGCTCCTTCCACGTCGTCACGGCCGGGCTTGTCCCGGCCATCCACGTCGGCCGACATGCTGAGAACGACGTGGATGCCCGGGACAAGCCCGGGCATGAGGGAGTAACTGATCGGCAGGATCGCTCGTCAGGGAAGCCCCGCATCTTCACATGTGATAGCCCTGCCCTCCAGGGGAGGGTGGCACCTGCTCAGGCCGCCGCGGCGCTCTTGGCCGGCGCTTCCGCGATGAGGGACGGCGCGACCTCCACCTCCCGGATCATCTTGCTGATCGCCTCCTGCGGCATCGGCTTGCCGAACAGGAATCCCTGCACGCTGGTGCAGCCTTCCTCGCGCAGGAAGGCGAGGTGCTGCTCGGTCTCGACGCCCTCGGCCAGCACGGGGATGTTCAGGCTGCGCCCCAGCAGCAAGGTCGCCTTGACGATCGCCGCCGCATGCACGCTGGTCTCGACCGACTGGATGAAGCTCTTGTCGACCTTGATCTTGTCGAACGGAAACACCTGCAGGGTCGACAGCGATGAATAGCCGGTGCCGAAATCGTCCATCGCGACGGTGACGCCGATCCCCTTCAGCGCCTGCATCACCTGCAGCGCGTGCTGGCGGTCGGCGATGATGCCGGTTTCCGTCAGCTCGATCTCGAGTCGCTCCGGAGCCAGGCCCGTCTGGCGCAGCACCTCGGCGACGCGCTTCGGCAGGTCGTGGTTGAGCTGCATCGGCGCGACGTTGACGGCGACCTTGAACGGCTGGCTCCAGCCCGCCGCGGTGGCGCAGGCGGTGCGCAGCACCCAGTCGCCGATGTCGACGATCAGCCCGGTCTGCTCCGCCATCGGAATGAAATCGTTCGGCGGCACGCGGCCCTTCACTGGGTGATTCCAGCGCAGCAGCGCCTCGAAGCCGATGATCTCGCCGCTCTGCGTGTCGTTCTGAACCTGGTAGTGCAGCTCGAACTCGTTGCGCACCAGCGCGCGCTTCAGATCGATCGCGAGCTCGGCGCGGCGCCGGCTGGCCTCGTCCATCGACGGTTCGTAGGTGCAGATCTTGCCTTGTCCCAGGCCTTTGGCGCGATACATCGCCAGATCCGCGCGGGTGAGCAATTCGTCCGAGCTGAGGCCGTGGTCGGGATGCAGCGCGATGCCGATGCTGCAGCCGACCGAGAGGCTGCGCTCCTCCCACTCGACCGGCGTCAGCACGAGCGCGCGCATGCGCTCGGCGAATCTGGCGGCCTCGGCGCGCGCGAAGATCTCGCTCTTGACGGCGACGAACTCGTCGCCGCCGATCCGTGCGAGGAATTCGCCGGGCTGCAAGGTCGCCGCGATGCGCTGGGCGATCGCCGTCAGCACCGCATCGCCCGCGGCGTGGCCATGCGCGTCGTTGATGTCCTTGAAACGGTCGAGATCGATCGCGAGCACGACCAGATGCGCGGTCTCGTCGCCATTGGTCAACAGCGGAGCCAGCCGCTGTCCCAGGCCGTTGCGGTTGGGCAGGCCGGTCAGCGGATCCTGCAAGGCCAGCTGCCGATAGCCTTCGACCGCCTCCTGCGCCGCCTGCATGTCGATCATGTAGGCCGACGCTGCCATCGCCATGATCAGGCCGATGCCGGTGACGATGCTGATCAGCATCACGCTGTCGGACAGTGCCTGCGCCGGCGCGTCAGCTCCCGCCATCGGCGCCAAGGTCAGCGCCGCCATGCCGGTGAAATGCAGGCTGAGAATCGCGATCACCATGGCGAGCGAGCCGCCATATTTGCAGAACCGCGTCACGGGGCGCGCGATCCGGTTGGCGGCAACGGCGCCGAACCCCATCGCCAGGACCAGCGAGAGCCAGATCGCCGGCGCATGCCAGGTCCTGATGCCGTCGAGATTGAGCGCGCTCATCCCGGTGTAGTGCATCGCGGCGATGCCGAAGCCGAACACGGCGCCGCCGATCTCGATCAGCGGCCCGTGCTGGGTGCGCGTGGTGATGAAAAAGCCGAGCCAGGAAAACACGATGGCAAGGCCGAGCGAGGCGAAGGTCAGGCCCGCTTCGAACGAGCGATTGCCCGTTGCCTCATAGCCGAGGATGGCGGCGAAATGCGTCGTCCACACCGTGCCGCCGGCGACAAGCCCGGCCAGGAACAGCAGGTGCAGCCGGCGCAGACCCGTGTTGCGCCGGACGCGCGCAAGCAGGCGCATCGAGAGGATGGAGCCGAGCACGCACACCAGCAGCGCGGCGGTGACGTAGCGCAGATCGTGGTCGGCAGGCAGGCAGGACAGGATCGTCAACATCGGCAATGAACCCTTACGCAGGCCAGCTACGAACCAGGGCGCGCCGCGTTTTGGCGCACGGGAATCGCGGTTAGCAAAGCGTCAATGCGGGCAGGAAATCTGGGCCCGCGCTGACTCATGCACGAGGTTCGGAAGCCGACGATTAAGGCGCGCGCTTCGCAGTTGGAGTTCCTCCGGGGAACCCCGGATATCGTGAGCAAATGTCCAACAGTTCACTCCATTCTGCGCAGAGCTGGAACCGGCGAACTACTTGCTCGCGACGTTGCCCGGCAGCGCATAGGCGCGGACATAGTCGCCCAGCTTGGTCCCGAACGAGCCATGGCCGCCGTCGACCGTGACGATGTACTGTCTGCCGCCCGCCTCATAGGTCATCGGCGTCGACTGTCCGCCGGCCGGCAGCCGGTCCTGCCACAGCAGCCGGCCGTCCTTGACATCGAAGGCGCGGATGTAGTCGTCCATCGTGCCGGTGAGGAACGCGACACCGCCGGCGGTCACCATCGGGCCGCCGAGCATCGGCACGCCCATCTTGAACGGCAGCGGCACCGGTGACTGGTCGCGAATGGTGCCGACGCGATGCTGCCAGACGATCTGGTTGGTCTTCAGGTCGATGGCGGCGAGGCTGCCCCAGGGCGGCGCCATGCAGGGGATGCCGAGCGGCGACAGGAAGATGCCGAGGTCGACACCATAGGGCGTGCCGTACATCGGCTGCACGCCGAACTCGGTGCCCGGCGGATGTTCCGCGTTGGGCTCTGCCGGATTGTCCTTGCCGCGCGGCACCAGCCTGGACACGAACGGGATCGACTGCGGATTGGCGATCGCGATCTTGCGCACGGGATCAATCGCGATGCCGCCCCATTCGAACATGCCGAAATCGCCAGGATAGACCAGCGTGCCCTGCTCGGAGGGCGGCGTGAACGGGCCCTCATAGCGCAGCCGCTTGAACTTGATGCGGCAGGCGAGCTGATCGAACATCGTCGCGCCCCACATCTGCGCGCCGGTGAGGTCTTTGCGCGGCCGGAAGCTGAGCTCGGAGAACGGCTGGGTCGGCGACAGATGATCGCCGGGCGCTGCGCCTTGCGGCACCGGCTTCTCCGGCGCCGGGACAAGCAAATGACCATCGCGGCGGTCGAGCACGAAGATGTTGCCGGTCTTGGCCGGCACGTAGATCGCCGGCACCACGCCGTCCTTGCCTGACATGTCGACGAGGCTCGGCTGCGACGGCATGTCCATGTCCCAGAGATCGTGATGCACGTTCTGGAACGACCAGCGCAGTTTTCCCGTGGCGATGTCGAGCGCGACAACAGCGGAATCATAGCGCTCATTGTCGGCTGAGCGGTTGCCGCCCCAGATGTCCGGCGAGCTCGAGCCGAGCGGGATGTAGACGAGGCCAAGCGCCTCGTCGGCCGCGCCGACGCTCCAGCCGTTCGGCGAGCCCGGCGTGAAATGATGCGTCGCCGACGGCATCTCGTTCGGATCGGGATTGCCGGGATCGAACGCCCACAACAGCTTCCCCGAGTAGACGTCGAAGCCGCGGATCGCGCCGGACGGCACCTTGTTGGAGTAGTTGTCGATCACCGCGCCGGCCATGATCACCACCTTGTCGGTGACCACCGGCGGCGAGGTGCCCTCGTAGAAGCCGAGCGTCTTGATCTCGTGGCCGGCCTTGAGATCGATCTGGCCGTGATCGCCAAAGCCTTCGCACGGCTTGCCGCTGTCGGCGTTGAGCGCGAACAGCCGGCCGTCATTGGTGGGCAGGAAGATACGCTTGGCGCATTCGCCCGGCGCCGCGGCGCCTGCGCTGTCGACCGCGCCGGGCTTGGTCTCGTGATAGGCGACGCCGCGGCAAGTCATGTGCTGGAAATTCTTGTGGTGCTCGATCTTCGGATCGAACGTCCAGCGCTGCTTGCCGGTGGCGGCATCGAGCGCGAACACGATCTGGTGCGGCGAGCAGGTGTAGAGCAGATCGCCGATCTTCAGCGGCGTCACCTCGTTGGTGAACTCGTCGGGATCGTCAGGTCCCTTGCGGTCGCCGGTCCGGAATTCCCACGCGAGCTGGAGGTTCTTCACGTTGTCAGGCGTGATCTGCTTCAGGCTGGAGAAGCGCGTGCCGAAATTGCTGGCGCCATAGGCGGTCCAGTCGGCTTGCGCCTCGGCCGGCGTCGCATCGGTGCCGGCCGTCGCTGCCGCCGTCTGCGGCAGCGCGCCGGTAACGCCGAAGCGGTCGCCGCGGAGCGACGCGCCGAGCACGACGATGGCGACCGCGAGCACCGCAACGAGGCCCCAGCGCGCCGAACGCATGTCGCCTGCGAGATGCGCGGTGATGAACGGCAGCAGCAGCCACACGCCGAGCGGCGCCAGCACGTCGCCGCGCGGCGCCAGCGACCAGAAGTCCAGGCCCACTTCCCAGATCGCCCAGATCATCGTGCCCAACAGCAGCGCCGCATACAGCCACAACGCCGCGGCACGCCGCTGCCACAGCAGCCACGCGGTGCCGAGCAGCGCGGCGCCCGCGACAACATAGTAGAGCGAGCCGCCGATCGCGGCGAGCCAGATGCCGCCGGCGAGCAGCGCCAGGCCCATCAGTCCGACAATGATGGCAGTGAAGGTCAGCAGCGGCGCGCGCTGCAGCTCGCGGGCGGCGGCCATGCGCGGCTCCAGGCTGATGAGGACGAAGCGCGGCAGGACGCCGCAGTCGCGTCATGAACTGCGGGGAAGAGCGGAAGTTCCCTGAGGCGCGAGCCTCTCCCCGCACGCGGGCAGAGGCCGGATTGCATCGCCAGATGCAATCCGGGTGTGCTCTCCGCACGGCCGGTGCGTGCGGCCGCCCCTCACCCCAACCCTCCCAGCGCGAGCGAAGCTCGTCGCGCCCCCGTGAAGAACGGGGAGAGTGAGCGCACCGACACCGTCGCGCGGGCATTCGTCCCTCTCTCCGTAAGCGACCCGCTCATTTCCGGTGTGCAGGACCCGCTCGGATGCCAGAGCCTCATGGTGAGGAGCGCCGCGCCCGTCAGTCAGCTGTTTTCAAAGGAGCCAGCGTGCGGCGCGTCTCGAACCATGAGGCCCGAGCGGGCCCCAACCCTCCGTCCCGTTGCCGCGCCACCCTCAGCCGCAGCCGCTCCGGTCACACGCGCTTTTGTCACGCCCCGGGCTCGGCGCGGGTTGCCGCTCCATGACGGAATTAATACGATCCGATGTCAGTCACATGAAAATTGGAGTGCCGGATGCGTGCGCAGTCGCGAGCCCTGTCGAACCCCGTCGCCCTGTGGTGGGCGATGCTGACGCTGGTCAGCCTCGCCAATATCGCGTTCTGGTTCATCCTGTATCGCCAGCTCGGCGGCGGCAGCGGCACGCTCGCCCAGTCCTCCGACACCAGCGCGATGCTGGCGCTGTCGGCGGCCTATGTGTTCGGCTGCGCCTTCCGCTCGGTGCTGCCGCGCGCCGACGTGCAGCGCATCTGCCTGGTGGACAGCTGGCTGTCGAGCGTGTTCGTCGGCCGCACCGTGGCGACCATCGCCGAGATCGCCTTCGCGGCGCAATGGGCGATCATCCTGGCGCAGCTCGGCGCCATTGCCGACGCCGACACCGCGGTCAACATGGCGCGCCTGATCGTGCCGATCATCGTCGTCGCCGAGATCTGCTCCTGGTACGCCGTCGTCACCAAGAACTTCCTCTACAACGCGATCGAGAACTCGCTGTGGGCGGTGGCCTTCCTGTTGGTGGGCATCGGGCTCGGCCGGCTGTTGCCGGAGTTCGACGGCCTGGTGCGCGGGCTCCTGATCGCTGGCCTCGTCGGCATCGCCTGCTATCTCGCCTTCCTCGTCGTGGTCGACGTGCCGATGTATGTGAAGCGCTGGCGCATCGAGCGCGCCGCCGGCAAGCCGCTGCTGCATCCGCTGGTGGGCTTGCGCGATTCCGCCACGCAGTGGACCGTCACCCACGAGTTCGAGCACTGGAAGGAAGAGATCGCCTGGATGTCGCTGTATTTCAGCGCCGCGGTCTGGGGTTCTCTGGCGCTGTGTGCGCTGTCGGCGATGAACGATCACGCGCCGCAGGCTCGCGCGCAGGCCGCAGCCGCGCCGCCCGCCATCGAGCAGCCCGCGCAGGTGCGCTGAGCCGCACGCGAGATCGGCGAGACGACAAAGAACCCGCGGTGCATGCACCGCGGGTTCTGTCTGTTTCCGGCCTCAGCCGTGCAGCGCGTAGTGATGCGCTTCGGGCATCTGCACGGCGTGGCTGAAGTCGTGTGGCACGTCATGCGCGCCACCGGCGTGGCCCATGTCGACATGCGGCGGCACGATGCCGGTGTTGCCGCCGTGGTGATCGAGGCCGTGATCGCCGTGACCGTGATCGCCGAAGCCGTCGGCGATGATCGGGTGATGCGACGAGCCGTCGCCATGCAGCGGACCGCCGAGGCCCAGACCCGTGCCATGTCCGTCATGGCTGTCGCTGGCCTGGTGGATCGCCTGCGCGATCTGGTCCCAGAAGCCGCCCTGATGACCGTGGCTGCCTTCGTGTCCACCGCCGAGCAGGTCACCGGCGAGCTTGAACAGGTCGCCGAGCGCCGCGCCGGCATTGCCGTGGCTGAGATCGCTGGCGAGCGCGCCGAGGTCGTGGCCGATCGTGCTGGCCTGGTGCCCGACCGCATGCGTCAGATCGCTGGCGGCCTCAGTGAGGCCCGACACGCCCGCGCCGACCGCGTGGCTGATGCCGTTGGCGACGCCCGAGCCGAGCGACTCGGCGGCGTGCGCGACGTCGGAGATGACGTGGCCGAGCGGTCCCCCGACCAGGTGCCCCGCGTTCGACACCGCGTCGGTGATGACGCCGAGCGCGCCGTGGCCCAGCGAGGTGCCGACGTCGAGTCCGCCCTTCACCACATCGCCCGCCAGATGGATGCCGTCGGCGCCGACATGCGCGGCGGTGTCGGCGAGCGTGCCGGCCATGCCGAGCGCGCCGTGACCGATCGCGCCGGCCGCTTCCAGCCCGGCATGTCCAAGACCGACCGCGCCATGAACGGCATCGCCCACCGTGGCGATCACGCCATGCGCGAGATCGCCGCCGACCTTCACGCCGCCATTCACGATATCGCTGCCGATATGGCCGATGTCGTGGACGACACCGCCGAGATCGCCATGAGCGAGATGGTTGAGGCCGGAGGCGACGTCGCCGACCACGTGCGCGCCGGTCTGTGCGATGTCGCCGACCACATGGCCCGCGGTCGAGACGACGTCCTGAACGCCATGAATGAGGCCGCCGCCGACCGCCGCGCCGGCATGGCCGACCGCGTTGACGACGCCGCCGACGGTGTGAATGGCTTCGCTGCCGAGATGGCCGATGCCGTGCGCGACGTCATGCACGACATGTCCGACATCACCGGCGACGTGACCCACCGTATGCGCCACGCTGTTGGCGACATCGCCGACCGTATGCGTGACCTTGCCGATGGTGTGAATGACGGAGCCGCCGAGATGCCCGACCTCATGCGCGGCGCCGCTGACCACATGCCCCACGGCATGTCCGACGTCGCTCGCCGCATGCTCCACCGTATGCACCACGCTGGAGGCGGCGTGCCCGACAGCATGGCCGACGTCCTTCACCACCGATCCCACCGCGTGTCCGATTGCGTCAAAGAGACCCATTGTTCTGCTCCCTCGGTTAGTCACCTCACCGCGGGTGACGGCCGCTTTGTCGCAGACCCCGCGCGTGCGCTCAGTGAGCGACGTCACGCAGCGGTCCGCATTGAAAATTCAGGGCTGGCAAGGGCGACTGGGATCGCTCCGGAGTGATTGGCGCATCAAGCGGTGAGAGCCCGGCTCGGTCCGAACTCCTCGTCAGGAGAGCACGCTCTTCAGGCTCCCCCCTGTGGGGGAGGGTTGGGGAGGGGGGTACCCCACCCACAGTTCGTCGTGTGGACCCCCTCCCTAGCCTTCCCCACAAGGGGGGAGGGAACGACCTCATGCGAGGAGAGAGCACAGCTCATCAGATCAGCAGCAAGCAGGCCCACCTCCAGCAGGCGAGCCGTAAAGTGTCGCGGTGCCTGCGCGCAAAATCTCATTTCACCTTTGCAATCAAGCTGATTTGGCGTGTCCAGTCCTATCAGTAAAAATATCCCGCTTCGCGATTTCGGAAAATCATGATCTTATCTGCCTCGTCCCGCCTCATCGACGAGGGGCGCTGCGCGGTCGTCACGAAGCGTGGGGTGCGGGATGTGGTGGGCGGGCCGGTTTGCAGCGTGAGCGATCGCGCCGACGAACAGATTGGTCCGCACGGTCAAGTCGCGTGGTCCTGACACCCCGATGCTGGTGTCCCGCGCAAGGCGCGAGAAGCGCGTTGTCGCGACAAGGTGGCCAGAAAGCCCGGTGCACCTGGGAGAGCGCGAAGCAGCCGTAAAGCCATCGCGCAGGGAGGGCCGGGTCGTTCCGGCTGGACCTGTGGTACCTGCCGCCTGCATTTTTTTCCGCAGGCGGGCCACGGGCCTCAGTCGAGGCCCGGCTCTCCCTGCACCCTCGGCTTCGCAAGAGGGTGAGAACGATGCATCACTCGGACGCCCAGGGCGCCGCGAGGACGATTACCCATGTCCGAGAATGAATTTGAGACTGTTCATCACAGCGCTGCGGCGTTCGCGGTGCCCACCCTCCCCTGGAGGGGGAGGGGCGCCTCACGAGGAGCGAAGCGGAACGTGAGGCGGGGTGGGGTGATCTCTCCTCTAGGACCGGTGCATGTGGAGAGATCACCCCACCCCGCTCGCCCGCTTCGCGTGCGACCGACCCTCCCCCTCCAGGGGAGGGTGGGCACCGCCGGTGCGGCCTGGTTCTGGCGGAGCAGGACGCGGCGCTCGGAACGGCGCGCCGATAACGACGGCCTACTTGAACCCGGCAAACCGGCTGTCGAACGAGTTCGACGGCAGCACGGGGGCGGCGCCGGAGACCAGGGAGGCCTGGGTCTGGGCGGGAGCCGAGGCCGTCGTTGCGGGCGCATCGCTGGCTGCCGGCTTGAACGGCGGCCGTGCGGCGGCCTGCCTCGTCTCGGCCGGCTTGGTCTCAACTGGCTTGGCGACGGCCACCGGCTTCGGCGCGGGCTTGGTCTCGGCGGTCTTGCTCTCGGCGGTCTTGCTCTCGGCAGGCTTGGTCGCCGCGGTGGTCTCGGCACCACCACCAATGCCGACCTTGCGGGCGAGGCTCGACATGAAGCTCGGCTTCTCCGGCGCGCTGACGGCGGCGACGCGCGTCGAGGGCGCCGTGACCGGCGCTTCAGTCGCGCTGGCCGGCATCGCCGCAACCTCGTTGGCCTCAGGCGCACGCGGCGGATTGACGTGACCCGGGATCGTGCCCGGCGCGGCCTGGAAGTTGGCGAGCGACAGGCCCGGCGCTTCGCCGGAATCGGACAGGCCCGTCGAGGCGCCCGGCACGCGCGAGGCAAAGATCGGATTCATGCCGCCGTCGATGCCGGTGTTGAGCTTGGCGACCGGCGTGCCCTTGGCGACCAGCTTGGCGTATTCGGCCTCGTCCGCCTGCTGCTTCTCGCGCACCGCGGTCGTGATCTCATCCGGCACGACATAGGCCGGACACTTCGCCGCGGCGTCGAACACAGGGTCACGGGTCGCGCCCGGCGGCTTCTGGGCGTTGAAGACGTATTTCTTCTCGCAGAAGTCGACCTTCGGCTCCTGCCGCGTCACCTCGAAGGCGTCATAGCCTTCCTTGATCATGCGCCAGAACGGCATGTTCGGGTTGTTGCGGTGCCTGGCCATGTTGACCGGCGTCATCTTGAACGGGAACGCCTGGAACTGGAAGGCCCGCTGGCCGCCGAAGAAGGACTCGCGGCCGAGCGCATAGATCTCGGCGATCTGCTCGTCGGTCATCGCGAAGCAGCCACGCGAGGAGCAGTCGCCATGCACCATCAGCTGCGAGCCGGTGCGGCCCAGCGCCTTGTCGAACGCGTTCGGATAGCCGGTGTTGAACGACAGATAATACGCCGACTGCGGGTTCATCTGGCCCGGATTGATCGAGTAGAAGCCTTCCGGCGCCTGGCGGTCGCCCTCGCGCACCTTCGGGCCGAGATCGCCCGACCAGCGGCAGATCGGATAGCTCTTCAACAGCGCGAATTTGCCGGAGCGGTCCTGCTTCCAGACCTCGAGCTCGGCCTCCTGCTTGAACACGCGCACCAGGATCGGCGACTGCGGATCCATGTCCTTCTCGCCCATCGCGGCGACGAGCTTGGGCGGCACCGGCTGATTGGCCTTGGCATTGGTGGCGAGCGCCATCTGATCGCTGTTACAGCCGGCCAGCAGCGCGCCGGCGGCCAACGCCGCGGAGGTCATCAGGACCCGGACGAAAGCGCGGTTGATCAAAGCAAAGCTCCCCGCAAACCCAGCATGCCGCGAACCCCACTCTCGTTTCGATCGATCGGCCGGGAAAGCTGGACAGATCCCAGGTCGACCGCGCGTCATGCCCACGTCAAACCAATGATTAAAATTGTACCCTTTGCCCCTGGGAGCCGCAACCCGCGCCACAGTGGTGCAGCGGCGCCGTGGCCCTCGTGGTCAACAAGTTCTAAACAGCAGACCGCGCCGTCAGGGCCGAAATACGGCCAAACGGCTGGAAAGACTCACAAATCCGCGAGCGGCGGATGCCGGCGGACCGGCTCAGCTCAGCTTGCGGCCGATCTCGATGAATTTCTGCCGGCGCTGCTTGCGGATGGCGTCGGCATCGAGGCCCTTCAACTCGTCGAAGGCCTGGGCGATCGCCTCGCCGGTGGCCGCGATCATCGCGGCGGGGTCGCGGTGGGCGCCGCCGACCGGCTCCTTGAGGATGGTGTCGACCACGCCGAAGCGCAGCATGTCCTGCGCGGTGATCTTCATGCTGTTGGCGGCTTCCTGCGCCTTGGTGCCGTCGCGCCAGAGGATCGAGGAGGCGGCTTCCGGCGAGATCACGCTGTAGATCGCGTGCTCCAGCATCAACACCTTGTTGGCGGTGGTCAGCGCGATGGCGCCGCCCGACATGCCCTCCCCGGTGATGATGGCGACGTTCGGCACGCCCAGCGCCAGGCAGGCGTCCGTGGAGCGGGCGATGGCCTCGGCCTGGCCGCGCTCCTCGGCGCCGATGCCTGGATAGGCGCCGGCGGAATCGACCAGCGACAGCACGGGGATGCCGAAGCGCTCGGCCATCTCCATCAGCCGGACGGCCTTGCGGTAGCCTTCCGGGCGGGCCATGCCGAAATTGTGCTTGAGGCGGGATTCGGTGGTGGCGCCCTTTTCCTGGCCCATCACGCAGATCGGCTCGCCACGGAAGCGGCCGAAGCCGCCGAGCAGCGCGGCGTCCTCGCCGAACTTGCGGTCGCCGGCGAGCGGCGTGAATTCGGTGATCAGCGCATTGACGAAGTCGGTGAAGTGCGGCCGCTGCGGGTGGCGCGCGACCATCGTCTTCTGCCACGGCGTCAGATTGGCATAGAGCTCGGCCAGCGCCTGGCCGGCCTTCTCCTCGATCCGGCCGACCTCCTCGCCGATATCGGTGCCGGAGGCGGCCATCGCCCGGAGTTCATCGACCTTGGAATCGAGCTCGGCAACGGGCTTTTCGAAATCGAGGTAGCTGCGCATGGGATCCGGCATGGAAAAGCTGAAGGAAGAGCGCTGGGAGACGAAATCGGTTCGGCCTTCGGACCTGAAGATGAGGGACTTCAGGAGCTTAAGGGTCGATCGGTGCGCCGCCCCCAGGCATCGTGCCGGGAGAACGGGCAGGATGGCGCTCTTTCGGGGCTGACGGGCGCGAAGTCAAGCGGGCGGCGCATCACGCCTCAGGATTTGGTTTGGGATTTGGTTGCGGGACGGTGTGAGGCTGGATTACGTCTCGGCCAGCGGGTGCAGGTCGCGCACCAGGCTCTTGAGCCGCTCCTCGACCACGTGGGTGTAGATCTGGGTGGTCGAGATGTCGGTGTGGCCGAGCAGGGTCTGCACGATGCGCAGGTCGGCGCCATTGTGCAGCAAATGGCTGGCGAAGGCGTGGCGCAGCACGTGCGGCGACACCAGCCGGGCCGGCAGGCCGCTCGCCACCGCGAGCTCCTTGAGGTCGCGGGCGAAGTGCTGGCGGGTCAGGTGGCCGCTCTCGCCGAACGAGGGAAACAGCCATTTGCCGAAGGTGGCGCTGGCCTTCTTCTCCGGCTTCTGCTTGTCCAGCATCGCCAGGTAGTCGGCCATCGCCTGGCGCGAGGCCTGGTTCAGCGGCACCAGCCGCTCCTTGTTGCCCTTGCCGCGCACCACGATCATGCGGGCGTCGTTGCGCGCCGCCGTGCGCGGCAGCGCCACCAGCTCCGAGACGCGCAGGCCGGTGGCGTAGAGCACCTCGAGCAGGCAGTACAGCCGGAGCGCGCGCAGCCGCTGCGACGGAGAGGCATCGGCGGATTCCGAGAGCTCCTTGGCCTTGGTCAGCATGCGGTCGACGTCGCCGATCGACAGCACCTTTGGCAGGGCGCGGCCGCGCTTCGGCCCGGACAGGATCGCGGCCGGGTCGTCGGTCCGGATACGCTCGCTCAGCAGGAAGCGGAACAGATGCCGCATCGCCGACAGCCGCCGCGCCACGCTGGACGACTTGAATCCCCGGTTGTCGAGATCGGCGAGATAGTCGCGCAGCGCCTGGGTGTCGGCCGCGGCAAAGCTGTTGCTTTTGCGGGTGAGAAATTCGGAGAGATCAGTGAGGTCGCGGCGGTAGGCATCGAGCGTGTTCGCGCCGGCGCCCTGTTCCGCGGCCATCATGTCGAGGAACAGGCTCATCAGCCGGGCGTCGGAGGCCTTGACCTTCATGTGGTGAAATCCGCTGAGACCCGGGCGATCGAATCAGGACGAAGAGCTTGCGCCGGGACGTCGAGCGGTGACGGCAAATCTGGCCGATATCGCGGCGCCGGGCCGTCTCAGACAACCGCAAAATTCTTAAACAATGCCCTGTGGCTTTTTGGTTCGTCGCAGCCGCGCCGCCTACTTCTTCTGGAACTTGTCCGGCGGAATCGACACCGTCATCTCGCGCGGCTTCGGGTTGACGAAATTCGCCAGCGCGTAGATCGCGCCATAGACCACGCCCACGATGACGGCGATCACGGTCAGGAAGCGGAACAGGCTAGGCATCAGGCTCGCGCAGACCACCGAGGAGGGAACAGTTTCATCCAACATGTTCGCACCCGGCTGGCAAGCCCGGCGGGGCCGTCCCGTCGTCTGATGACCAGTTGTCTTGCTCCGTCATTCCGGGGCGGCGCGCGCAGCGCGGCGAGCCCGGAATCCATAACCCCAGGCAGATGTCGTGGGGCGGGATGCCACCACCAGCGTGCCCCATTTCCCATCCTGTGGGTATGGATTCCGGGCTCGCGCTTCGCGCGCCCCGGAATGACGTCCGGGGTGGGCTCGACGCGGAACAGGATGCCTTTGAAAGCGGCAGGGCCTGGGTTAGAAGCGGAGGGATGACCGAGATGACCCAACCCGTACCCCACCCAGCCGCTCCGGAGGCCGCGATTGTCGCGGGTCTCGGCAAGCGACTGATCGTGCTGGTCGGGATGATGGGCGCGGGCAAATCGACCGTCGGCCGGCGGCTGGCGGCGCGGCTCGGGTTGCGCTTCGTCGATGCCGACACCGAGATCGAGACCGCCGCCAGCATGACCATACCGGAGATCTTCGAATCCCGCGGCGAGGACTATTTCCGCAATGGCGAGGCCCGGGTGATCGCCCGCCTGCTCGAAAGCGGGCCGGCCGTGCTGGCGACCGGCGGCGGGGCCTTCATGCGCGAGGAGACGCGCCAGCGCATCCACGACAAGGCCGTCTCGGTCTGGCTCAAGGCGGATGCCGACGTGATCATGCGCCGGGTCCGGCGCCGCGCCGACCGGCCGCTGCTGCAGACCGCCGACCCTGACGGCACCGTCGCGCGGCTGCTGACCGAGCGCGAGCCGGTCTATCAGACCGCCGACATCACGATCTGCTCGCGCGACGTGCCGCATGACCGGGTGGTCGAGGATTGCCTGGAGGCGCTGCAGGCGTTCCTGTCGCCCGCGCCGGTCGCCGACACCGAGGGGCAGCCGGACGGGCCGCAACCCGATCCGATTCAGTCCGACCCTCCGCAGGCCATGAGCGCACTCCGATGACGGCACCCCTCAAACATTCCGATCCGATCATCGTCGACGTCGCGCTCGGCGACCGCGCCTATGACATCGTCATTGGCCGCGGCGTGCTGGCCACGCTCGGTCAGCGCATCGCGGCGCTGCGGCCGGGCGTGCGCACCGCCATCGTCACCGATCGCACCGTGGCGGCGCACTGGCTGAAGCCGGCCGAGGCGATCCTGGCGGAGGCCGGCATCCCCACCTCGACCATCGTCGTCGAGGAGGGCGAGGGCTCCAAGACCTATGCCGGCCTGGAAAAGGTGAGCGAGGCGCTGATCGCCGCGAAGATCGAACGCAACGATCTGGTCATCGCGCTCGGCGGCGGCGTGGTCGGCGATCTCGCCGGCTTTGCGGCCGCGATCCTGCGCCGTGGCGTCGATTTCGTGCAAGTGCCGACCTCGCTGCTGGCGCAGGTCGATTCCTCCGTCGGCGGCAAGACCGGAATCAATTCGCCGCAGGGCAAGAACCTGCTCGGCGCCTTCCACCAGCCGGTGCTGGTGATCGCCGACACGGCGGTGCTCGACACCTTGTCGCCGCGCCAGTTCCGCGCCGGCTATGCCGAGGTCGCCAAATATGGCCTGCTCGGCGACGCCAGCTTTTTCGCCTGGCTCGAGGCCAACCACGCCGACATCGTCAAGGGCGGCGCGGCGCGCGAGCATGCGGTCGCGACCTCCTGCCGCGCCAAGGCCGCGATCGTCGCCCGCGACGAGCGCGAGACCGGCGACCGCGCGCTGCTCAATCTTGGCCACACCTTCGGCCATGCGCTGGAGGCGATCACCGGCTTCTCCGACCGGCTGTTCCACGGCGAGGGCGTGTCGGTCGGCATGGTGCTGGCGGCGCAGTTCTCCGCCGAGCTCGGCCTGCTGCCGCCGGACGACGTCGTGAGGATCGAGCGTCACCTTGCCGCGGTCGGCCTGCCGACCCATCTGCAGGACATCGCCGGCTTCGCCCAGGAGGGCGTCGGCGACGCCGACCGGCTTTTGGCCTTGATGGCGCAGGACAAGAAGGTCAAGCGCGGCAAGCTCACCTTCATCCTGATGGAGGCGATCGGCCGCGCTGTCATCGCGAAGGACGTCGACCCCGCACTGGTCCGCGACTTCCTGCAGGCCAAATTGCAGAGCCGCGGCTGAGCGCGCGCTTTACGCCGCGTTGAGCAGTGGCGGCGCATCATCGGCGGCTTCCATCGAGAGCGACATCGGCGTCATGGACTGGTTCACACTTTCCGTTGTCATCCTCCTCCTCGCGGGCTCCGCTTTCTTCGCGCTGAGCGAGACCGCGCTGACCGGCGCCTCCCGCGCCTCGATGCTGCGGCTGTCGAAGCAGGGCAATCGCGAGGCCGACGTGGTGTCGAGCCTGTTCGACATGCGCGAACGCCTGATCGGCGCGCTGCTGCTCGGCAACAACATCGCCAATATCGGCGCCTCGGCACTGGCGACCGGCATCTTCACCGCCTGGTTCGGCGAGGTCGGCGTGCTCTACGCGACCGGCGTGATGACGGCGCTGGTCGTGATCTTCGCCGAAGTGCTGCCGAAGACGATCGCGATCAACGCGCCGGATCGCGTGTCGCTTGCGGTGGCCCGGCCGATGCGCGCGACCGTGATCGTGCTCGGTCCGGTGCTCGCCGTCATCGAGGCGATCGTGCGCGGGCTGATGCGGCTGATCGGCTTCAAGGTTGGCGCCAATCAGCCGATCCTGTCGCCGACCGAACGTCTGCGCGGCGCCGTCGATCTTTTGCATCACGAAGGCAAGGTCGAGAAGCAGGACCGCGACATGCTCGGCGGCCTGCTCGATCTGCGCGAGCTGCAGGTGTCGGACGTCATGGTTCACCGCACCGAGATGGTGATGGTGAATGCCGACCTGCCGCAGGAGGAGCTGGTGCGCGAGGTGCTGGCGACCGAGTACACCCGCATTCCGCTGTGGCGTGACACGCCGGAGAACATCATCGGCGTGCTGCATGCGAAGGATCTGCTGCGCGCGATCCGCTCGGCCGAAGGCGACGTGTCGCACATCGACGTCGCGTCACTCGCGCTGCCGCCCTGGTTCGTTCCCGAGATGCGCTCGGTGTCGGAACAGCTGAAGGCGTTCCGCCGCCGCAAGACGCATTTCGCACTGGTCGTCGACGAGTATGGCGAAGTCGAAGGCATCGTCACGCTCGAGGACATTCTGGAAGAAATCGTCGGCGATATCTCCGACGAGCAGGATGTGCAGGTCGCTGGCGTGCGCGTGCAGCCGGATGGATCTGTCGTCGTCGATGGCTCGGTGCCGATCCGCGATCTCAATCGCGCGATGGACTGGACCTTGCCTGATGAAGAGGCAACGACGGTGGCCGGTCTGGTCATTCACGAGGCGCGCTCGATCCCGGAGCGCGGCCAGAGCTTCACGTTCCACGGCTTCCGCTTTCGCGTGCTGCGGCGGGAGCGCAATCGCATCACCGCGCTGCGCATCGTGCCGGTGCCCCGTGGAGAAACGGAGGAGACACGGCCGCGCCGGGCCGGTACGGCGTTCTAATTGGTTGACGTTGCCGGGATCAGGCTTCGCCGGGCGCCTTCGCATGCAGCGCGAGCGCATGCACGGAGCCGGCAAGTTCCTCGGCCAATGCGGCGTTGATCAGGCGGTGGCGATCGACGCGGCTCTTGCCGGCGAAGGCCTGCGACACAATATACACGCGGAAATGGGTCTCACCGCTCTCGCGGTGTCCCATGTGGCCTGCATGCAGATGTGATTCGTCCTGCACATCGAGGCTTTCCGGAGCGAAAGCTTCGCGCAACTTTTCGATGATAGCATCCTGGGTCCGCATGGTCTCTGGAAATACGCATCAAATTATTTTTCGTCAATCGGCGGTCCCCGCCTGAGGTATTCGCAATGTCAAGACTTGAAGCTTTTCGCGTTGCGTAGTCAAAGTCCGCCATGCCGATCGATTCAAACAAATTCTTCGACTCCATCCGCATCAAGCCCAAGAAGGCGGCTTCGCGGCAGCCGGTGCGCGAGGAGGCTCAGCCCTGCCAATGGCCGGACTGCACGAACCGCGGCTCGCACCGCGCGCCCAAAGGGCGCGAGAACCAGCGCGAGTATTGGCACTTCTGTCTCGACCACGTGCGCGAGTACAACCAGTCCTATAATTTCTTCTCCGGCATGAACGCCGATGCCGTGGCGCGCTATCAGAAGGATGCGCTGACGGGACATCGGCCGACCTGGAAGATGGGCGCCAACACCGCGGGCAAGCGCGGCAAGGGCAATGCCGAGAGCGATCTCGGCGATGCATCGGATCCGTTCAGCGTGTTCGCGGAGATCAACGGCCGCGCCGGATGGCGGCCGGGTGCGCAGTCCGCGCCGCCGAAGACGGAGACGCGCAAGGTGTTCAACGCCGAGCGCAAGGCGCTGCAGGTGATGGGCCTCGGTCCCGACGCCACGCTCGAGGACGTCAAGGTCAAGTACAAGGCGCTGGTGAAGCAGCACCATCCCGACGCCAATGGCGGCGACCGCTCCACCGAGGATCGCCTGATCGAGATCATCAAGGCCTACAACTACCTGAAGACGGTGGTGAAGGGCTGACACGCGGCAGCGAGGCTGCCGCGCGTCGTATTTGAGATATCAGGGCTTGGGCCCGATATAGGCCGAGCTCGGCCGGATCAACCGCCCCGTCCGCTGCTGCTCCCTCGCATGCGCGGTCCAGCCCGCGGCGCGCGCCACCGCGAAGATCGGCGTGAACGCCTGGCGCGGAATCTTCAGCGCATCGAGCAGGATGGCGGTGAAGAACTCGACATTGGTATCGAGCGCCCGCTCCGGATTCTTGCGCCGCAGCGCCTGCCGGATATAGGCCTCGACCTCGCTCGCGAACGGCAGGTCCGCCCCGCTCCCTGCCAGCCGCTCGATCGCGGCCTTCAAGACATCAGCCCGCGGATCCCGCACCCGGTAGATCCGATGCCCAAACCCCATCAGCCGCTCCCCGCGCGATAACGCCGCATCGACCCACGGCTTGATGTTCTCCCGCGTCCCGATCGCGTTCAGCATCTCCAGCACCGGCTCCGGCGCCCCGCCGTGTAATGGTCCGGTGAGGGCGCAGTAGCCGGCGGTGATCGCGGCGAACAGGTCGGCCTGGGTGGAGGCGACGACACGGGCGGCGAAGGTCGAGGCGTTCATGCCGTGATCGCTGACCGTCACGAGATAGGTGTCGAGCGCGGCCACCTCGCCATTGGAAGGCGTATCGCCGCGGACCATGCGCAGGGTGTCGGCAGCGTGGCTGAGGTCGGGATTCGGTGCGATCGGCCGCGCCCCTCGCGCGCGCTGAACCAGGGCGCCGGCGATCACCGGGCCGGCACCGACGATCGTCGCCTCGTCGTCGAGGCCGGCCTCGGGGCGCAGCGCTGCGATAGCGGCGCGGTAGCCGTCGATGATCGACAGGCCGGAGGTCGCGGCGAGCAGCTCCGGCAGCCGCGCGAAGGCGCGCTGGCGAGCCTGACCGAGGCTGGTACGGACGTCGGCCTCACCAAGGCTGCGCTTGGTCGCCGCGCTCCAGAGCCGGGCGGTCACCCCCTCGAAGCCGTTGGCGGCGGCGAGGTCGGCCACCCGGCTACCGGCGATGATCAGCTCGCCCTGCTGGCCGTCGACATGGCTGAGCACGGTCTCCGCGGCGGGGACGCCGTCGAGGCCGATGGGGGACTTCGAGAGCTGGATGGTCATGGCGGGATCTCCTGCGTGAATGGTCACGCGGGGAAGATTCGCCCGGTCGACAGATTGATCAATCTTGATTAAGCTGATCAATATGAAAAAAGACAGTGGCCTTTACCTATCGGCCCGCGAGGCCTCCGCCGAGCTCGCGATCACGCCGGCCACGCTCTATGCCTATGTCAGCCGAGGGCTGGTCCGCTCCGAACCGTCGCCGGATTCGCGCAGCAACCGCTATCGTGCCGAGGACATCCGGGCGCTGAAGGAGCGCCGCGCCCCGGTGCCCGAGCCGCGCGCGTTCCGCAGCTTCGACGCCGACCTGCCGGTGTTCGACTCCGCCGTGTCGACGATCACCGAGGCCGGTCCGATCTACCGCGGGGTGAACTGCGTCGAACTGGCGGAGCGGGATTCGCTGGAGCATGCGGCGACCCTGCTGTGGGACGTCACGGCACTCGATCCGTTTGCGTCCGACAACATGCCGCACATCTCGGACGAGATGCGCCTGATTGCCGAGGCGGCGCGGCGCGCAGCGCCGATCGACCGCGCCATTGCCGTGCTGGCGCTGGCCACACATGCGGATCCAGCCGCGTTTAATCGCGCGCCAGACGGCCGCGCCCTGGTCGGCGCGCGCATCGTTCGGCTGGTGGTCGCGACCATGCTGAATGCGCCGCCTTCTGCCGAGCCTCTGCATGTTCAGGTCGCGAAGGCCTGGGCGCCCGAGCACAAGCATGCGCCCGACCTGATCCGGCGAACCCTTGTGCTACTGGCCGATCACGAGCTGAACGCATCGACCTTCACTGTCCGCTGCGCGGCCTCGACCGGCCTGAGCCTCTACGATGCCGTGATCGCCGGCCTCGCCGCGCTCAAGGGACCGCAGCATGGCGGCGCGGGCGTGCTGGCCTCGCAATTGGTGAAGACCCTCATCGATCGCGACGTCGCGCCATTGATCCGCGAGCGGGTGGCGCTGGGCGAGCGCTTCGCCGGCTTCGGCCATGGCGTCTACAAGCGCGGCGATCCGCGCGCGATCTCACTGCTGGAAGCTCTGACCCGCGCCGGCGCGCCGCGCAAATTCACGCGCGAGGTGCCCGAGCGGATTGCGGAAGCCACCGGAGAGTTCGTCAATATCGACTATGCGCTCGCCGTACTGGTGCACAGCCTGCGGCTGCCGGCCGGCAGCGAGCTGGCGCTATTTGCCATGGCGCGCTGCGTCGGCTGGATTGCGCATGCCTGCGAGCAGCTGCAGTTCGGCCGGCTGATCCGGCCGCGGGCGCGCTATACCGGACCCATCCCAGGACGCGCCGCGACCTTGGAGACGCTTTAGCGAAGCAGACTCATTCCGCCGTCCCCGCCGCCAGCTGAGTCTCGCGACGCTTGCGTACCATCCGCAGCACCAGCCAGACCACGATCGTGCCGGCGACGGCCGCGAGGATCCAGGTCGACTTGGCGATATGGCTGTGATGCGGAATGCCGCCATAGCGGTGGAGCAGTTGCACGGCGAACACGCCGGGCAGCACATGGGCGCAGGCCCACAGCACGATGGCCGGGATGTTCACGGCATAGAACCGCGCCGGCGGAATGTCGAGCGCGCCCGCCGTGATTGGCACGACGGCGCGGATCGGTGCCACGAACCTCGCAAAGAAGATCGCGAGCGTGCCGAAGCGGTGGAAGAACGCCTCACTCTGCGCCACCAGGCGTGGATAGTTCGAGAACGGCCAGGCCGTCAGGATCTCCCGCTGCTGGCGATGGCCGACCCAGAACGCGCTGCCGTCGCCGATCACGGCGCCAAGGATCGCGGCCGCCAGCACCCATTGCAGCGTCAGCTCGCCGCCCGGGATCAGTGCGCTCAGCGCCAGGATGATCGTCGTGCCCGGCACCACCGAGCCCACGATCGGAACCGCCTCCAGCAGCGCCGCCAGGAACAGAGTGAGATAGGCCAATCCCGCATGGGCGGAGACGAAGGCGATCAAGGGGTCGAGGAGATGGGCCACACGGATCCTGCGCGGTATGACGGAGACATGACGAACCCTTCGATAAGTAGGAACCCTACCCCCGAGTGCCACGTCAGAATGCTTCAGCGTGCCGTTCGCGGCCAAAAGGTGGCGTGATACGCAGGGCAGCCTTCCAAAAACGTCGGCCCATGCCTATCTCGATGATATAACGACGGAACTTTGATCAAGGCTTAGGCTTCTGCCCGCGCGTGCTCTCTGCTAGGCTGGCGTTCGAAGCCCTTCAACCGCAGCCAAACCATGAAATCTGGTTTCGGGATTGCCCGGGACCTCGGAGGATGAATGACGACCGCCGCTACGACCAATGCGCAGGAGATGACCGGTGTGCCCGACATGAAGGTGTCGGTGCGGCAGGTGTTCGGGATCGACAGCGACCTTGAGGTGCCGGCCTTTTCCGCGACCGACCCGCACGTCCCGGAGGTCGATGCCGACTACCGTTTCGACCGCGCGACCACGCTCGCGATCCTGGCCGGCTTCGCCAAGAACCGCCGCGTCATGGTGACCGGCTACCACGGCACCGGCAAATCGACCCATATCGAGCAGGTCGCCGCCCGCCTGAACTGGCCGTGCGTGCGCGTCAACCTCGACAGCCACATCAGCCGTATCGACCTCGTCGGCAAGGATGCGATCGTCGTCAAGGACGGCAAGCAGGTCACCGAGTTCCGCGACGGCATCCTGCCCTGGGCGCTGCAGCACAACGTCGCGCTGGTGTTCGACGAATACGACGCCGGCCGTCCGGACGTGATGTTCGTGATCCAGCGCGTGCTCGAAGTCTCGGGCCGGCTGACGCTGCTCGACCAGAACAAGGTCATCAAGCCGCATCCGGCGTTCCGTCTGTTCGCGACCGCCAACACCATCGGCCTCGGCGACACCTCGGGCCTCTATCACGGCACGCAGCAGATCAACCAAGGCCAGATGGACCGCTGGTCGATCGTCACGACGCTGAACTATCTGGCGCATGACGAGGAGGTCGAGATCGTGCTGGCGAAGGCCAAGCACTATCAGAACGCGCAGGGCCGCGACACCGTCAACAAGATGGTGCGGCTTGCGGACCTCACCCGCAACGCGTTCGCCAATGGCGATCTATCGACGGTGATGAGCCCGCGCACGGTGATCACCTGGGCGGAAAACTCCGAGATCTTCGGCGACATCGGCTTCGCGTTCCGCGTGACCTTCCTCAACAAGTGCGACGAGCTCGAGCGTCCGCTGGTCGCGGAATTCTATCAGCGCTGCTTCAATGCCGAGCTGCCGGAATCCGCCGTCAACGTTGCGCTGAGCTGATTGAAGGCGTCGTCCCGGCCTCGCGCCGGGACCCATACGCCGTGACGTTTCGGCGATGCGCCGGAGTTGGCGTCGACACGATGAGATGACCGCCGGTGGCTATGGGTCCCGGCGTTCGCCGGGACGACAGGCCGCAGGGACAAGATGACCACATCCAACAGCAAACTCCGTCCCGGTACCAAGGAAGCGCCGACCGAGCCGTTCAAGCGCTCGGTGACGGGGTGCTTGCGGGCGATCGCGCGATCGCCCGAGCTTGAAGTCTCGTTCGCGGCCGAGCGGCCAGGGCTGGCGCCGGGCAAGGCGCGGCTGCCGGAGCCGGCGCGCAAGATGACCAAGCGCGACGCAGCGGTCGTCCGCGGGCACGCGGATTCGATCGCGCTGAAGATCGCCTGTCACGATCCGAAGATTCACCGCAAGCTGATCCCCGGCAATCCGCAGGCCCGCGGCGTGTTCGAGGCGGTCGAGCAGGCGCGCGTCGAGGCAATCGGCGCCAAGCGCATGGCCGGCGTCGCCAAGAATCTCACGGCGATGCTCGACGATCATTTCCATCGCGGCAAGTATGACGAGATCACCGACCGCGCCGATGCGCCGTTGTCGGATGCACTCGCCATGATGGTGCGTGAGCGGCTGACCGGCATGGCGCCGCCGAACGCGGCGCGCAAGGTGGTCGATCTCTGGCGGCCGTTCCTGGAGGACCGGATCGGCTCGCAGCTCGATGAGCTCGGCCGCTTCACCGAGGACCAGGCCAAGTTCGGCGATCTCGTCCACGACCTGCTGTCGGCGCTCGATCTCGGAGACGAGCGCAATGCCGATTCGGAAGAGGACGAGGACAACGACGACAACCGCGACGGCGACAACGACCAGTCCGGCGCCGAAGGCTCGCCGGAGTCTGATGCGGCCCAGGAGATGAGTGCCGACCAGGCGCAGACGACCTCCGACGAGATGTCGGAGAGCGCGATGGAGGCCGCGCAGGCGTCCGCCTCCGACACGCTCGACGACGGCGAACTCGGCGACGACGAGACGCCGGGCGAGGCGACGCGCCCGAACCGCAACGGCGCCAACGAGCCGCGTGGACCGGAATATCATGCCTTCGCGCCGAAATTCGACGAGATCATCGCCGCCGAGGACCTGTGCGACCATGACGAGCTGGAGCGGTTGCGCTCTTATCTCGACAAGCAGCTCGCGCATCTCCAAGGCATCGTGGCGCGTCTCGCCAACCGGCTGCAGCGCCGGCTGATGGCGCAGCAGAACCGCGCCTGGGAGTTCGATCTCGAAGAGGGCATCCTCGATCCGGCGCGGCTGTCGCGCGTCGTGATCGATCCCTATCAGCCGCTGTCGTTCATGCGTGAGAAGGAAGCGACCTTCCGCGACACCGTCGTGACGCTGCTGCTCGACAATTCCGGCTCGATGCGCGGCCGGCCGATTACGGTCGCCGCGACCTGCGCCGACATTCTCGCCCGCACGCTCGAGCGTTGCGGCGTCAAGGTCGAGATTCTCGGCTTCACGACGCGGGCCTGGAAGGGCGGGCAGTCGCGCGAGGCGTGGCTTGCCGCCGGCAAGCCGGCCAATCCTGGCCGCCTCAATGATCTCCGCCACATCATCTACAAGGCCGCCGACGCGCCCTGGCGCCGCGCGCGGAAGAATCTTGGCCTGATGATGCGCGAGGGCCTCCTGAAGGAGAACATCGACGGCGAGGCGCTCGACTGGGCGCACAAGCGCCTGCTCGGCCGGCCCGAGCAGCGCAAGATCCTGATGATGATCTCGGACGGTGCGCCGGTGGACGACTCCACGCTGTCGGTTAACCCCGGCAACTATCTCGAACGGCACCTGCGCCACATCATCGAGGAGATCGAGACCCGCTCGCCGGTCGAGCTGATCGCGATCGGCATCGGCCACGACGTGACGCGCTATTACCGCCGCGCGGTGACGATTGTCGACGCCGAGGAGCTCGGCGGCGCCATCACCGAGAAGCTCGCCGAACTGTTCACCGAGACACACGCGGCGCCACAGCAGCCCGCGCGCGCACCGAAGCGCAAGCTGCATTGATCCGCCGGCCGAGCGCCGGACGCGTCCCTCCTCCCGTCGGGAGGAGGTGGGGGAGGGGGCCCCGCTGACAATGCCGCTGCAGGCGATCTCCGACCGCAGGCGCTTCCTGGCGCTGACTCTCGGCGGAGTGTCGGCACTCGCATGGTCCGGCGGTGCGCTTGCACAGTCGGCGCCACCGCCGGTGCGCCGCCGCGCCGCTATCGACGAGCATTCCGTCACAACGGCCACCAAGATCGAGGTCAAGGCGCGGCCGCTGCCGTCATTCGATCTGCGCGACCGCACCCATCTGCGCTTCGGCATGCTGCACTATCGCAGCGGCGTCGCGCTGACCTCATCCTATCCGGGCTTCGGCGGGCTCTCCGGCCTCCGGCTCGATGCCAAGGGCGAGCGTTTCCTCGCGATCAGCGACAAGGGCGGCTGGTTCACCGGCCGCATCGTCTACTCCGGGCGTGAGATCGCGGGGCTCGCCGATGTCGAGGCGGCGCCACTGCTTGGACCTGACGGACGCCCGATCACGGATCGCGGGTGGTACGATTCCGAGTCGCTCGCCCGTGATGGCGACGTCGTCTATGTCGGCCTCGAACGCGTCAACCAGCTGTTGCGCTATGATTTCGCCAAGGGCGGTGTCGGCGCGCGGGGCGAGATCATTCCGCTGCCGCCGGCGGCCAAGCGCCTGCCCAACAACAAGGGGCTCGAAGCGCTGGTCGTCGTGCCAAAGGGATTGCCGCTTGCCGGCACCATCATCGCGATCTCCGAGCGCGGCCTCGATGCCAACGGCAACCTGCTGGCGTTCCTGATCGGCGGCTCGTCTCCGGGACCGTTCAGCATCGTCCGCAGCAATGATTTCGATGTCAGCGACGCCGTGCTGCTGCCGTCCGGCGATCTGCTGGTGCTGGAGCGAAAATTCTCGTTGTTCAATGGGGTCGGCATCCGCATCCGCCGCCTGTCGCTGGCGCAGATCGCGCCGGGCGCGCTGGTTGATGGCCCCGCGATCTTCTCAGCCGATCTCGGCCAGGAGATCGACAATCTCGAAGGCATCGATGCGCATGTCACGCCGGACGGCGAAACCGTGCTGACCCTGGTGTCGGACGACAATTTCTCGATGATCCAGCGTACCCTGCTGCTGCAGTTCACATTGCTGGAATGAACCGTACCGCATTGCGGCGGACGCGTTGACCGCGCTCGCGCCATCGCGGACACTCGTTGATGAGATCACCCGATCAACTCACAGTCTGGAACCCCGCATGAGCGCCCTGTTCACTCCGATCAAGCTGCGCGGCCTCGAGCTCGCCAACCGCATCGTCGTGTCGCCGATGTGCCAGTACTCGGCCGAGAACGGCGCCGCCAATGATTGGCACTTCACCCACATCAACACGCTGGCGCTGTCGGGCGCGGCGATGTTCTGCATCGAGGCGACGCATGTCGAGCCGATCGGCCGCATCACGCCCGGCTGTCTCGGGCTGTGGGACGATACGACGGAAGCCGCGCTTGCGCCGATCCTGGCCTCGGTGCGCAAGCACTCCAAGACAGCGATCGCAATGCAGCTCGCCCATGCCGGCCGCAAGGCCTCAAGCCACAAGCCGTGGGATGGCGGCCAGCAGATTCCTATTGCGGATGGCGGCTGGCAGACGGTCGCGCCGTCGGCGCTGCCGCACAAGGACGGCGAACTGGCGCCAGAGGCGCTCGACGCGGCAGGCCTCGCACGCATTCGCGATGCGTTCGTTTCTGCGGCGCAACGCGCCGCCCGCCTCGGCATCGACGCGATCGAGCTGCACGGCGCGCACGGCTATCTGCTGCATCAATTCCTGTCGCCGATCGCCAACCAGCGCAGCGACGCCTACGGCGGCTCGCTGGAAAATCGCATGCGCTTCCCGCTGGAGGTCTTCGATGCCGTGCGCGCGGTCTTCCCCGCGGACAGGCCAGTCGGTGTGCGCGTGTCGGCGACGGACTGGGTCGCGGGCGGCTGGGATCTCGACCAGACCATCGCCTTTGCCAACGAGCTGAAGCGCCGCAGCGTCGATTGGATCGACGTGTCCTCGGGCGGCGTCTCGCCGCTGCAAAAGATCACGCTCGGGCCCGGCTATCAGGTGCCATTTGCCGAGGCCGTGAAGAAAGCGACGGGACTACCAACCATGGCGGTCGGCCTCATCACGCAGGCGCAGCAAGCCGAGGAGATCGTGGCCTCCGGCAAGGCCGACATGGTCGCACTCGCCCGCGGCATGCTCTACGACCCGCGCTGGGGCTGGCATGCCGCCGCCGAGCTGGGCGGACAGGTCGCCGCCCCTCCGCAATATTGGCGCTCGCAGCCGTCGACGCACAAGGAGCTGTTCGGCCGGACGACCTTCGGTGCGCGCTAGGTGGAGACGCGATGATCCCACGTGATCGCATCTTCGTCTCCCGCGCGATCATTTCAGATCGGGTGGGGCCGACCTGCGACATCTTGTGACGATCCTCAAGTTCGGGTAACATATTCCCGCCCACACAACCGCTCTGTCCGACGCAACTCATAGCAGCCCTTCGGCGTCACGTGTCGAACCAAAGTCTTCACGACGAATTCGAGCGCGCTGGCGTGTGGCGTCGGGCAGGGGCGTTTTTCATTGATGCGCTGCTGGTCGTGATCCTCCTGCAGGCCGCTGGGATCGTGCTGTTCCCGCTGACACATGGCCGGGTGCAGTTTGCCGACGGCATCTACGCGACCAACTGCAGCAAGCGCGAGGCCGTACCGGATGGTGTGGCAGTCCCGCCGCAGTTCAATCCCACCGCGATCCTCGACTGCGAGCACCATCTGTTCGGATTGCCTTCGGCCCGGATGTTGCGCGTGTCGCGGATCACCCAGGATGGGCCGATCACCAAGGAGATTCATATCGACAGCATGCTCGATGCGGACGGCGTGCCGGTCAAGGGATTGTCGCTCGGGATCGTGCTGCTGCCCCTGCTGCTCGGCTTGCGCCTCATGCTCGACGTCCGGCGCGGGACGCCGGGCCGCCGGATCTGCCGCCTCCGGCTGGCTCAGAGCCACGGGGACGGTCCACCGTCCTTGCGCGCCGCCCGGCGACGCTATGGGATGCTGCTGCTGATCTTCGGTCCGACGATCGCGTGGGCGCTGGCGCAGTCCTTCACGGCGGTCACGGCGCTTCCTGAAGATCTCCTTTTCGGGATTGCGGTCGCCGTCCTTTGTCCGCCTCTGATCGGAGGTCTGGTCGCTTGGCGGCAGATCTATGTGCGGGCGGACACCTGGTACGATCGCTTCGCCGGCACGCAGGTGGTTCGCGTTGAGCGGGGCCGGCGGCCGATGACGGAGGTGGCTGGCGTCATGGCGCCATCGCCGCCGGAGCCCTCGCGGCAGAATTACATCATGCGGCATTGGCGTGGCCAGTTGTCGCTACCGCTGTCGTACTGGGTCAATGGGACGCTGCTCGGGTTTCTAGCTGGTGTCGCAGTCGCTGCCGCGAGCGTCCTCCTGTTCGATGGCGTAATCGACGATCATCCGACCGCCGGGTTGACGGCGCTCCTGATGATTTGGCTCATCCTGGCGCTCCTGATGCTCTGGCAGAACGTCGGCATCTGGCGATCGGCGACGGTCTATAGCGCGTCCGGGCGAACTGGCTGGGGCGGCGTCGCCAAAGTGATGGTGTTGCTCGGCATTGTCGGAGGGCTCTGGAATTTCGTCAGCAACGGCCTGCCTCAGATCGCCGAAATCGGCGACATCGCAACGGGCGACCAGCGCCTGGGTCCGCATCGATTCCAGGTGCTGGCCTATGGGGAGATGCTCGAATTCTCCGGAGGCATCAAATTTGGCGTCGCGCGGGAATTGGCCGAGCTGCTCGATGCCATGCCTGACGTGAAGACCGTCCGCCTCAATTCGCAGGGCGGCCGGATCCGCGAGGCGCAGCGCATGTCGGACCTCATCAAGGCGCGGGGACTTTCTACGTTGGTCGAGCAGACCTGCCTCTCGGCCTGCACGATCGTGTTCCTTGGCGGCACCGATCGGGCCGTGATGTGGAATGCCCGACTTGGCTTCCATCAACCCTCCTATCGCGGCCTGAGCGCCGCCGATCGCCGCGCCGCGATCGAGCTGGAGCAGACCCGTCTTCAGAAATTCGGCCTCAGCCGCGACTTCGCCGTCCGTGCCAACCAGGCCGAGCCGAGCTCGATGTGGTATCCTGAGTCGCGCGAACTGCTGCGTGAGAACGTTGCCACGCGCATCGTCGGCGGGCCGCCGAAGCCGGCCGCGATGGCGCCAGCCTCGCCTTTCACGTCGACCGAAAGGGGCACAACGCCCCGAGCCGCCGTGATTCCCGCGGACGTGCTGGATCGTTTTCGCACGCCGCCAAAGCCTGCATCCTCCTCCGCAGCCGACAAGTAGCTCCGCGTTCGCGCAGCCCCCTGGCCATCACGTGATGGGTCATGCGCGGTTGGGCGCTGATCCTGCTCGCAGGACGTGCTATGCTGGGTCGTGCGCAGCGATGCGTGCAGCGCAGCAGAGCAAAAAAACAAACGCGAGAGGAAAGCGCCATGGAAATTGGATACTTCACGATGCCCTCGCATCCGCCGGAGTGCGGGTTGAAGGAAGGGCAGGAGTGGGACTTGCAGGTCCTGCGCTGGCTCGATGAGCTCGGCTATCAGGAAGCCTGGATCGGCGAGCATCACACCGCGCCCTGGGAGCCGCATCCGGCGCCCGATCTGATCCTGGCGCAGGCATTCCGCGAGACCAAGAACATCCGCCTCGGGCCCGGCGGCTTCCTGCTGCCCTATCATCATCCGGCCGAGCTCGCCAACCGCGTCGCGATGCTGGATCATCTCTCCGATGGCCGGCTCAATTTCGGCATCGCCGCATCTGGCCTGCCGAGCGACTGGGCGATGTTCAACGTCGACGGCATGAGCGGCCAGAACCGCGAGATGACCCGCGAGGCGCTGGAGATCATCCTGCGTCTGTGGACCGAACCGGCGCCGTTCACGCACAAGGGCAAGTACTGGACAGTGACCAAGCCCGACGTGATGTTCGACTTCCTGAAGCCGCACATCAAGCCGGTGCAGGCGCCGCATCCGCCGATCGGCGTCGCCGGCCTGTCGAAGAACTCGGACACGCTGAAGCTCGCCGGCGAGCGCGGCTTCATTCCGATGAGCCTCAACCTCAACCCGGCCTATGTGTCGTCGCACTGGGATTCGGTCGAGGCGGGCGCGGCCAAGTCCGGGCGCAAGCCGAGCCGTAATGACTGGCGGCTGGTGCGCGAGGTGTTCGTGGCCGAAACCGACGAGGAGGCGTGGCGGCTGTCGACCGGCGACATGATGGGACGGATGATGAGCGAGTACTTCCTGCCTCTGCTCAGCCATTTCGGCTTCAAGGACTATCTGAAGCATTCGCCCGAGGTGGCCGACACCGACGTGACGGTGGACTATTGCGCCAAGCGCAACTGGATCATCGGCTCGCCGGCAACGGTGACCGAGAAGATCGAGAAGATCTGGCACGAGGTCGGCGGCTTCGGGACGCTGTGCGTGTTCGGCTTCGACTACAAGCACAAGCCGGAGGCCTGGCACAACTCCCTGCGGTTGCTGAAGCATGAGGTGATGCCGAGGTTGCGCCATCTCAATGCCGACATGACCAGGGCGGCGTAAGCTGTTTGATCAATCATGGCCGGACCGGCGGTCTCGCCGGTCCGGAGCAAGGGGGGTCTCCATGCGCATCCGCGTCCGACGTTTTGCTCACGTCCTGGAGCGCTCGGGATTGGCCTTGGCCGGTGCGGCCTGCGGGGTCTTCGTCGGCGCTCACGTCGGTTCCAGCGTGCCCGCGCTGACCACCCAGGGCTTCCTGCTTCTGATGATGCTGTCCGGCGCATTCGGCTTCTATCTCGGCATCGACACGCCGCAGCTTCCCTTCCATCCGCATGAGGAAGGCACGCCTGCGGAACGGCGGATCGACGCGGCCGAGTTTCTTAGCGCGGTCGGCACCTTCCTCGCCACGCTGACTGCGTTCTTCGCCGTCGCCATCATCATCCTGCGCGAGGATCCGCACATCGTCTGGACCTCATTGATCATGGATCATGGCGGGTTGGGTCATCGGTGTCATCATGCAGATCGTGGCGGGGGCCATTGCGCGGATCCGGCGCTGAATTCGTGATCAATTTTTGGGCTGATCCTGTCGCGACTTTCATCTGGTACCGGCAGCGCGTGATCGTGCATGGCTTTGCGAGTTCTGCCGAGCGGAACTAATTGGTCCTCGCTGCCTGCGGGGGACCTCGACGTTCATCTTGTCCCGCGGAGCGCGGTCGTGCATCGGGGCTGCATTTCCGCTCTGTGAGCGCCAACCTGGCTCGCGTCCATGCATCCGGAGCAGGCGCAGCATCAAAACGCCGCATGGCCGCGTCGCGCGCGTTGGCGCGCTTGATGCATTGCTGCTCTCCGAAATCATTTGGGACGTGAATCATGATCAAACGGGTGTTGTTGGGCGTTGTCATCGGCTGCGGATTGGCCGTAGCGCATGCGGAGGAGCCGAAGGTCGGCGGGGTCGTCAACGCGGTGATCCAGCCGGAGCCGCCCGGCCTGATGCTGGCGATGGTCCAGAACGGCCCGACCCAGATGGTATCCGGCAACATTTTCGAGGGCCTGCTGCGCTACAGCCCGAAGCTCGAACCGCTGCCCGGCCTCGCGGAGAGCTGGACCATCAGTCCGGATGCGAAGGTCTACACCTTCAAGCTCAAGAAGGGCGTGACCTGGCACGACGGCAAGCCGTTCACCTCGGCCGACGTGCTGTTCTCGATCGAGATGCTGAAGCAGACGCATGCGCGTGCCCGCAACAATCTCGTGATGGTCGAGAAGGTGGAGGCGCCCGATGATCTCACCGTGGTGTTCACCCTGAAGGAGCCGTTCGGCCCCTTCATCGGCATCTTCGAGGTCGGCTCGCTGCCGATGGTGCCGAAGCATCTCTATGAGGGCACCGACTACAAGACCAATCCGAACAACAACGCGCCGATCGGCACCGGCCCCTTCATGTTCAAGGAGTGGCAGAAGGGCTCGTTCATCCGCATGGTGAAAAATCCGAACTACCACGAGAAGGGCAAGCCCTACCTCGACGAGGTCTATTGGCAGATCATTCCGGACGCCGCGGCGCGCGCGGTCGCGTTCGAGACCGGCAAGGTCGACGTGCTGCCGGGCGGCTCGATCGAGAATTTCGACGTGCCGCGCGTCTCCAAGCTGCCGGGCGCCTGCGTCACCGGCGCCGGCTGGGAGTTCTTCTCGCCGCTGTCCTGGATGTGGCTGAACCTGCGCAACCCGGTCCTCGCCAACAAGAAGGTCCGGCAGGCGATCATGTACGCGATCGATCGCGACTTCGCCAAGGATGTGATCTGGAACGGACTCGGCAAGGTCGCGACCGGCCCGTCGGCCTCGACCATCAAGTTCTACACCGACGACGTGCCGAAATATCCGTACGATCCCGCCAAGGCCAAGGCGCTGCTGAAGGAGGCCGGCTACAAGGGCGAGAAGATCCGCATGCTGCCGCTGGCCTATGGCGAGACCTGGCAGCGCTGGGGCGAGGCGGTGAAGCAGAACCTGCAGGATGTCGGCATGACGATCGAGACGATCGCGACCGACGTCCCCGGCGGCAACCAGAAGATCATGGAGTGGGACTACGACATCGCCTTCACCTATCTCTATCAGTACGGCGATCCCGCGCTCGGCGTCTCCCGCAACTACCTGACCTCCGCGATTGCCAAGGGTCAGCTGTTCAACAATGTCGAGGGCTATTCGAACCCCGAGGTCGACAAGCTGTTCGCCGAGGGCGCAACCGCGCCGACCGATGCCAAGCGCAAGGAGGCGTATGAGAAGGTGCAGAAGATCCTCGTCGAGGACGTGCCTGTGGCCTGGCTGCTCGAGCTGCAGTTCCCGACCATCACCAAGTGCAAGGTCAAGAACCTGATCACGACCGGCGTCGGCGTCAACGACGGCTTCCGCGACGCCTGGCTCGATAAATAGCGGTGTTCGAGGGAGCGCGGCACCAGTGTCGCGCTCCAGCGCCTCATTTGATCGTGCCGAGCTGACCATCACGGGCCCTCTATGCTCTCCTTCATCGCCCAGCGCGTCGCGAAGGGCGTCATCGTCCTTCTCGCCATCATCGTGCTGAACTTCTTTCTGATCCGGCTGGCGCCGGGCGATCCCGCCGTTGTCATGGCCGGCGAGGCCGGCGCGTCCGACCAGATGTTCGTCGCGCAGCTGCGTGAGAAGTTCGGCCTCGACCGACCGCTGCCGGAGCAGCTCCTCATCTACGTCAAGGGCATCGCCACGCTCGATCTCGGCTTCTCGTTTCGCCAGCAGGCGCCAGTCGCCAAGCTGATCGCCGAGCGGCTGCCCGCGACGCTGCTGCTCACGCTGTCCGCGTTCGCGATCTCGCTCGCGCTCGGCGTGCTGTTCGGCGCCCTGGCGGCGCGATTCGCCGGAACCTTCCTCGATACGGCCATCACCGTGCTCGCGCTGATCTTCTACGCGACGCCGCTGTTCTGGATCGCGCTGATCGCGATTCTCCTGTTCTCCGTCTGGGTCGATTGGCTGCCGAGCTTCGGCTACGAGACCGTCGGCGCCGGCTACACCGGGCTACGCCATGCGCTCGACGTCGGCGCGCATCTGGTGATGCCGGCCGCGACGCTCGGTCTGTTCTTCATGGCGACCTACACCCGCATGACCCGCGCCTCGATGCTGGAGGTGAAGCGGCTCGACTTCGTGAAGACCGCGCGGGCCAAGGGCCTGCGCGACGGCGTCATCCTGCGCCGCCACGTGCTGCGCAACGCGCTGCTGCCGGTCGTCACCCTCGCGGGCGTCCACGCCGGCACGCTGGTGGGAGGCGCGGTGCTGACCGAGACCGTGTTTGCCTGGCCCGGCATCGGCCGGCTGATGTACGACGCGTTGATCCAGCGCGACTACAATCTGCTGCTCGGCGTGTTCGTGGTGTCCTCCGCCATGGTGCTGATCTTCAACCTCGTCACCGACCTCGTCTACCGCCTGGTCGATCCGCGCATCGAGTACGCCTCATGAGACAGTTCTGGCGCACCATGCTGCGCAGCCCAAGCGGCATCATCGGGCTGATCATCCTCATCCTGGCGATCGTGATCGCGGTGGCCGGTCCGTTCTACTTCCCGAATTCGCCCTGGCGCATGGTACAGCGACCGTTCGTGCCGCCGTTCACCTTGGCGAAGGTGCCGCTCGGCACCGATGCGCTCGGACGTGATGTCCTCGCTGGCCTGATCTTCGGCGCGCGCGTCTCGCTGCTGGTGGGCCTTGTCTCGACACTGGTGGCGCTGGTCGTCGGCGTGCCGCTCGGCGCCATCGCCGGCTATTTCGGCGGCCGCGTCGATGACGCCTTGATGCGCTTCACCGAGTTCTTCCAGACCATTCCAAGCTTCGCGCTCGCCATCGTGCTGGTCGCGATCCTGCAGCCCTCGATCTACTCGATCGTCGCCGCCATAGGCCTCGTCAGCTGGCCGCCGGTGGCGCGGCTGGTGCGCGGCGAAGTGCTCTCATTGCGGACCCGCGAATACGTCCAGGCCGCGATCGTGACCGGGCAAAGCAATTCGTGGATCATCTGGCGCGAGATCCTGCCCAACGCGCTGTCGCCGGTGATCGTGCTGGCTTCGCTGATGGTCGCGACCGCGATCCTACTGGAATCCTCGCTGTCGTTCCTCGGTCTCGGCGATCCCAATCTGATCTCCTGGGGCTACATGGTCGGCGCCGGCCGCACCGTCATCCGCCAGGCGTGGTGGATCACGGTGTTCCCCGGCGTCGCGATCCTGGTCTCGGTGCTCGGCCTCAACCTGATCGGCGAAGGCCTGAATGACGCGTTGAACCCGCGCCTGTCGCGCGAGGGCAGGTGAACGATGTCTGATCCCGTCGTCACCATCAAGAATCTCCGCATAGCCCTGCCGAAGGGGGCCGAGCGCGCGCACGCGGTCGACGGCGTGTCGTTCGATCTCACCGCCGGCAAGATCGTCTGTGTCGTCGGCGAGTCCGGCTCGGGCAAGTCGATGTGCGCGCATGCGCTGCTCGGCCTGCTGCCCGACACCGTCAAGGTGGACAGCGGCGAGATCCGCTTCGAGGGACGCGATTTGCTCGCCGTCGACGAAGACGGCTGGCGCGATCTGCGCGGCCGCCGCATCGCCATGGTGTTCCAGGAGCCGATGACCGCGCTCAATCCCTTGATGCGGATCGGCGACCAGCTGATGGAGGTGTTCGAGGCGCACGACCTGCACACGCCCGCGGAGCGCCGCGCCAAGGCGCTGGCGCTGGTGCGCGAGGTCGGGCTGCCCGATCCCGAGCGCATCATCCGCGCCTATCCGCACCAGCTCTCCGGGGGGCAGCGCCAGCGCGCCATGATCGCGATGGCGCTCGCGCTTGAGCCGGCCGTGCTTGTCGCCGACGAGCCGACCACCGCGCTCGACGTCACCACCCAGGCGCAGATCCTGAAGTTGATCCGCAACCTGCAGGCCAGCCACAACATGGCGGTGATGTTCATCACCCATGATTTCGGCGTCGTCGCCGACATCGCCGACCAGGTCGTGGTGCTGCGCCATGGCAAGGTCGTGGAGGAGGGCACCGCCGAAACCGTGCTCGGCAACCCGCAGCACGACTACACCAAGGCGCTGCTCGCCGCCGTTCCCTCGTTCGACCCGCCGCCGCGCGTCACGCGCGAGGATCAGCCGAAGGCGATCGAGGTGATCGGCCTCGACAAGACCTATGTGACGCCGACCGGCTGGTTCCGGCCGAAGCGTGAGACGCGCGCTGCGCACGCGGTGAATTTCGTCATCCATCAGGGCGAGACGCTCGGGCTGGTCGGCGAGTCCGGCTCCGGCAAATCGTCGGTCGCACGTCTCGTCATGCGGCTGATCGAGGCCGATCGCGGCACGGTGCGCATCGGCGATGTCGATCTCACGACCCTGGAGGGGCGCGCGCTACGCGCGCAGCGGCATCGCATCCAGATGATCTTCCAGGATCCGTTCGCCTCGCTGAACCCGCGCCGCAAGGTCGGCCGCATCATCGCCGACGGCATGGTCGCGCGCGGCACGCCGCTGGACGCGGCGCTGACCCGCGCGCAGGAGCTGCTGGGGCTGGTCGGACTGGATGCCCGTGCCGTCGATCGCTACCCGCACGAGTTCTCCGGCGGTCAGCGCCAGCGTATCGGCATCGCCCGCGCGCTCGCGCTCGAGCCCGAGATCATCGTCGCCGACGAGGCGGTGTCGGCGCTCGACGTGTCCGTGCAGGCGCAGGTGCTGCGGCTGCTGGAGGATCTGAAGGCGCGGCTCGGCCTCTCGATGCTGTTCATCACCCACGATCTGCGTGTCGCCGCGCAGATCTGCGATCGCATCGCAGTGATGCAGCGGGGCGAGATCGTCGAGCTGAAGCCGACGGCTGCGCTGTTTGCAAATCCTGAGCATCCCTATACGCGCGAGCTGCTTGCGGCTGTCCCTGGGCGCAAGCCTCAGCCGGCCGAAATCGACGCATAAATGAGTTGCAACATATTTGGCGTATTTCGGTTATAACAGCATCATTCGGGACCCGAGCCGACGCCTCTCTCCGCCGAGGCGGGTTCCGATCCGCATCCGCTCCCGAGCGCAGTCTTGCGAGACGCTCGTCCGATGCCGTCACTGAACCGTGGCCGTCCTGTGCCAATCTTGCCAGCACGCGCCGGCGCGTTCGCCACTCCAATGAGGAAGTCTCCGATGTCAGAGCGTAGGCCCACGGCCGCGGTGCTCGAAGCCCAGAAAGCGTTCAAGCCGGCTCCGGCCCCAACCAGTGACTACGAGAAGGCGCAAGGCGCCTTCAATCAGAACCGCGAGCGACTGAGAGCCGAGCGCCTGGCGCGCGAGGCGGCTCTTGCCGACAGCAAACATCTCGACAGCAAACAAAAGCCGGCGTGAGCGCCGGCTTCTTTCGCCTCTCTGTGCCAGCCGAGCTGGCAGCCCTCGCGCTTAGCTGCGCGGCGTCGCGGAGGTGAGCGGGCCTTGCGGCCGTTCGCGCTCGGTGCGCGCGGAACTCGTCGATGGAAGCGCGCCCGGCCTTGCCGTGGGCACCTTCTTCACCGGCGCTGGCAGCAGCCCTTCGCGGATCGCGGCCTTGCGCGCGACCTTGCGCTGGCGCCGGATCGCGTCGGATTTCTCGCGTGTCTTGCGCTCCGATGGCTTCTCGTAGGCGCGGCGCCGCTTCATCTCACGGAACACGCCCTCGCGCTGCATCTTGCGTTTGAGAATGCGCAGCGCCTTCTCGACGTCATTGTCACGAACGAGTACCTGCAAAAGCGTCCTCCTTGTCTTCATCTCGCGATGAGTGTCTTGATGTGAAGTCGATCGGCGTAGCGCCTGCGATGGCGCCACGTTCAGCAGTGTCTGTCTCAGGATTCAGAATGATGAGCTGAACGCGATGAGCTGAACGAGATGTGCTGAGAGATATGTCGAGACATGGGTGATCCCCTTCGTAGGAAGGCGGGAGCACGATCTGTCTCTCAGCCATCGATGGCCGGGCCGTTACCGATGGTGCCGGCAAAGATAAGCGCGAACCCTCGATATTGCCAGCGCGTTGGACCGCAGTGTCACCGGCCGCAAACTATATTTGCGTCGCGCCCTTGTAATCCCCAGGAAAGGGTCTACCTTGAGATTGTTCGATTAGCCGCTGTGCCTTTCTGAATGTGCCCGCGGGCTATTTCCAAAGTCATCGCTCAGTTGAATGATGAGATCGTGCGGTGTTCGCGCGATGAATACGCTTGATAAAGCGTTTGGAGATAGACATGCAGGGTACCGTGAAGTGGTTCAACGGTCAGAAGGGTTTTGGTTTCATTCAGCCGCAGGACGGCGGGAACGACGTGTTCGTTCATATCAGCGCCGTTGAGCGCGCTGGTCTCGCTGGCCTGGCCGAAGGCCAGAAGCTGACCTTCGAGGTCAAGACCGACAAGATGCGCGGCAAGACCAGCGCAGAAAATCTGACACTGGTCTGATCGTACTGATCAGGCGTCTTTGTTAGACGTCTCAAAGCCATTTCACGGATGTACTGAAATGGCTGGTTTGCCCGCTCGATCCTGTATTGAGCGGGCTTTCTGCGTCTCGACGATAACCCGCTTCACCGGAAGGATCTGTCGATGGCCACCAGGAAGATCTTGGAACGCTCTCCGGAAAGCCTGGCACGCGCCGAGCGTCAGCGCGTCGCGGCTGAGGATGGAGCGAAGGCGCGCGCCGAATGGGATCAGCGCGCGATCGCGGTGCGCAAGAACATGGAGCGCCTGCGCACGTTGCGGCTCGCCAAGGAGGCTGAGGTGGCGCAATCGGCTCCCGCTGCGCTTCCTGCAAAGCGGCGGAGAAAATCTCCACCGCGTTCAATTAGTCCTTGATCGTGCTTCTGATCGTCGCTGACGCAAGCTCGTCGTGATCAACAGCTACAAGCGCCCGAACCGTGTTCCGCGTCCGGATCCGACCTTCCCGACCCGAGGAGGCTGACGTGGCCAAATCCAGCGCAACAGACGTCCGTATCGCCAAGGACGACCGGCAGAGCGGAGGCCAGACGATCGCATTCGCTCTCGCGATCGGGGCGACGCGGCAGGTCTGCCACCTCGAGACCTGCTTCTGCACCCGCAATCAGGCGCTCGCCTATCTGCAGCGCAATCGCACGGCGTTCGAGCAGATGGCGCGTGAGCGCTTCTCCCGCGGCGAACTCACGGACGGCGTCATCCATTTGCGGATGATCTGACGCCGTTGGCGATCGCGGCGCTGTAATGCGCCGCTATTCCGACCTGGCCTTGACCGGGAGCGGCACGCGTTCGTAGGTCGGCGGCAGGTTGATGGGCCGATAGTCCGCCGATTCTGCGATCCGCATCAGGACGCTCTCGTGGACGAAGGCGCCATCCGGGATGAAGCGCGGCTCGCAGTTCGGGATATAGAAGCCGAGATGCGCCTTGCGCTCGGGCCATTCCCTGTACTTCGCCTTCTTCGGCAGGAATTCGAGCAGCCGCCAGGCCGGCGTCATCGAATCGTGCAGCGGGCCGTGGATGCTCGGAGGCACATAGGAGAACGGGCTGTTCTTGCGCTGTACCCCCCAGGCGAGCTGATTCACGGTGCGCGGATTGACGGCGAGCCCGGCCTCCACCGCCTCGTCGATCATCCAGAGCAGCGGATATTTCGAGGCCGCCGACTGCGCTTCCGGATAGCCGCCGCCGACATCGCAGTGGACGCCGGCGAACCACACCTGCTTGGCGTCCTGCGGGCCCGCCTTGGCCTTGTTGAAGCGGTTGGGCGTGAAGGTCTGCGGCATCTCCCACGGCTTCAGCCGGAACATGCAGCGGCGCTCGTCGATCGCCGCGGCCTGGCGAAAGATCTTGACGCTCGGATTGCTGATGGTGAACGCCAGCTCCTCCAGGCTCGGCAGCGCGAACAGCCGGTCCGTCCGCGGCACGATGACGCTGGCCACCGTGTCCCACACGCCGACGAAGTGAATGGTCGGCCAGCGCGTCGAGGTGATGCGCGCGAATTGCGCGGCCTGGTCGTCGCGGCTCTCGGGGATCGGCCCCTCCTCCTCGGTGCTCTCGAGCTCGGTCGTGATGCCGCGTCCGGCCTTCGGGTTGTCGGAGGAGTATTTCTTGTAGGCGATGACGCCGGAGCCCGCGAGATTGATCTGGTCGGGCGAGATCAGTCCGACCTTGTGGATCAGCCCGGCCAGCACGCGCACGGTGTAGGCGCCGCGCGAGAAGCCGAACAGGAAGATGCGGTCGCCTTCCTCATAGTGCGACGCGAGGAAGCAGTAGGCCTTGATGACGTTGTCATCGAGCCCGTAGCCTGTCGCCAGGCCCAGCACCATGTTGAAGTTCGTCTTGAAGCGATGCCAGCTGTCGGGCTGCGTCAATGTGCCCACGCCCGGATCGTAGAACACGGCCTGATGCGGCGTCGTCTTGTCGGTCTTGCGCAGGCAGCGATAGAGCTTGAGGACGTTGGAAATGTTCTCGCTGATCTCGTTGCCGGTGCCGTCGCAGCAGATGACAATATTCTTCATGACAAAGGAATGTCCGCTATAATGCTACCGCAGCGAGTGTAGAGCATCCGGCTGAGCTTGGGGAGACCGCTTCTCCAGATCCTTCGTCGGAGGCCGCGCGTTGCGCGTATCGCCGCTGGACAGTCTTTCCGATCGCTTGCGACGTGCCGTCTGCGAACTGCGGTTCGGCAAGGGGCGGGCAGACGGCGGTCGTGACCGCCACAAAACACGCTGACAGAAAAAATAAGCTTTCACAAAACGCAAAGGCCGGATCTCGCGACCCGGCCATTCGTCAACTCATTGCGTTCGACGCTCGCCACAGCCGCGCTCGGCTGCGACGAAACGCGACCTCTCAGCTCGCCTTGGCGACCGGAGCGGCCTCGGAGGCCTTCTTCTCGATGGCGCGCTTCAGCTCGAGCGCGCGCGGCGAAAGCGCCGCGGCATTGGCCTTCAGCAGATAGGCATCGAGGCCGCCATTGTGGTCGACGCTCTTGATCGCGTTGGTCGAAACGCGCAGGCGCACGTTGCGGCCGAGCACGTCCGAGATGAAGGTGACGTTGCACAGGTTCGGCAGGAAGCGCCGCTTGGTCTTGATGTTCGAGTGGCTGACCTTGTGGCCAACCTGGGGGCCCTTGGCCGTCAGTTCACAGCGCCGCGACATGGCAATAAATCCTCTCTCATCCCCGCACCCTTCGTCCGCCTGAAGTCGGCGGGCCGCGGGGGTCCAAAACTCGTCCAGCTCGTCTCTGGGAGATGCGGTCCTATAGGGGGGATGCGGCTTTTCGTCAAGGTTTTGAGGCGGCGCGGCAATGGCAGCCTGCGAGGGTGTCGAGTCGGGTGAGCCCCGCCGGTTCCAGGCAACGGTATCGAGAGGCCGAGCGGCAGCCGTGCCGGTGGCCGCGGCGGCCGGTCCTCGATCCGGAAACAGGTCGTACAATCAATAGTATAGGCTGAAAGTCCCGACCACATAAAGGGCGTATTCGAAAGCGATCAATGGGGACTTGCGCGGCGTGTGTCAGGCCGGCCCGGCGGGCCGCAGGCCAGGACGGTGGCAGCGTGACGCGGCTTCGCCGGGATGCGGTCCGGGCGCAAAGCGCTGGACAATCGGCCAGAGAGCGACCGGTTGGCGTTGTTCAGGCGTGTTTTTGGCGTAAGTAACACCCGTGGCGCGGCGCAGAGGCCGACGGCCCGGTCAACGGATCGGCAGGATCATTTCGACGTGACGAACAGCTCGGCCTTCTTCCGTTCTCGGCGCCTCGCGGCGGCCGGATCTCTCGCTGCCCTCCTGATGCTGACGCCGCAGGTGGTTCGCGCGCAAGCCAGGCTCGATGCCCAGTACGAGGCATCTCTGGCCGGTATTCCCGTGGGGAAGGGTACCTGGGCCATCGAGATTGGCGATGATCAATACGGCGCTTCGGTCCAGGGCGGCACGGCCGGCCTGCTCAAGAGCTTTTCGCAGGGCTCGGGCAACGGCTCGGTGCAGGGTCGCGTCGTCAACGGCGCGCTGGTTGCCCAGAGCTATCAGGCCTCGACCACCACGGGAAAGAAATCCGAGCAGATCCGCATCAACCTGCAGAACGGCACGGTGAAGGATTTTGCCATCGAGCCGACACCGCCGGTCGATCCCGACCGCATTCCGGTGACCGATGCGCACAAGCGCGGCGTGTTCGATCCGATGACCGCGTCGCTCGTGCGCGTGCCCGGGAACGGCGAGCTGCTGTCGCCGGAGTCCTGCCGTGGCGCGGCGCCGATCTTCGACGGCCGGATGCGCTATGAGCTCAAGCTCGACTACAAGCGCATGGAGAACGTCAAGGCGGAGAAGGGCTATCGCGGCCCCGCGCTGGTCTGCGCGATCTACTTCACGCCCGTCGCGGGCTACATCCCCGATCGGCCGGTCATCAAATATCTGGCGCAGGCCCGCAACATGGAAGTGTTCTTCGTGCCGCTGGCGGGCACACGCGTGCTGGTGCCGTTCCGGGTGGTGATCCCGACATCGTTCGGGACCGCGATGCTGGAAGCGACGACGTTCATCACGCAGGCGACGCCGCACGTCGCCAAGACGCAGTAGCGCTGCATCTCGCCATTGCATCTTACCTGGCCTTCGCTTGGGAGCGTCCGCCAAGGCCGACGCCGGACGATGGACGCTGTAGGGTGATCTCGGAAGGATGCGCGGCCCGGTGAGTTGCTCGGGTTTCGCGGAACGGCCGGGCGCCAGCCAGGCCCATCGCCGAAGGGATGGCTCAAGAGCGTGCATAACGAGGCCGTTCGAACGCGGGTGAATCCGTTTGACTCTTTCCCCGATCTGATTCGACTCCGGGCTGGCGCAAAGGCGCTTCAGTTCCATCGCAAAAGCGTTGCTTGTGAAGCCCGCGAAAACTTGATCTAGTGCTGGCTAAATCGCAGAGCGCGAGATGTTGCGGTGAACGAAGCCGGAAAGACGATGGAGTCACCGATTCCTTCGTGATTCGTTCTCAAGGCGTTCCGAAGCTTAAGCTGCGGCACTATATGCGTCACAATGTGAGACAGGGGTCAGCATCGCAGCCTCTCCAGATACAGCCAAAATATGCCTTCATCGCGCGTGAACCGCGCGCTTCCAACGCCGGCTTCGAGACCCACATTTAACGAATGGCTTTTTCGTCTTCTTCGGCTGCCTCGCCTTTCGAGCGCATGTCCGACCGTGCATCCGACCGTGCTCCTGGAAGCGGCGTCACCGCCGTGCTCGGTCCCACCAACACCGGCAAGACCCATCTCGCGATCGAGCGCATGCTGGCGCATTCGTCTGGGATCATCGGCCTGCCGCTGCGGCTGCTCGCGCGCGAGGTCTACAACAAGATCGCCGATCGCGTCGGCAGCGAGGCTGTCGCGCTGATTACCGGCGAGGAGAAGATCAAGCCGAAGAATCCGCGCTACTGGGTGTCGACGGTCGAGGCGATGCCCAGGGATCTCGACGTGTCGTTCCTCGCCGTCGACGAGATCCAGATCGCCTCCGATCTCGAACGCGGCCACGTCTTCACCGACCGCATCCTCAACCGGCGCGGCCGCGACGAGACACTGCTGCTCGGCGCCGCGACGATGCGCCCGATCATCGAGCGGCTGCTGCCGGGCGCCTCGATGATCACCCGGCCGCGGCTCTCGCAGCTCGAATTCGCAGGCGATCGCAAGATCACGCGGCAGCCGCGGCGGACTGCGATCGTCGCGTTCTCAGCCGATGAGGTCTATGCGATTGCGGAACTGATCCGCCGCCAGCATGGCGGCGCGGCCGTCGTGCTCGGCTCGCTGTCGCCGCGGACCCGCAACGCCCAGGTGGCGATGTTCCAGAACGGCGACGTCGACTATCTCGTCGCCACCGACGCCGTCGGCATGGGGCTCAATCTGGACGTCGATCACGTCGCCTTCGCCTCCGACCGCAAATATGACGGTTATCAGTTCCGCCGCCTGACGCCGTCGGAATTTGCCCAGATTGCAGGCCGCGCGGGCCGCGCTACGCGCAACGGCACCTTCGGGACCACCGGGCGTTGTGCGCCGTTCGAGCCCGAGCTCGTCAACGCGCTTCAGAACCACACTTTCGATACCGTGAAGGTGCTGCAATGGCGCAACTCGAAGCTGGATTTTGCTTCGCTGAGCGCGCTGCAGGTGTCGTTGGCGCTGGCGCCGTCGCACGAGGCGCTGACGCGTGCGCCGATCGCCGAGGACCTGCGGGTGCTCGACCACGCCGCGCGCGATGCCGAGGTGCGCGACATGGCGCATGGCGCGGCGGCCGTCGAGCGTCTATGGGAGACCTGTCAGATTCCGGACTATCGCAGGCTGTCGCCGGCCGCGCATGCCGAGCTCGTGACCACCGTGTTCGGCTTCCTGATGCAGAAGGGGCGTATTCCGGACGCCTGGTATGCGGCCCAGGTCGATCAGGCCGACCGCGTCGACGGCGACATCGACACGCTGTCGGGCCGGATTGCACAAATTCGCACCTGGACCTTCGTCGCGAACCGGCCGGATTGGCTGCGTGATCCCGATTATTGGCAGGGGATTACCCGCGATCTCGAAAATAAATTGTCAGACGCCCTTCATGAACGGCTCACGGAGCGTTTCGTTGATCGTCGTACCAGTGTATTGATGCGGCGCCTGCGGGAGAACAGTGTTTTGAATACGGAAATCGGCAAGACCGGCGAAGTGATCGTTGAAGGGCATGCGATCGGCCGCCTGGATGGATTCACCTTCGCGCCCGACGCCGCCGAAGCCGGCTCCGAGGCCAAGGCCCTGCAGGCTGCTGCCCAGAAGGCCCTGGCCGGCGAGATCGAGGCGCGTGCCGAGAAACTCTCCAATGCGCCGGACGAGCACATCGTGCTGACCGCCGATGGCACGCTGCGCTGGACCGGCGATGCCGTGGCGAAGCTGGTCGCGGCAGACGACGCCCTGCACCCGCGCCTGCGCATCATCGCCGACGAGCGTCTCACGGGAGCTGCCCGCGACAAGGTCCAGGCCCGCCTCGATCTGTGGCTCAAGACGCATATCGAGAAGCTGCTCGGGCCGCTGTTCGAACTGTCCAAGGCCGAGGACATCACCGGCATCGCCCGCGGCATTGCCTTCCAGCTGGTCGAGGCGCTCGGCGTCATCGAGCGCAACAAGATCGCCGGCGAGATGAAGGATCTCGACCAGCCTTCGCGCGCCACCTTGCGCAAATACGGCGTGCGTTTCGGCGCCTACCACATCTACGTCCCCGCTTTGCTGAAGCCGGCCGCGCGCGCGCTGGCCGCGCTGCTCTGGGCCGAGAAGCAGGGTAATGTCGACATGTCCGCGCTGACCGGCGCGCAGCATCTGGCAAGCTCGGGCCGCACCTCGTTCCCGGTCGACAAGGCGTTGCCGCGCGACGCCTATCGCGTGCTCGGCTACAAGCAGGCAGGCGAGCGCGCCGTGCGCGTCGACATCCTGGAACGGCTTGCCGATCTGATTCGTCCCGCTCTGGCGTGGCGCGAGAATACGCAGGGCGAGAAGCCCGCCGGCGCCTTCGACGGCCGCGGCTTCGTCGTCACCCAGGCCATGACGTCGCTCACCGGCTCGGCCGGCGAGGACTTCGCCTCGATCCTGCGCGCGCTCGGCTATCGCATGGAGAAGCGCCCGCCGCTGCCGCCCAAGAAGGTCGCGACCCAGATCGAGACGCCGGCCGAGACTCCGGTCGACCAGCCGGCGGAGGCTGTTGCCGCGGAGGCGGCGCCGGCCGAGACGGTATCCGCCGATGTTGCGCCGGCGACCGCCGCCGAGCCGTCGGACGCGCAGGTGCCTACGGTCGCGGAAGCCGCGGTTGCGCCGGTGACCGAGCAGGCCGTCGCCGCGCCGGACGCGTTGCCTGACGCGGCGGCCGAACCCGCGCAGCCCGCGGCGATGACCTCCTTGCCGACGGTCGACTTCGTGACGCCGACGCCGGCCGAGCAGCCGCCGGCGGTCGAGAGCGCCTCGGACCCCACGGCTGCGGCGGACGACGTCGCGCCGCAGGCCGAGACGGCTGCGGCCGACGAGACCGCCCAGGCTGATGCGGCACAGCCCGAAGCAGCCCCGGCCGAAGCCGGCGCTCCGGCGGCCGAGCCGGCGAGCGGTGTTGCCGAGGCCGCGCCGGCCGAGCCGGTCCTCGTCGAGGTCTGGCGTCCCGGCGGTCGCTCGGACGAGCGCCGGCCGCGGCACGAGCACCATCAGCGCAATCGCCATCAGCGTCCGCAGCACGATCGCGGCCAGGCCGCGAGTGGCGGCGAGGCTGCGGCCGCCGGTGCCGCACCGGCCGAGGGCGAGGGGCGTGACCGCCATCGCGGCCACGGCCGCCGCGACCGCGTGAAGGAGTTCGGCAAGGACTTCCGCAAGGGACCTCCGCGCGAAGGTGGCGAAGCCGCAGCAGCGGCCGCGCCCGCGCGCGACGATCGCGGTCCGCGCCGCGACCAGGACGGCAAGGGACGCGACCAGAATCGCGATCGCAACAAGGGCGGCAAGTTCGGTGGCGACCGCGAGGGACGCGGTGGCCGCGACTTCGGCAAGGGCGGCCGCGACAAGCGCGACGGCGGGCCGGCGCTGCGGCCCTATGCGTCGAGCGGCGGTGGTGGTGGCCGGGATCGCGACCGGCCGGTCGATCCGAACTCGCCGTTTGCCAAGCTTGCGGCGCTCAAGGAGCAGCTTGCGGCCAATAACCGCAAGGATTGACGCGGCCAGACCGGAAGGACCACGCCCACGTCCGACACCCCGTCAGAGCGCCAGCGCCTCGACAAATGGCTATGGCATGCGCGGTTGGTGAAGGCCCGCACCAGCGCCGCGGCGCTGGTGTCGTCGGGCCACGTCCGTGTCAACGGCGTGCGCGAGACCTCGCCCGGGCACGGCGTGAAGACCGGCGATGTCCTGACCATTGCCCTCGACCGCAAGGTGCGCGTGCTCAAGGTGACAGGCTTTGCGGCGCGCCGCGGTGACGCGGCGTCGGTGGTCGGGTTGTACGATGATCTCGAAGGCGCGGGCCCGGCCTGATCTGGATCGGCTGCGCGAACGCGGCTTCGATTCAGTTCTTCGCCGCGCTTCACTTGCGGCACATCACGTCCTGCGCTAGTGCAGGCCTGCCGAATTGTCGATCCGTTCCGGAGCCCTGGATGACTTACGTCGTCACCGAAAACTGTATCAAGTGCAAGTATACCGACTGCGTCGAGGTCTGCCCAGTAGACTGCTTCTACGAAGGCGACAACATGCTGGTGATCCATCCGGACGAATGCATCGATTGCGGCGTATGCGAGCCGGAATGCCCGGCCGACGCGATCAAGCCGGATACGGAGCCGGGGCTGGAGAAGTGGCTCGGCGTGAATGCCGAGTATGCCAAGTCCTGGCCCAACATCACCCAGAAGAAGGATCCGCCGGCCGACGCCAAGGAGCACGACGGCGAGGACGGAAAGTTCGAGAAATATTTTTCGTCGAAGCCCGGCGCCGGGGACTGACGGTCACCGCGATACCTCTGCCGTAGCGGCGCCGCGCCGTCTGCAGCGGACTTTGACCGGATCGAAATCGCTACGCGGAAACAAAGGCCTAGACCATGCCCCGCAGCCACGCTGAGCGCTGCGGGAGTTGTTCTATTCCGGCACGGCTCACTTAACCCTAACTTCGCGGATCCGTCACAATACCGCCCCTGAGGCCTCTAAATCATTGATTTTTGCGGGAAATGTGCTATATATGGCACATTCTCAGAGCCGAACCCGGCCATGCGTATTCTTTTTTGGCCGCCCTTTTAGGTTCCCGCAACATCAAACAGGGGCGTGGCAGTTCCGCGCGCAGGCTGTGTCACAGAAAACGCGTAAAAAGAGTGCTTCCAAGAGTACCAAAAAAGCCGCCGCGGCCAGCCGCAGCGTTTCCAAGGGCCGTGCCCGGGCTCCTGTAAAGGAGATTCGGGCTGCCGCAAAGGCCTCGGCTGCCAAGTCCACCAAGAACAAAAGAAGCGCAATGCCTGAAAAGACTGCCAAGACTGCCGCGAAAGCATCCGCCGCGAAGACCACTCTTGAAAAGGACTCTGTTGCCAAGGCCGCTCCGGCCAAGGCTGCCGCTGCGCCCAAGGCCACCAAGACGGCCGTTCCTGCTGCTGCCCCTGCTGCCAAGGCCCCCGTTGCCGCCAAGCCGGCGGCTCCCGCCGCGGCCGCCCCGCGCGTCGAGGAGAAGAAGCTGCCGACCCAGCGTCAGGGCTTCAAGACCAATGAATTCGTCGTCTATCCGGCTCACGGCGTCGGCCAGATCCTGGCCATCGAGGAGCAGGAGATCGCGGGCGCCAAGCTTGAGCTGTTCGTCATCAACTTCATCAAGGACAAGATGACGCTGCGCGTGCCGACCGCCAAGGTCGCCAATGTCGGCATGCGTAAGCTGTCCGACCCGGCGCTGGTCAAGAAGGCGCTGGAGACCCTGAAGGGCCGCGCCCGCGTCAAGCGCACGATGTGGTCCCGCCGCGCCCAGGAGTACGAAGCGAAGATCAATTCGGGCGACATCGTCGCCATCGCCGAGGTCGTGCGCGACCTCTACCGCTCGGAGTCGCAGCCGGAGCAGTCCTACAGCGAACGCCAGCTCTATGAAGCCGCGCTCGACCGGCTGTCGCGCGAGATCGCTGTCGTGCAGCACTCGACCGAGACCGAGGCCGTCAAGGAGATCGAGACGCAGCTCGCCAAGAGCCCGCGCCGCGGTGCCAAGACCGAAGCCGACGCGGTCGCCGAGGGTGATGCAGACGCCGAGGGTGACGACATCGACGGCGACGACACCGCCGTGGCCGACGAAGCCGCCTGACGGTCCCGACAGAGCGTTTTTCCAATTAGTTGCTTACGAAAGCCCGGCCGCGAGGTCGGGCTTTTTGTTTCGTGCCAGTCTGTGAGGTGAGCCCCGCTTCACCCTCCCCTGGAGGGGGAGGGTCGGCTCATAGGCGCGAAGCGCCTGTGAGCCGGGGTGGGGTGATCTCTCCACCCGCACCGGAGTCCGCGGCTTCACCCCACCCCGCTCGCCTGCTTCGCGTGCGATCGACCCTCCCCCTCCAGGGGAGGGCAATCGCATGTGGCGATCGCCGTTTTGTGCTCGTCTCTCTCCACGTCGTCATGGCCGGGCTTGTCCCGGCCATCCACGTCGGCCGGCATGCTGAGAACGACGTGGATGCCCGGGACAAGCCCGGGCATGACGGAGTAACTAACTTGCAGGATCGTTCGTCGAGACAGCCTGGAATTTCCACATGCGATGGCCCTGCCCTCCAGGGGAGGGGTGAGAGACCGAGATCGCGGCGCCCGACCATCGTTATCATCGGCATTTGGCCACCGTCGCGGAGAGCAGTCGGTGATGCTGGTCCCAATCGCTCGTAAGAGCGTCGAGGCGCGGTCTGCGCCAAGCATCTGGCTGTCGGATGCGGCGCGTGATCGCGAGCCCCTGAAAGAGACTTACTCCACCACGATCTTCACGCGATCACGCACCTTCACCTGGGCGCGCGCGTCGAGGCCGTTGAGGACGCGGAAGCGCTCGATCGGGCGGTCGACGCCGTTCATGCGATGGGCCAGCGATTCGACGGTGTCGCCGGGCTGCACGGTGATGACCTTGATCCGCAGCGGCCGGGCCGACTGGATCTCCTCCAGGCTGAGGCGGCGGAACGAGTTCACGGTCTCGCGGGCGTTGCGCTCGCTCTCGGTCGTCTTCTGGCGCGAGGCGAAGATGAAGCGGTAGACGTCGCTGCCGACGCGCATCGCATAGACCTTGAACTGCCAGGGATCGCCGCTGGCGGTGGTCGAGGCCGCCGGGAAGCCGTTGATGGTCAGCTCCTCCGTCGCGGACTTGTCGACATTCTCCATCCAGCCGGAATTCAGATAGTCGCCGAGCGTCTGCTGGGCCGGCACGCGCACCACGTCGAAGCGCATCGCCTGGGCGCCGCCCTCACGCACGCCGATCACCGCCTGCGCGGTGTTGTCGAGGGTGAAGTTCTCCGGCGCCTGGAAGGTGAAGCCGAGCTTGGGATGCAGGAAGCGGCGGCCGCGGACGAAGCCCTCGCTCGGGTCCTCGCCGTAGACGATGTTGTCGACGGCCGCGAGATAGGTCTCGCGGTCATGCTCCTTGGCCTCCGGCGAGACATATTGCTTGGCAATGGCCGCGGCGTTCTGGACGCGCTCCGGTGTGGCCGGATGCGACGACAGGAAATCCTGCGCCCGCGGGTCGAGCGCGACCTTGCCGGCCTTCAGCTCCGCATTGCGCTCCATCGAGGTCAGGAAGCGGGCGGCGCCGTAGGGATCGAACTTGGCCTTGGCCGAGATGCCGACGCCGATGCCGTCGGCCTCGAACTCCTGCGTGCGCGAGAAGCTCGCCATCGTCAGCTTGGTCTTGGCCAGCGCCAGCGCCGTCAGGTCGGGATCGTTGCTCATGTCCGACACGACGCGGGTGACGACCGCCGCCTGCCGCGCCTGGTCCTCGCGGATCGCGGCGTGCCGCGCCAGCACATGCGCCATCTCGTGGCTCAGCACCGACGACAGCTCCGAGGTGTCGTTGGCCAGCGCAATCAGGCCGCGGGTGACATAGAGCTGGCCGGTCGGCAGCGCGAAGGCGTTGACCGCACCGGAGTTCAGGATCGTGACCTTGTAGCCCTGGTCGGGGCGGTCCGAGACCGCCACCAGCCGGTCGACGATCCGGCCGATCAGCCCTTCGAGCTGGGGGTCTTCGTAGGCGCCGCCGTAGGTTGCAAGAATGCGCTCGTGCTCGCGATCGCTCGCCGGCGTGGTCTGGACCATCGCCGGCTTCGGGCGCGGCGTCGGCAGCGGCGCCGTCGCCTGCTGCAACTTGCCCATGTCGCTGCAACCGGCCAGCGAGAGGCCAAGGACAACCTGGAGGCACAACAAAGCCGGTGCGATCCGCGAACCGCAGTTCATCACCGTCATGCGCCTTCGAACAGACAGGGTCACGTCGCTACTCACGTACCTTAGCGGTCACTTCCGCTCAAAATCTCGATCTGCGCGGCTTGCGTCAGTTCCAGTCTCGGACCCGCCTGCGCTTCGATCCAACCGCGCACGCGAACCTGCCGATTCGCAAGTGATTTGACGTCGATACCGGCACCTTCCAATACCGCCATCATACGCTTTGGAATAATCACCGCGAAGCCCCGTGTCCAGCTACGAGCGAAGTTCAGATAAGTTGTTGTGCCCGTCTGTCGTACGGACAACACCTTGCCTTCGACAACCGTAAATAGCCCTGCGCGAGACAAAATATCGTCTGGACTTTCCGCGTTTTTTATGACGGTTCTAATGTTCCAGAGACCCCGGCGCGCCGTGCGCGCCTCATCCTCGGCCAGGCCCAGGCTGGCGGCGCAGTCGCGGTCGGCCAAGTCGATCCCGCGCAGCACGGCCCCGGCCTTCAGCAACCCGATCTGCACCGGCTGATCCCCACCTGTGAGGAATGCGAACGCCCGCTGCCGGCCGTAGCGGTCCGGCGCGTCGTCATCGCCGCGCAGCACGATGTCGCGGTCGCGCAAGAGCGCGCCGAGTGCCTCGACCGCAGCGGCGAGGTACTCGTCCGGCGGCGCTTCGAGACCGGCAAGCCGCACCTCCCGTCCATCGGATAATCGGAAGCTGCGGGCGTCGACGATGTCGCTGACACGACCCTCGCCGAGCTCGGCAAACATGCAGGGCGCGGCGCGGCTTGCGGGCGCGGCCGCGCCGATCGCGAACAGCGTGAGGTTGCAGGCGAGAACCCAGTGTCTGGCAGCGATGATGCGGGCGCGCGGCATGACGCATCATCGCACGCTTCGTCCATTCCACTCAGCGGAAAACAGCGGCGCGTATCGTCTTTGTTGAGCGCTTGCCGCGTGCGCGCGCGTGCGTCATGATACGAACTATCAACGAGGCCGTCGCCATGCAGCGGCGTGTCCGCAGGGAGGAATTTGATGAGCAGAACGATCGGCGGCGCCGCGGTGTCATTGTTCACGCTGGCGCTTGCGCTGACCTTGTCGGCCGGTGCGCATGCGCAGAGCAAGCCGCCGCTGAAGATCGGCGGCATTCTCGACATGTCGAGCCTGTATGCCGACATCACCGGCCCCGGCAGCGAGGCTGCGGCGAAGATGGCGGTGGAGGATTTCGGCGGCGAGGTGCTCGGCCGCAAGATCGAGGTGATCGCAGCCGACCATCTCAACAAGGCCGATCTCGCCGCCAACATCGCCCGCGACATGCTCGACAACCAGGGCGTCGAGATGATCTGGGACGTGGCGGCCTCCGCGACCGCGCTCGCCGCCGGTGAGATCGCCAAGGCGCGCAACAAGATCATCATCTTCAACGGCCCCGGCTCGGTGCGTCTCTCCAACGAGGCCTGCGGTCCCTACACCGTGCACTACGTGTTCGACACCTTCGCGCAGGCCAACGTCACCGGCCTCGCCGCGGTGAAGTCGGGTCTCGACAGCTGGTTCTTCCTGACCGCCGACTACGCCTTCGGCCAGGACCTGGAGAAGGACACCACGGCTGTCGTCACGAAGTCGGGCGGCAAGGTGCTCGGCAGCGTCCGCCATCCGCTCAACACCTCGGACTTCTCCTCCTTCCTGCTGCAGGCGCAGGCCTCGAAGGCCAAGGTGATCGGTCTCGCCAATGCCGGCGGCGACACCATCAACGCGATCAAGCAGGCGGCGGAGTTCGGCCTCACCAAGAGCGGGCAGAAGCTGTCGCCGCTGCTCGCCTTCGTCTCCGACATCGACAGCGTCGGGCTGGAGACCGCGCAGGGGCTGCTGGTCGCGGAGGCTTTCTATTGGGATCTCAACGACGACACCCGCGCCTTCACCAAGCGCTTCATGGAGCGGACCAAGCGCGTGCCGACCTCGGCGCAGGCCGGCGTCTACTCCTCGGTGACGCACTATCTGAAGGCGGTGAAGGCCGCCGGCACCACCGACCCCGACGCCGTGATGAAGCTGATGCGCTCGACCGAGATCAACGACATGTTCGCCAAGGGCGGCCGCATCCGCGCCGACGGCCGCATGGTGCACGACATGTATCTGTTCGAGGTCAAGAAGCCGTCGGAGTCGAAGGCGAAGTCCGACGACTACAAGCTGCTCGCGACCGTCACGGGAAACGAGGCGTTCCAGCCGCTGGAATCCTCGCGCTGTCCGCTGGTGAAGAAGTGACCGCCGAACGGCGGTCATTCGGGGGCGCGCGTCAGCGCGAACCCGGAATCTCGATATGAGTCCATCATCTCCGGATTCCGGGTTCGACGCTGGCGCGTCGCCCCGGAATGACGGAGATCAATCGCGAACAGGAGCGCCGGCCATGACCACCAACACCACCGTCCTGCAGCACCTCGACTCCGGCCTGCTCACGATCACGATGAACCGCCCGGAGCGGCGCAACGCACTCAACAGCGATCTGACCAAGGGCCTGGTCGAGGCGGCGCAGCGCGCGGCGAACGATCCCGACGTCCGCGCCGTGCTGCTGAAGGGCGCCGGCGGCACGTTCTGCGTCGGCGGCGACGTCAAGGCGATGGCCGAGGCCAAGACCGCGCCGTCGTTCGAAACCAAGGTGACCAGCTTGCGCGAGCGCATGGAGGTGTCGCGGCTGCTGCATCAGATGCAGAAGCCGGTCATCGCCCAGATCGACGGCGCGGCTGCGGGCGCCGGCCTGTCGATCGCGCTGGCTTGTGATCTCCGCGTCGCCGGCGAATCAGCCAAGATCACGACGGCCTTCGCGAAGGTCGGTTTGTCCGGCGATTTCGGCGGCACCTATTTCCTCACCCAGCTGCTCGGCAGCGCCAAGGCGCGCGAGCTCTATCTCACCTCGCCGATCCTGACCGCGCGCGAGGCGCTGGCGCTGGGCATGGTGACGAAGGTGGTCGCCGATGCCGAGGTCGAGGCCGCCGCGCGCGAACTGGCGCTGTCGCTGGCGCAGGGCCCGAGCGTGACGCTGGGCTATATCAAGCGCAACATCAACAATGCCGAGACGATGACGCTGGAGGCCTGCTTCGACGCCGAGGCCGTGCATCACTCGCGCTGCTCCGACACCGAGGATCACAAGGAAGCGGCGAGGGCCTTCGTCGAAAAGCGTGCACCCGTGTTTCACGGACGTTAAAGCGACCTCCTCCGTCATTGCGAGCGCAGCGAAGCAATCCAGAATCCTTGCTCGGCCCTGGATTGCTTCGCTGCGCTCGCAATGACGGTTGCTGGTGCTGCGGAGCTGTGTCGTAGATCGAACCTCATGAGGCCGGCCATGCCTTACCTCCATTTGCGCCAGATCTGTCTTGTCGCTCGCAGGCTGGAGCCTGTGGTCTCCGACATCGCCGCGATCATGGGGCTGGAGGTCTGCTACCGCGATCCGCATGTCGGCAAATACGGGCTCGAAAACGCGCTGCTTCCGGTCGGGCCGATCCTGCTCGAAGTGATCGCGCCGATCCGCGACGGCACCGCGGCCGGACGCTTTCTCGACAAGTCCGGCGGCCGCGGCGGCTACATGGCGATCCTGTCCTGCGATGATCCGGACGGCCGTGCGGCGCGAGCCAATGCACTGGGCGTGCGCACCGCGAATGTCATCGATCACGAGACCTATCACGGCGTGCAGTTGCACCCGCGCGACTGCCGCGCCGCCTTCATCGAGCTCAATCACACCGATGGCAGCGACGATGTGCTGGGGCCGTATCCGCCGGCGGGGCCGGATTGGACGCGCGCGATCCGTCACGATGTCACGACGGCGCTGACCGAGGTCGTGCTGCAGAGCCCGGAGCCATCAGCGCTCGCCGCGCATTGGGAACGGATCCTAGATCTGACGCCAGCGGCTAACAGTGAGGGTGATTGGACACTGTCGCTGCCGAACGCCGCCATTCGCGTGACAACAGGCGAGCGCGAGTGCATGAGCGGCTTGTGCTTCCGGACGGATGTGGCTGTTGTCCTCGATGCTGCGCGTGCGCGAGGCTATGCGGTCTCGGGGAACGGGTTCGAGATCGCTGGTGTGACGTTCGCGGTAGTCGCTTGAGATCGGTTTTGAGGGAAACTCGTGCTGCGAACTCGCCGTAACCTCGCCCCGCTTGCGGGGAGAGGTCGGATTGCATCGTCAGATGCAATCCGGGTGAGGGGGACTCTCAGCACGGTCGGTGGGTGGGGCGGCCCCTTACCCTAGCCCTCTCCCCGTGAAGGACGGGGAGAGGGAGCGCAGCAGCGATCGTGGCGAGAGTGTAGGTTCACAACAACAATCGCTCACCGTCCCTTGAAGTTCGCGAAGCGGCGCTCCTCGGTGGCTTTCACGCCTTCTTTGAAATCCTCGGTCGCGCGCAGGCGGGTCTGTTCGGCGAGTTCGTGCTCGGTGGCGGCCATGACCCGGTCGGCGAGGTTGGCGCGCATCGTGGCGCGGGTGGAGAGCAGGCCGAGCGGCGAGCATTCGGCGATCTCTGACGCGAGCTTCATCGCGGCCGTGCGCACCTGGTCCTGCGGCACGCATTCATTGGCGAGGCCCATCTTCAAGGCCTCTTCGCCGGTGACGCGGCGGCTGGTGTAGAACATCAGCTCGGCGTTGTTCTTGCCGACCAGCTCCGGCAGCGTGACCGTCAGGCCGAAGCCCGGGTGGAAGCCGAGCTTGGTGAAGTTCGCCGAGAACCGCGCCTCGGGGCAGGTGACGCGGAAGTCGGCCGAGACCGCGAGACCGAGCCCGCCGCCGATGGCCGCGCCATGCACGGCGGCGACCACGGGCTTCTTGCAGCGGAAGATCCGCACCGCCTGCATGTAGAGATGGTTGATCGCCCCGAGGCTGTCGGCGGGATCGCCCTTCGCCTCGGCGGCGTCCTGCGCCTGGCGCGCGGGGTCGGTGAAGTTGGCGCCGGCGCAGAACGCCTTGCCCTGCGCCGCCAGCACCGAGGCCCGGATCTCGATGTCGCGGTCGAATCCTTCGAGCGCGTCCGCGATCTGGTTGATCAGCGAAATGTCGAAGAAGTTGAGCGGCGGCCGGCGGATCTCGATCAGGCCGACATGGCCGTGAATCTCGACGCCGATGTCAGGGAAGGTCGTCATGGGGGTGGTCTCCGATTCTATGTCCTCAGGCGTCATTGCGAGGAGCGAAGCGACGAAGCAATCCAGAATCGTCGTGCGGCCCTGGATCGCTTCGCTGCGCTCGCGATGACGGTGCGAGCTGTTAGATGTGCGTGCTCGCTTTCGACGGCAGAGCGCCGACGGTGCCTACCGCAACCCCAGCCCGCGCGCGATGATGCCGCGCAGCACCTCCGTGGTGCCGCCCTGGATCGTCAGCTTCGGCGCGGTCTGCATCGCAAAGGTGAGCTGGCTCTCCAGGGTCTCGCGATTGCCGGCGTCCTCGTCGACGAAGGCGGCGAGGTCGCGCACGCGGTGCGGCAGCTGCTGCTCCCAGACGGTGCCGACGTCCTTGACGATCGAGGCCTCCACCACCGGCTCCTTGCCCGCCTGCAGCATGCCGGCGACCGACACCGACATCCGGCGCATCGCATGCAATTGCGCCACTAGCCGGCCGATCCCCTCGGCGCTGCGCGTGTCCGGATCGGGGCCGACCGCGCGGACCAGCTCGGTCAGCACGTAGTAGGTCTCGAGGAACCGTTCCGGCCCGGAGCGCTCATAGGCGAGCTCCGAGGTCGCCTGTTTCCACGCGCCGTCGATCTCGCCGAGCTGATGATCGTCCGGCACGAAGGCGTCGGTGAAGACGACCTCGTTGAACTCCTTCTGCCCGGTGATCTGCGGAATCGGATTCACCTTGATGCCCGGCGATTTCATGTTGACCAGGAACTGCGTCAGGCCGTGACGCCGGTTCTCCTTGGTCGACGGCGATGTGCGGAAGATTGCGATCATGTAGTCGGCCATGTGCGCCGAGGTCGTCCAGATCTTCGAGCCGTTGATCAGCCAGCCGCCGTCGGTCTTCGTCGCGCGCGTCTTGGCCGCAAACAGGTCCGAGCCGGAGTTCGGCTCGCTCATGCCGATCGCAAAGCACAGCTCGCCGCGGCAGATGCGCGGCAGGATGTCCGCCTTGATATGCTCCGGCGCATAGCGCAGCAGGATCGGCCCGCTCTGGCGGTCGGCGACGAAGAAGCGCCGCACCGGCGCGTTGGCGACACGCATTTCCTCGGTGACGACGTAGCGCTCCAGGAACGAGCGCTCATGGCCGCCATATTGCTTCGGCCAGGTCATGCCGATCCAGCCGCGCGCGCCGACACGGGCCGAGAATTCGCGCGCGTCGGCGTCCTCGCGCTTGGGCTGGTACGGGTTGAAGGTGCCGGCCGCGATCTCCTCGGCGAGGAAGGCGCGCACCTCCTTGCGCAGCTCCTCGCATTCGGGCGGCAGGCGGATCGGATCGAAACGAAGTGCGGTGGTCATGCGACAATCCTCTTCGTATCAGCGTGACGCGACCAGCGGCCACAACTCGTCGGCGCCGCGTGCGGCGACGCGTTTGCCGAGTTCGACGGCCCAATGGCTCTCGGAGCCGAAATCGTCGCGCCAGGCCAGCGCGCGCAACGAGAAACGGTGCAGGATGTGCTCGGTGGTGAAGGCGATCGCGCCATGGACCTGGTGGGCGATCGCCGCGCCCTTTTCGGCGGCCTCGGCGCAGCGGATCTTGGCGGCCGCCGCTTCCAGGAACACCGCGTCGTCGAATGTGCTGGCGCGCGCGATCGCATCCGCGGCCGACGTCGCGGCCGCGCTGGCCGTGGCGCTTTCGCCGGCGAGGCGGGCGAGGTTGTGCTGCACCGCCTGAAACTTGCCGATCGGCTTCTCGAAGGCAACGCGCTCGCCGGCGTAGTTGACGCTGATCGACAGCAGCCGGTCGAGCGCGCCGGCGATCTGCAGGCCGCGGACCACGCCGCCCATCAGCATCAATGTCGTGGCATCGAAGCCGGCCGGCGCCTTGTTGCTGGCGCGTGGCGCGACCTTGTCGAAAATCACGGTGTCGCTGGGATCATTGGCAACGTTGAGTCCCGGCTCGATGCGCAGTTGCGCGGTCTCGACCAGCGCGATCACCGCGCCGTCCGAACTGTCGGCGATCACCGCGACATGTTTCGCAGCCTTGCCGAATGGCACGCCCCGGGCGCGCCCTGACAGCGTGCCGTCGGCGGCGAGCGTGATCCTGTCCTTCGGACTTGCGGGCGCGACGGTCATGGCGCCGTCGGGCGACGACAGGCCGCCCTGCTGCAGCAGCCAGCCGGCCAGCAGCGTTTCGGCGAGCGGCACCGCGAGCGCGAACCGTCCCGCGGCGCTGATCACGGCAAAGCCGTCGGCGAGATCAACCCCGGCGCCGCCGAGCTCCTCGCTGACCCAGGCGAGCGGCAGGCCGGCCTCGCTCAGCGCCTGCCACAACGGCGCGGTCCAGCGGCCGTCCTTGTCGTGATTGATCGTCTGCGGGTCGGCGAGATCGGCGAAGATCTTCTCCGCGGTCGCAACGACGATGTTCTCAGCTTCCGCCACGGCGCGCCTCGTCCCTCTCTTGTTGTCCGCTTCGGCTGAAAGCGCCAGCGGTGCTTTGCGGCGCATGATGGGCGCAAGCGCGGTTCCTGACAAGCACTGCGCAGTGCAGGGCCCCCGTCCGCTCGCCGCATGGAATCGACGGCGATTTCCGCAACGCGGAGATTGCGCCGATTTGCAGTCGCGGTGATCTTGGCTAGAAGAAGCCAAGCAAACAGGACGGCAAACAGGGAGGAGCGGCATGGCGGAAGGTTCGTGCGCGATCGTGACGGGTTCGGCATCCGGCCTCGGGGCCGCGAGCGCGCTGCTGCTGGCGAAGGCCGGCATGCGCATCGTCGTCAACTATTCCAACAGCAAGACCGAGGCGGAGCAGACCGCCGATCTGTGCCGCAAGGAGGGCGTCGAGGTCGTCGTCGTCCAGGGCGATGTGTCGCGTGACGAGGATTGCCGCAAGATCGTCGCGGCGGCGGCGCCCTGGGGCCGATTGGACGCGCTGGTCAACAATGCCGGCACCACCAAGCATGTGCCGCATGATCAGCTCGACGGCCTGTCGGCGGAGGATTTCCAGCGCATCTACGCGGTCAACACCATCGGCCCGTTCCAGATGGTGCGTGCCGCGCGGCCGCTGCTCGAAGCCGCGGCGAAGGCGACGGTGCGCGCCTCGGCCGTCGTCAACGTCTCCTCGGTCGCGGGCATCAGCGGCATCGGCTCATCAGTTGCTTACGCGGCGAGCAAGGGCGCGCTGAACACGATGACCCTGTCGCTGTCGCGGGCGCTGGCGCCGTCGATCCGCGTCAACACCGTTTGCCCGGGCTATATCGATACGCCCTGGTTCACCAAGGGCCGCGGCGAAGCCGGCGCCAAGCAGGTGCGCGATGCCGTGGTGGCGCGCGTGCCGCTGCGCGCGGCGTCATCGGCCGAGGACATCGCGCAGCTGGTGGCGTTCCTGGCGAGCCCGGCGTCCGGCCACATGACCGGCGAGGTCGTGCGCATGGACGCGGGGATGCATCTGCTGGGCTGAGATGTTCGTCGGTCCGGAGGCGTGATGCAATCCGGACCTTTCACTCGGCCCTGGATTGCTTCGCTGCGCTCGCAATGACGTGGGTGAGAGCGGTGAAAGCCGATGGCCAGCCGATGTGATCGTCGACGCGCGGTCGCGCAGCTATAGGTCCTGGCTGCGCCATTGGTATCTCCATCCGCGTCATTGCGAGCGCAGCGAAGCAATCCAGAGGCCCAGTAAGGAATCTGAATTGCTTCACCGTGCTCGCGATGTCGCGGAGGTCAGCGGTTGTAGTCGCGGATCGTGCCGCTGGCGACCAGCCGGTTCCAGATGAACAGCACGGCGACGGCGCCGATCGTCGCGGTGATGAAGCCGGCCCCCTGGTTCGGACCGTAGTGGCCAATGGCCTGGCCGACGGCGGTGGCGAGGAACGCACCGACGATGCCGAGCACGGTGGTGAGAATGAAGCCGGAGGGATTGTTCGGTCCCGGCGACAGCAGCCGCGCCAGCAGTCCGGCGACGAAGCCGACGATCAGTATGTAGATCATGGAATCATCCTTGCCTGATGGCCGCGCTCAGATCCGGCCCGCGAGCTCATGCTCGGTCGGCAGCCGTCCGTCTGGCGTCAGCTGGTCGATCACCTTCGGCAGGTATTGGCTCAATCCGCTCAACAGTTCGTCGCGCGACAGGCCGCTCTGCGCGGTGAGCTGATCGAGCTGGTCGGCGCCGAGCGCATTGGCGAGATCGCCGGGGGAGATCGGCTTGTTCTCACCGGGCGAGACCCAGGAGTTCGCGGTGTCGCCGTGACCCTTCTCCTGGAATTGGCGCAGGAGATCGCCGAGTCCGCCGGACAGCACGCTGCCCGCGGCGCCGCCGGCCAGCAGGCCGCCGAGCCCGCCGGCAATGATGTTGCCGAGACCACCACCAAGACCGCCACCCAGCGCGCCGCCCAGCGGGCCACCTTGGTGACCGGTCGGCTGCGGCGGCGGAACCGGCGCGGGCGCCGCATTCGGCTGCTGCCCATTCTGCGAGAAGTGCTTGACGGCCTTCCACGCCAGCAAGGCAAGGATGGCCATCGTCATCGGCGACATGCCGCCGCTCTTCTGCGTCGTCGGGTGACTGGGCCCGTTCGGGCCGTTCTGCATGCCGTTGAGGATATCGAGTAGACCCATTGACCGCCTCCGCGCGTGCCCCGCACGTCAAACTATGGCTTGGCCCGGAGCGTTACAAGGCGGGCGGAATCGCCGCATCTTCAACATGCTCCGCGCGCGCGGGTCGGCTCAGTTCCTGGCGTCCGCTCGCTTGGGCGCCTTGGCGGCCGGCGGCGCTGCGGCGGTCTCGCGCGGACCGGTGAACATGCGCTTCAGCTCGTCGAGCTTCTCGGACAGGACCGGGAAATTGCACGAAAACGAATCGCGCCGGCCGCCGTCCTTGGCACATTGCGCGGCCTTGATGCGGGCGCGGGCCTCCGCGGTCGAAGCGGGCGGCGGCACACCGCCCTGGGCCGCGGCGGCTGGCGGCTTGGCCGGTCGCGGCTGCGGCGGTGGCGCCGGCATCGCGGGCTTCGGCGGCTCGATCGCGGCGCGCGCCGTCATCTCGCGCAATGTCGGCTGCAGCTCCTGGGGCTGCGGCCGCGACATCATCGCGGAGCTCATGTTGGAGTGGCGCTGCCGCTCCAGATATTGCGTATACTGCTGGTCGATGAACTTCTGCTCGTCCGGCGTCGGATTGGGGCCGGCGATGTCGAAGCTGCGGTCCTGCATGAAGTCGTAATAGACATAGCCGCCGCCGGGCTTCCGTCTCCCGGCAAATTTCGCGTTGCATTGCGCGAGCGCGGCCGTCTTCTCCTCCTTGGAGGCGGACTTTTCGGCTGCGTCGGCGCATTCCTCGAAATCCGTCGGCGAGCGACTCCACCATTCGGCGTGCGCGCGTTGAGGTTGCGCGGCGGGAAGGCAGGTCAACGCTGCGAAAACCAATATTGGCAAGCGGGGTCGATACACGAACGGCAATCCTCAACGTCTCGCTGCCTCAGATGACCGGAGATTGTCGCCAATTTGCGGCGGGGTGTGACTCCAATGCTGCGTAAATTTGGACTTTCTTCTTTGTTTGCCGTGGTTCCGTGATCGACTTGCCACACTTGGTCCAGCCTTCACGGCCATGAGGTGAGTGAATCACGCCTGGCTGTGGCGCGCAAACGATACGCGGCATGGTTTTACCGTTTTTCTCCCGCCGTGGTTGACAAGGCAAATCTTGACGGTGGAAAGATTTCGATTGACGGCAAGGTTCCCTTGATCCTAAAGCTTAATCTTGACACTGGAAAGATGATGCGCGCCGGAGCGGCGCGGGGGAGGCTGGTATGAAGGTATTCCTCACGGTGAAATTGGCGTTGCTGCCGTTCGTGGTATTCTGGGCTCTGCTCGCCTGGAACCAGCCCGCATGGGCGGTCTGGTCGGCGCTGGCGCTGGCGGTCGCCGGCAATGTCTGGCGCGCCTTCCGCGGCGAGCTGGCGCTGCTCGAACTCGGCGGCCTTGCCTTGTTCGTCATGCTGGCGATCGCGAACGACGTGGCGCCGAACTGGACGATGGCCAATGCGCTGTGGCTGTCCTTCGCCGCGCTCGGGCTGATCAGCTTCGCTTCGCTCGCGGTCGGCCGGCCCTGGACCGCGGACTATTCCCGTTCGGCCTATGCCGACAGCGCCGCGACACCGCAGTTTCATCTGATCAACATGCTGATGACCGGGCTCTGGGGTGTCCTGTTTCTCGTGCTCGGCCTGTGCCGCTGGGCCGGCGTCGCCTCCTGGATCACCACCGCGATCGTCGTCGGCGGTGCGCTGGTCTCGATCTTCGGGCCGCGCCTCGCCGTCCGCCAGGCGCTGCAGCACATGCGGGCCGCGCGCGAGGACTATCATTGGCCGGCGCCGCGCTTCACCGGCCGGGCCGAGACCGATCAGGCCAAGACCGATCAGGCCAAGACCGATTGCGACGTCGCGGTGATCGGCGCCGGCATCGGCGGCCTCACCGCGGCGGCGCTGCTCGCCGACTCCGGGCTGAAGGTGAAGGTGTTCGACCACCACGTGGTGCCGGGCGGCTTCTGCCACATCTATCTGCGCAAGGCGCATCACGACAACAAGCCGGTGCTGTACCGCTTCGATGCCGGCCCGCATGATTTCTCCGGCGTCTGGCCCGGCGGCCCGGTCGACAGCGTGCTGCGCCGTCTCGGCGTGGCCGACCGCATCCAGTGGAAGCGAGTCACTCATTCCTATCGTCTCGCCGGTCGCCGTATCGACGTGCCCGAGGACTGGCGCGCCTATGTCCGCCTGCTCTGCGAGATGTTTCCCGCCAGCGCCGACGGGTTGACCCGGCTGTTCGATACCATCCACGCGATTTTCGAGAGCATGTACGCGACCGGGCAGGGCCGCAGCGGCATTCCCGGCATGCCCGCGACCCTGGAGGAACTGCTCGCCTTCCCGCGCAAGCATCCGCAGGCCTATCGCTGGATGAACCGCCCGTTCGACGAGCTGGTCGCCGCGCACGTCTCCGATCCCGAACTGATCAGCACGCTCAACGCGCTCTCCGGCTATCTCGGCGACGGCAGCGAGACGCTTTCGTGCGCGCAGATGGTCCCGATCTTCGGCTATTACTTCAAGGGCGGATTCTATCCCGTCGGCGGCTCCGGTCATCTCGCCGACGTGCTGACGGATGCGATCACCGCGCGTGGCGGCGAGGTGCAGTTGAAGTCGCAGGTGACGCGAATCCTGGTCGAGCAGGGGCGCGCCGCCGGCGTCGTGCTCGCCAACGGCCGCACCATCCGGGCGCAAGCGGTCGTCTCGAATGCCGACCTCAAGCGCACCTTCACCGAGCTTTTGAAGCCCGAGGATCTGCCCGCCGCGTTCCGGGAGCGCGCCGCCGCGATCGCGCCGGCCACCTCCTGCTTCTCGGTGCATCTCGGCCTCGACATCGTGCCCGACATCGCCCCGGCCACCCATCTCGACACGCCGATGGGCGTCGGGCTTGCGGTGATGTCGAAGCTCGATCCGTCGGCCGCGCCCGAAGGCCATTCGACGATGACCATCATCACCCTCGTTCCGCATGAGCAGGCCAAGGCCTGGTTTCCGTCAGAGGGCGGCGACGACTGGAAGGCGTGGCGCCGTTCGCCGGAGTACGAGGCGCGCAAGCAGGAGCTGGGCGACGCCATGGTCGCGGCCGCCGAAACCGTCATTCCCGATCTGTCCAAGCACATCGTCTATCGCACCGATGCGAGCCCGGTGACCTATGCGCGCTACGATCTCGCCAGCGCCGGCTCGATCTACGGCGTCGGGCGCGCCGGCCGGCTGAAGGGCGCCAAGGCACCGGTGTCCAACCTGGTCATCGCCGGCGGCGGCAATGCCGGAGCAGGTGTCGAGGCGGTGGTGATTTCAGGGGCCGAGGCGGCCGAAGCGCTGGTCCCGGGCCTGCTGGCCGGCGCCGCGCGGGCCGGCTCGCGGCAGCAGACCGAGCAGCCCGCGCGGGCGGCGGAGACGCGGCCCGTAACCGCGGCCAATCAGGGCGTGTAGAGATAGCGCAGCAGGGTGCGACCGACAGCCTCGAGGCTCTGCGCCGAGCACTGCTCGATCGTGTCCTGCGTCGTGTTGAAATAGGGCTCGTAGTCGAAGTCGATGACCAGGAAGCTCGGGATGCCCGCCTGCATCAGCGCGGTGTGGTCGTCACTGATCGGATAGGCAGTCGGCTCCGGCGAGAACGCCTGCGGCGCGATCCGGCTGCCGATGCTCCAGAACTTCTTGACCTCCGGCAGCGCCGAGGCGAGCGACGACGGCTCAGGCTGCAGCCTGAGGTCCTTGTCGCAGACCATGTCGAAATCGACCGCCTTCTCCGGCTTTCTGGTCGGGTAATAGGTCTTCAGATTGGCCGCGAAATGGGGCGAGCCCAGGGGGCGCCAGGTCGGATCGCCGGCGCCGAGCGATTTCGGCCCCTCTTCGCCGTCGAAGAAGATGAAGTCGATGCCGATGTCCGGCTTCGGCGACAGCGATAGCACGCGTGCGGTCTCCAGCAGCAGCGCCACGGCGGACGCCGAGTTGTTGGCGCCCGGCATTGGGGCATCAGGCGTTTTCGGATCGCGATAGGCCTTGATGATGCTGTCGTAATGCGTGGCCACGATGATGCGGCGCGGGTTCTGCACCTGGAAGCGGGCGATGATGTTGGTGAGCGGGATCGCCTTGCCGTCGTCGCCCTTGGCCGTGAAGCTCTGCGTCAGCACCGCCTCGGCGGCGCTCTTGGCCATCGCCGCCTTGATGTAGTCGATGGTCTTCTGGTGCCCCGGCTCGCCCATCGATCGCGGCGTGAACTTCAAGAGGTCGGCGATGTGTCCGAGCGCGCGCTGGCCGTCCCACAGCTCGATCTGGGCGTCCGCCGCCTGCGCGGGCAGCGACATCAGCAGCGATAATGCCGCTGCCGCAGCGGCGAGGCGGGGCCAGAACTCGGTCATTCGCAAAGCTCTTCGATGATGAATATCAGGACGTCTTCTTGCCGAACGGAATGAACAGGATGCCGGCGCAACCGGCGAGCGCCACGGCGAAATAATAGGTGATCGCGCGCGAGCCGATCGACGGGATCAGCGTGAACGTCGTGACCAGCGTGCCGACGACGTTGCCGATGGTCGAGACGCCATAGACGAGCCCCGCGACGCGGCCCGCTTCGCCGGCCGAGCGGGTCAAGAGACTGACCGCGATCGGCGAGAACGTGCCGAGTAGGGTCAGCGGCACCAGCAGCAGCGCGGTCGCGGCCATCAGCGTCGCCATCGGGCCGTCGCCGACCGTGTCAAGAATATCGGCCATGACGATGTCCGCCGTCGCCGGCACCAGCGCCATGTAGGCCGCAGCAATCAGGATCATGGTGGCGATGGTGCGCGTGGTGGGCCTGCGGTCAACGATGGCGCTGCCGGCGAAATAGCCGATCGCCAGCGCGCACAGCACGGTCGAGATCAGGCTCGCCCAGGCGCCGATGCCGCTGCCGAAATACGGGTTGAGATAGCGGCTGCCCAGCATCTCGAAGCCCATCAGCACGCAGCCGACCAGGAACGAGCAGATATAGATCGCCAGCATGCCGGCGCGGGACACCGGCTCGCTCATGGCAGCTTCTTGTTATGGCGCTCGATGCTCTTCAGCGCTTCCACCGGAGCGAAGTCGTCGGTCAGGATCTTGGCCTTGGCGTCGATCACCTGGCCGCCGTCGATGTCGATGCGCTTGCGCTGCGCCAGCATGTCGGCGAGCTTGTAGCGGAAGCCGAATTCCTTGTCGCGCTCCTGCGCGATGGCGGCGAGATCCTCGGCCTTCCGCTCATCGCCGGGATAGGCGACCATCACGATGTTGCCGCCGGCCTCGTAGAAGTCGACCTGCGGGAACACGCTGTGGATGGTCTTGACCGCGGCGTCGAACAGCATGGTCGACGGCTCGACGTTCTGCGCCACCACGCCGCCCTCGGCGAGGTGATCCTTGACGAGCTGGTAGAATTCCTTGGTCAGGAGATGGAACGGCACGAAGGGCCCGCGATAGGCATCGATCAGGATGATGTCGTAGCGGTCCTTGGATTCCTGCACGAACAGCCGTCCGTCGCGGTTGGCGACGTGGAAGTTCGGCTCCTCCTTGATGCCGAAATATTTCTTGGCGAAGTCCAGCACCGTCGGGTCGAGCTCGACCGAGGTGACCTGCACCTTGGGCAGGAAGCGGTGCAGGTACCAGGCGGTGCGGCCGCCGCCGAAGCCGATCTCCAGGATCGAGCTGACATTCTTGGCGTACATCACGCTCGCGGTCATGAAGCGCGTGTAGTCGACCGGCAGATCGAGCTCGTCTTTGGTGTTGTAGACGCTCTCGGTATAGATCCGCCGGTTATGGCCGAACGTCATGCTGCGGTAAGGCCCCTGCTCATAAACGTAGATGTTGTTGTAGAGCGACTCCTTGGACTCCAGGAGATGACGGGCGTCCTGCGCGCCTGCGGCGGCGACGGAGAGGAGAGCTGCGAACGCACCTGCAATGACCGACCGGATGAGCATCGAACTGTCTGTTTCCCTCGGCTGAACAATGGGCGGGCGCGCCGCGCGCAAGCTCCGTGACCTCTGACGGCTGTCACGCGCTGCGCTCAGGCACGACCAATACGGCGATCCCGAGGCCGGTTCCGTATCGGCGCCGTTCTCTTAGACCATCGGCTGCCTGCCGGATAGTCAAACCGCCCCCGCCAACGGGGCTGTGATCGCCCGGCCATGGCAGTAAGGCACAGGCGGTCTTCTGTTCCCGCCTCGAGGTGCCTATGGTCGAACCGGGGCACCGCCGTCCGGTGTCGCGTCCGGTTGGTGGGGATTCATGACTGCGTTGAAGTCGGCGCTGATCGCCTGTCTAGCACTGCTCGGCGGCCTGGCCTGGGCCCAGGATGAGACCGCGCCGAACCGCCGTCCCGTGGCTGTTGTGGCCGATGCGCGGCTTGCCGTCGGCGATCGCGGCATTCTGCCGCTTTATGTCTCCCGGCCCTGGACGAAGCCGCAGCCCGACATCACCCGCGCGGTGCTGGTCCTGCACGGCCGGCTGCGCAACGCCGACGTCTATTACGACACCGCGATCAAGGCCCGCGACGCCGCAGGCCCCGCGGGGGCCACCACCCTGCTGGTGGTGCCGCAGTTTCTCGCCGACCTCGATGTCGAGGCGCATGGCCTGCCGCCGGAGACGCTGCGCTGGACCCTGGAAGGCTGGCAGGGCGGCGATGCGGCGACTGCTCCGCACCCCGTCAGCTCGTTCGAGGCTCTGGATGCGATCCTCGCGCATCTTGCCGACCGCTCTTTGTTCCCGGCGCTCACCGAGGTCGTTGTCGCCGGCCATTCCGGCGGTGGCCAGGTGGTGCAGCGCTACGCGATCGCCGGGCAGGGCGAGGCGGCGCTGACGCGGCGCCAGGTTGCGGTGCGCTATGTCGTCGCCAATCCCTCGTCCTACGCCTATTTCTCCGCCGACCGGCCCGAGCCCGAGATCGCCGCGGCCTGTCCGGGCTATGACCGCTGGAAATACGGCATGGGCGACCGGCCGGCCTATCTCGCCACCCCGACGCCTTCCGAGCTGGAACGGACCTATGTGGCGCGACGCGTGATCTACCTGCTCGGCACCCGCGACACCGATCCGAATCATCCGGCGCTCGACAAGAGCTGCATGGCGCGGGCGCAGGGGCCGACGCGCTATGTGCGCGGGCATTCCTACGCCGCGGTCATGGCCGCGCGCGACGGCGGCACGCCGAATCACCGGCTGTGGGACGTCGCCGGCGTTGGCCACAACGGCGACAAGATGTTCACCTCGTCCTGCGGGCTCAAGGCGCTGTTCGACGTCCCCGGCTGCGGCGAGGCTCCGTGATGAGGCTTCCGGTCGCAGACCGGGTCTGCTATGCAGGCGGTCGAAGCAGGTGCACGTCGGTGCAGGCTCCGGTCCCGTAGCTCAGCTGGATAGAGCGGCGGTTTCCTAAACCGTAGGTCGCATGTTCGAGTCATGCCGGGATCGCCATTCTTTCAGCGCCACGCCTCCAGCCGCCGGACATCATCGCAACTTTCCTGAAGTGCGCAGCATCGCCGCGAAATGACGCTTGTCCGGGAATCGGGTGGAGCGCATCGCCGTCATCAGGGAACCATCCAGGAGCCGACAGTGGCCGTCGCCGCTGCATCACCTGGAGAGCGTCATGCATACCACCATCGAACCGGGCATCCTGTATTTCGGGACGCCAGTGGTCCTCATCAGCACCGTCAACGAGGACGGCAGCGCCAATCTCGCGCCGATGTCATCGGCGTTCTGGCTTGGCTGGCGCTGCATGCTCGGCCTCGCGGCGGGATCGAAGACGCCGCAGAACATGCTGCGGACCGGCGAATGCGTGCTGAACCTGCCCTCGGTCGACCTCGTCGCCGCCGTCGACCGGCTGGCGCTGACCACGGGGTCCGATCCGGTCCCGCCGATGAAGCTGCGCAAGGGCTATCGTCACGAGCCCGACAAGTTCGCTGCGGCCGGTCTCACGCCTGCGCCGTCCGAGACCGTCGCCGCGTCACGCGTCGCCGAATGTCCGGTGCAGCTCGAAGCCCGCGTCGAGGCGGTGCACGGCATCGCCGATGACGATGCCGTCCTGAAGGGCCACATCCAATGCTTCGAGGTGCGCGTGCAGCGGGTCCATGTCGCCCCCGCCATCCTGATGGACGGCGCGCGCGACCGCGTCGATCCCGACAAATGGCGGCCGCTGATCATGAGCTTTCAGCAGTTCTATGGGCTCGGTCCGCGCGTTCACGAGTCCCGCCTGGGCACCATTCCCGAAGCAGCCTATCGCACGCCCGACATCATCCGTGCACGGGACGCGTCGCGTCCGCTGGCCGTTCCGGCCTGACGCGCAATGGTGTGGCGGGCGACGACGCTATCGCGTCGCCAACCGTGCCGGTCCTGGGTCGCCTGAGGGCGCGGATCGGAACGACAGCCTGATCAGGCTGTAGAGCATCGGGAATTGAAATACGAAGCTCATCGCGGCCGCGCCGACCAGCACGTCGTAACGCTGCGTTTCGATCAGCCGCTTCGCTGTCGGCACGGCATGGACCAGGCCGTCGGCGAGGTAGATCACGGCAAAGACCCGCCAGATGGTCGCCGTGAGCAGGTGCAGCCTGAAGGCATGGTCGAACAGCGCGATCAATCCGCCGAGCGCGAGCGTCGCGCTCACCGTGTGCGCCGTCGTATCGTAGAAGCCGGGATCCAGGGCAGCCTGCACGAACCAGAGGCCGTAGACCACGGCGATCACCTTCAGCACCATCGGATCGTCCCCCAAGCTCGGCACCGCGCGCGCCGCCTGACGCCAGCAGGCTACGACGCGTGCGGCCAAGGAGGCGTTAACCGGCCAGCGCAGATTGTCCCGAACCGTCAGGTCCGCAATGCAGGACGTCGTTCCGCTGGCTACAGCCGCGCCCTGTCGGACGCGGCTGTTTTGACGGCCGGCGGATCACATCACCATTGATATCTGACCCGACCGGTGCCGGCCCAGGACGATGCGGACGGCGCGAACTGGCCGTCGATCTGACCCGACAGCGTGAGATGCGAAGTCAGCGCGACCTCGGCGACACCCGACAGCAGCGCCGAGTCCGCCGCGATCCGCGCGCCCGTGGTGACGAAGCTCGCACCAGGCAGGGTCTGGAACGTCGCGCTCACATTGGAGTCACGATTGTAGTCGTGAGCCCAGGCGGCGCGGCCGCGCAGCAGGAACGTCTCGGAGATGCGGCGATCGGCCCAGAGGCCGAGCTCGGTGCGCGGCAGGGTGGTGTCGCGCGCAGCGAAGGTGAGGGCCGAGCCGCCCGCGCCGAGCGAGCTGGTCTCGCTGTAGGACGGGCTCCACACCTGCTGCAGCTGCAGCGCGGCGTAGGGCGTGAGGCCGCCGAAGCCGAGATCGAAGCGGTAGCCGGCCTCGGCGCGGCCCGCGAGCGTCGGCGCCGTGTAGCTCGCGCGCAGCGTCTCGATGGCGCCGGCGGTGAGGTTGCGCGTCGTCGACATCCAATGCGCGCCGGCGGCGAGGCTGCCGGAGACATAGGCCGCGCCGAAGCGCTTTGTCGCATAGGCCGCCGCCTGGATGAAGTCCGAATTGCCATAGCCGCCGCCCTGCGCGACGCTGAAGCTGGTTTGGCCGCCCGACAGCGCGAAGCCCAGCGTCACGTCCGGCGCCAGCCGATAATCGGCGCCGGCCGCGAGGCCGTAGATCCGCGACGACAGGTCCTGGCTGCCGGCCGCGGCATCGCCGCCGATGCGGCCGCCGCCGCCGAACGCCGAGCCCCACACCGCCCAGCTCGGCTCCATCGGCATCGCCTTGGCGAAGATCCTGCCGGCCTGGGCGGCCGGGCCGCTCGCCTCGGCAAAGGCCATCATCGGCGAGCCGCCGGGGTTCGAACCGGAGCGGCCGCTGCCGCCGAAGTCGAGCACGGTGGAGAGGAAGCCGGTCATGCTCTGGCCGACGCTCTGCGTCACCGCCGGTGCGCTCTGGCTGGCGAGCTGGTTGAACGTCGCGCCGACGCCGGCCGCGCTCTGGAAGTAGATCGACTGCAGCGACGTCGGCAAGGTGCCGCCCTTGGTCACCGCATTGGCGAGCGCGTTGTAGATCTGCTGGCCGTTGCCGCTGACGCCAGTGGCTGGCAGCGACGGCAGCGCGGCCTGCTTCAGCGTGAGATAGGCGTTCTGGCCGTCATAGCTCAAGGTCGGCGTGATGTTGGTGGTGCCCGTGGTCGTGGTGTTGAACGACGAGAACTGGCCGCTCACGCCGCCGCCGGCGGACACGATCGCCACCTTGCTGCCCGCCGCATAGACGCCGCTCGCGAACGTCGCTGTGACCTGGCCGTTCAGCGTCGCCGTGCCGGACACGCTGGTCGTGCTGAAGCTGCCGGGCGTGAACTGCAGCGCGTAAGCTGCGCCGCTGGTGAAGGCGAGGCTGCCGAGCACGGTGAGCTTGCCGGCCTGGCCGGTGAGGCCCGTCACCGCCTGATAGCCCGGCGCCAGCGTGCCGGCGACGTTCACGTTGCCGACGGTGCCGAGGCCGGAGAGGGTCGCGCCGGCATTGACGCTGATCGGGCTCGTCACCGCAGCGCCCGCCGCGATGACGAGGGCGCCGCCATTCACGGTGGTGCCGCCGCCATAGCTGTTGTTGCCGGCGAGCACGAGCGTGCCGCTGCCGCTCTTGGTCAGCGATCCCGCGCCGGAGATGTCGTTGCTCCAGATGTCGAACGCATTGTAGCCGCCCTGCGCGGCATCCATCGTCACCGCGACCGCGCTGTTGAACGCGCCGTAGCCGTAAGCCGACTGGTAGAGATTGATGCGGCCCCAGCCGTCCCAGGTGTTGCCGTCGAGCAGCGCGTAGCCGGAGGGCAGCGCCGTGGTCTTCAGGATCTCGGTGCGCTGCGCGTCGCTGAGATAGGGAAAGCGGGTCAGCAGCAGCACCTGCGCCTGCACCGGCACGTTCTCCGGCAGGGTGGTGCTGGCGCCGGCGAGCTGCAGGCCATAGGTCATGCGGTAGGTGTAGCTCGACGGATCGGTCGAGCTGAGATTGACGTCCCTGGAGGCCGCCGCGATCGTCGCCGCGCCGCCCTGCGCCTGCTGGATGCAGGCCTGCACGCTCACCGTGCCGCAGGATGACGAGAGATACGACTGCGTCTGGGTGTAGGCCTGGTAGACGGCGTAGGCATTGGTGTTGGCCGGGTTGGTCCAGTCGACCCGGTCGCCGTTGGAATCATAGAGCGCATTGTAGATGTTGGTGGCCGCGATCGCGGTCGCGAACGTGCGGCCGCCGATGACGTCGAGCGGCGAATGCATGCCGGCCAGGATGCGGTTGTTGCCGAGGTCGGCAGCGCGCGCCAGCAGGCTCTGATATTGCTGCGGCACCAGGAAGGCGAGGCCGAGCGCCTGCGTATAGCCCGAATTGGTGTGGCCGGAGATGAAGCCGCCATCGGCATAAGGGTTGGTGCTGTTGATGATCTGCAAGAGCGGTGTCGGCACGCTGACGTCGGTCGACAGCCGGTAGGGCCGCGACGCCGCGCCGATGCCGGGCACGTAGTCGCCGACCACGAACTGCGTCGGCTGCAGCACGCCGTTCACGATGCTGCCGACATTCGGCACGGTGAGATAGCTCAGGCTGGTGCCGTTCGCGGTGTTCTGCGCGTCGATCATCGCCTGGGTCACGGTGAAGCCGCGCACCCAGTTGGTGGCGTTGCCGTAGACCGCGGGGATCGTGAGGTTGCCGTAATAGGTGGGGACGACGATGTTGGCGGTGTCGGCCGTGGTCAGTCCGGTCCTGGTCGTGGCGTTGTAGTTGCCGAAGGCGGCGGCCAGCGGGCTCACCGTGGTCTGGTTCACCGAGGCGCCGAACGCGCCGGGGTTGGTCACCGGCGCGGTCGAGCCCATGTAGCGCTCGAAGGTGCGCTTGGACGGCTCGGTCGAGGAATTGGCGCGCACGGTGTTGTTGACGAAGTTGACGGCGGCGGCGAGCGGTGTCGCGCTGCCATTGCCCAAGGTCGTCGCGCCCCAGCTCGCGCTGTTCAGATAGTTGATGTTGGATTGGAAGTTCTGCAGCGTGTACGGCGCGTAGGTCGTCGGCGTCAGGCTGTTCGGCGTAGTGCCGCTGGCGGAGGCGCCGGTGCCGGTCATGAAGGAGCTGGTGAGCACGCCGAGCCCGTTCAGGACGCTGTATTGCTGACTGGTGCGGTCGTCGTGGATCGCCTCCAGCGTCTGCGCCGCGGTGCGCGCCCGCGTCATGCGGACCACGGTGGCGAGGTTCTGCTCCATGACGCCCGTGCCGTTGGTCAGCGCCGGATCGTTCAGCATCAGGTTGATGTAGGAATCGACCACGTTGACCATGGTCGAGCCAACCGTTGCCGTGCTCGAATTGGTGAAGTTCACCGGCGGCGTGGTCGGGATGTCGCCGGCCTTGGCGGCGATGGGCAGCAGCGCCGAGCCCAGCGCGGCATATTTCCAGAACTTCAGGTAGGCAGACGACGACATTCCGACGGTTCCCAGACAAAGACATTCGATGCCGGAACCGATGCGGACTCCGGCGGGACGCGTCGCCGTCGCACATGCGACGTTTTGTCCCGCCGCCGTCACTATTGGGCGTTTGTTTCAGATTCTTAACGGTTTGTTAGCGATTGCCTTTGGTCGGTGTCTGTCATCGCCGGGACACACAGCCTTGACGTGATCGCGAATCACCCTGCCCAGCACAGCGGGAATTTTGCCGACGATTTGGTGTGGCGCGATCGGCGCGCGTGCTGTCGGTTGTAGTCACGTCGGACACTGCCGGGCGTCAATGTGGGTTGCCCAAGGGCAGCCCAACATCGCAGCCTCAGGACATCGTGAGCGACTGATCCGCCTCGCTTGGACGTTGCTGGCTCTCCGCGAGCAGCTCCCGCACCCGCGGCACCACCACCCGGCCGTACAGCTCGATGCTGCGCATCAGCTTGGCGTGGGGCAGGGGACCCGCGGAGTACTTCAGCTGGAAGCGCGACAGGCCGAGCGCCTTGATCGTGGCGGCGATCTTCTGCGCCACCGTCTCCGGCGAGCCGACATAGAGTGAGCCGTGATCGGCCTCCTGGACGAATTCGTCGCGGCCCATCGGCGGCCAGCCGCGCTCGCGGCCGATGCGGTCGCGCATGGTCTTGTAGTCCGGCCACAGCTCCTCGCGCGCCTGTTCGTCGGTGTCGGCGACATAGCCGGGGGAGTGCACGCCGATCGGGTTCGTCGCGCGGCCGAACTGCTTGATCGCGCGATGATAGAGATCGACATAGGGCGCGAACCGCGTGGGGTCGCCGCCGATGATCGCGAGCATCAGCGGCAGCTCGTAATGCGCCGCGCGCACCACGGACTCGGGACTGCCGCCGACGCCGATCCACGCCTTCAGCCGGCCGTGCTCGACCGGCGGATAGACGAGTTGATCCTTCAGCGGCGGTCGCAGATTGCCCTGCCAGGTCAGCGGCTGCTGCGGCAGCAGGCTGACGAACAGATCGAGCTTCTCCTCGAACAGCGTCTCGTAGTCCTTGAGGTCGAAGCCGAACAGCGGGAAGGATTCCGTGAACGAGCCGCGGCCGAGGATCACCTCGGCGCGGCCGTTCGAGACAGCATCGAGCGTGGCGAAGCGCTGGAACACGCGGATCGGATCGTCCGAGCTCAGCACCGTCACCGCCGACCCCAGCTTGATATGGTTGGTTCGCGCCGCGATCGCCGCGAGCGCGACCTCGGGCGCCGAGATCGCGAAGTCGCCGCGATGGTGCTCGCCGAGCCCGATGAAGTCGATCCCGAGCTGGTCGGCGAGCACGGCCTCCTCGACCACGTCGCGGATCACCTGGGCATGCGGCGCGATCGCGCCATCGGCGCCGCGGGTGACGTCGCCGAAAGTATCCAGGCCGAATTCGATTGCTGCAGTCATGTCTCGTTCCAATCCGTCGCGCCGTCATACGGCGTCCCGCTGTTAGCTGGAAGGGCCGGAACCGGATTGCAAGCGGGCGGTCGCGAAACACAGGGTTTCTCCATGGCAGCAAGGAAGGACTCGCGGCTGGCGTGATTGCTATTTTTTGGCACGTCATGCCCGGGCTTGTCCCGGGCATCCACGCCGTTCCCAGCATGCCGATCGACGTGGATGGCCGGGACAAGCCCGGCCATGACCACGTGGAGAGAGACGCGCGCAACCGCGATCGTCAGATGCGAAAGGCCCGCGTCCGCACGGCAGCCGCAACAGCCTGAAAATTCATCTTTCGTTTTTCCGAAAACTATGCTCTACTGCGCGCATCCCGCCTCATCGATGAGGGGCGTACGCGCGGTCGTCACGAGACGCGAGGCGGGGATGCGGTGGCCGTGGCGGGTCGCAGCGTGACGCAAGTCGCGCCGACGAACGATCCGCTGCGGACGGTCAAGCCGTGTGGTCCTGGCCTCCCGATGCTGAGGCCAAGCCGGTGGTGTGATCCATCGGCGACGGGGGCAAGACAGCCGGTCCCCGGGGAGAGCTCGGAGCAGCCGTAAGCCCATCGCGCAGGGAATGCCGGATTGTCGGCTGAACCTGTGGTACCTGCCGCCTGCATTTTTCTCCGCAGGCGGGCCATGGGTTGCGGCCAGCACCCGGCATTCCCTGCGCCCTCATCTGTCGAGGGTGTTCCATTCGGCAAAACTCGGGCGCAACGCGCCGCGGGACCGCCCGCGCATGGGCGGTGCAACGCCGGCTGTCGCGCCCTCGATGCGCGCATGCCATGCCAAAAAATGGGCGTGTCGGCCCGCCGCGCATCACCTAGGCTCGGTGCATGGATGACATGGGACCACGCGCATGATGGCACAGAGGGACTATCAAATCTTCGAGGCGGGCGACGTCCTGCTGCAAACGGGCGTGACGTTCCCGTCGCTGCGCCTCGCCTACAAGACCTATGGCACGCTGAATGCGGCCAAGGACAACGTCATCCTGTATCCGACCTCGTTCGGCGCCCAGCACACCGACATCGAATGGCTGATCGGACCCGGCGGCATTCTCGACTCCGACAGATACTTCATCATCATCCCGAACCTGTTCGGCAACGGCCTGTCGTCGTCGCCGTCGAACACGCCGGTCGGCGACACGCCGTTCCCGGCGATCAGCTATCACGACGCCATCGCGGTCCAGAAGCGGCTCCTGGCGGAGCAGTTCGGCATCGAGAAGCTCGCGCTGGTCTATGGCTGGTCGATGGGCGGCATGCAGGCCTATCACTGGGCTGCGCTTCACCCGGACATGGTGGAGCGCGCGGCGGTCGTCTGTGGCAGCGCGCGCTGCTCGCCCTACAATCATCTATTCCTCGACGCCGTGAAGGCCGCGCTGATAGCCGACCCCGCGTTCCGGAACGGCCGCTTCGTGGAGAAGCCGGTGGCCGGCCTGCGCGCCATGGGCCGCATCTACGCGGGATGGGCAATGTCCTACGAGTTTTACCGCGACGAGGTCTGGCGCGAGCAGGGTTTTGGCTCGCAGGAGGACTATCTCGCCGCGACCTGGGACACCGCCTTCGCCCATCGCGACGCCAACAATCTGCTGACGCAGATCGCGATCTGGCAGGGCGGCGACATCAGCAATTGCGCGGCGTTCTCAGGCGATCTCGACCGGGCGCTGGCCGCGATCACCGCGCGCATGCTGCTGATGCCCGGCCAGACCGACCGCTATTTCGACTGGCGCGACAATGAGCGCGAGCTGCCGAAGCTTATCAACGCGCGCTCCGCCGCGCTGCGGCCGATCCCCTCGGTCCACGGCCACCGCGCCGGCAATCCCGTTCGCATCCCGGCCGATCGCGACTTCATCAAAGCCCAAGTGTCGACCCTTCTCCAGAGCTGAGCCCTATCTGTCATGACCGACGTGCCCACCGACGAATTCGCGCCTCGCCCGAAGCTGCTGACTCCGCCAGTGTTGCAGCAGCTCTGCACGCGCTCCAACCTCAAGGGCGCCCTGCGCACGCTCAGCCATTACGGCGCGATCGTCGCCATCGGTGCGCTGATCGGAGCCATTGCCTCGACGCAGGGCGTCGTGTGGACGCTGCCCTTGCTGCCGGTGCAGGGCGTGCTGATCGCGTTCCTGTTCATGGCGGTGCACGAGACCGCGCACAAGACCGCATTCGACAGCCGCAGGCTCAACGTGGCGGTCGGCAATCTGTCCGGCTTCCTGATCGGGCTGCCCTATGAGTACTACTGCCTGTTCCACTGGGAGCATCACCGCCACACCCAGGATCCCCAGCGCGATCCCGAACTGATCGTTGGCCCCAAGCCGCGCTCCGAGACGCAACTCGCGATCGCCTATTCAGGTCTGGTCCAGGTGGCCGGCCGCCTCAAGCTGGTGCTGAAGCATGCGGTGACCGGCGAAGTGACCGTGCCCTGGGTCCCCGCCGGCCGCCGCGCGATCATCGTGCGCGAGGCGCGTTTCTACGTCGCCGGCTACGCGCTGCTGCTGCTCGGCTCGCTGGCGCTGCACAGCGCGTTGTTGTTGTGGGTCTGGGTCGTGCCGCTGCTGCTCGGCCAACTGATCCTGCGCCCCTATCTCTACGCCGAGCACACCGGCTGCGATCACACGAGAAGCGCCTTCCACAACACCCGCACCACCTTCACCACGCAATTCGTGCACTGGATCGCCTGGAACATGCCCTACCACGTCGAGCACCACGCCTATCCGGCGGTGCCGTTCCACGCGCTGCCGAAGCTGCATGCGATCGTGGATGGGGAGATCAAGTATCGCGGGCAGGGCTATGTCGCGGTGACGCGGCAGACCTGGGCGTGGTTTCGGACGCAGTGGGAGGGGACGAAGTCTCAGACCTAACGAGGTCTCGCCCATGATGAGTTGGGATCCGAGCCGTTGCCACGCGATCAGTGCGCCCTCTCTCCCGCTTGCGGGGGAGGGTCGGGGTGGGGGCGCCACAGCGGCAGTCTTTCCGGATCGGCCCCCACCCGCATCGCATCTGACGATGCGATGCGACCTCCCCCGCAAGCCGGGGAGGCGCAGACCGACCGCGTCGCCTGCGATGTCGGCAAGCCCTCGCCGAGCAGACGGTGCACCCTCTCCCCCAAGGCGAAGCAATAGCTTCGCCAGGGTGGGAGAGGGTGGCTTTCAAGCAACGCATGAAAGCCGGGTGAGGGGTTGCCACGAACTCAGTCCTGAATTTGGGGAAAGAACCCCTCACCCGAGTGAGTATGACGCTTATAGCGGCGATGCCCTTTCCCACCCTGGCGAAGCTATTGCTTCGCCTTGGGGGAGAGGGCGCAGTCATTGGCGCCGTAGGAGCGCTGCTGCTGCAGATTTAGTTCACCGCCACCGCTCGCGCATCCTTGCGCCCAGGTCGATCCGCGGCCCCGCGCTCGCAACCGCCGACCCCGCCTGCACCTTCGGCCAGCTCACACGCTCGAACAAATGCACCAGCGCCTCTGGAATAAATCGCGTGCGCGAGGCGTAGACATGACGATCGCCGCGCACGGGCTGGCCATGGACGAAGAAGCGCTGCGGCACCAGCAGATGCAGATCGTCCTTGGCGCGGGTCATCGCGACATAGAGCAGCCGGCGTTCCTCCTCCAATTCGGCATTGGAGCCGGCGCCGAGGTCGGACGGCATGCAGCCGTCGACGACGTTGAGGACGTGCACCGCATTCCACTCCATGCCCTTGGCGGAGTGGATGGTGGAGAGGATCAGATAGTCCTCGTCGAGCAGGGGCACGCCGGCCTGGTCGGAGGTGGCGTCGGGCGGATCGAGCGTCAATTCGGTGAGGAAGCGCTCGCGCGACGGATAGCCGCTGGCGATCTGTTCGAGCTGCAGCAGATCGGCGCTGCGTACCTCCGCATCCTCGTGCACGCGCTCGAGATGCGGCTGATACCACTGCCTGACGCGCTCGATGTCGGCGGGCCAGTCCGAAACGCGCAGCTGGTCGAGCATGCGCACGAACGTCGCCCAATCCTCGCCAGCGCGCGCCGGCGTCGGTTGGGCGCACAACGCACGAAGCGGATCGGCGCTCTCACCAGCGGCATCGAGCAGCCGCTGCGCCGACGCCGGGCCGATGCCCGGAATCAGATGCAGCACGCGGAATCCGGCGATGCGGTCGCGCGGATTTTCGACGAAGCGCAGACAGGCCAGCATGTCCTTGACATGCGCCGCATCGAGAAACTTCAGGCCGCCGAACTTCACGAACGGAATGTTTCGGCGCGTCAGCTCGAACTCCAGCGGTCCGCTGTGCGAGGAGGTCCGGAACAGCACCGCCTGCTGCTTCAGCACGATGCCTTCCTCGCGCTTGGCCAGCACCTGCTCGACGATGTAGCGCGCCTGGTCGGTCTCGTCGCGCACCGTCACCAGTTGCGGCTTGCGCGAGGCCGTGCGGTCGGTCCACAGATTCTTGGTGAAGCGCTCGCGCGCCAGCCCGATCACGGCATTCGCCGCGGAGAGGATCGGCTGCGTCGAACGGTAGTTGCGGTCGAGCGTGACGATGTCCGCGCGCGGGCTGAACTGATCGGGAAATTCCAGGATATTGCGCACGGTCGCGGCGCGGAACGCGTAGATCGACTGCGCATCGTCGCCGACCACGGTGAGGCCCGCACCATCAGGCTTGAGGCCGAGCAGGATCTGCGACTGCAGCCGGTTCGTGTCCTGATACTCGTCGACCAGCACGTGATCGAAGCGGTCGCCGATCTCGCGGGCGATGGTCGCGTCCGCCATCATCTGCGCCCAGTAGAGCAACAGGTCGTCGTAGTCGAGCACGGCATTCGCCTGCTTGGCCTCGACATAGGCCGCGAACAGGCCCTTCAGCTCGCCCGCCCATTCCGCGCACCAGGGGAAGTGCCGCACCAGCGCCTCGTCGAGCGGCATGTCGGCATTGACGCAGCGCGAGTAGATCGCAAGGCAGGTTCCCTTGGTCGGAAAGCGCTTCTGCGTGTTGGACAGGCCGCGATCGTGCCGCACCAGGTTCATCAGGTCGGCGGAATCCTCGCGATCATGGATCGTGAACACCGGATCGAGGCCGATGCGTTCGGCATAGTCGCGCAGCATTCGCGCGCCCAGGCCGTGAAACGTGCCGGCCCAGGTCAGTCCCGAGGTGATCGCCTCCGCCTGGCTGCCCAGCACCATTCGCGCGATGCGCTCGACACGCCGGCTCATTTCGCTCGCGGCGCGGCGCGAGAATGTCATCAGCAGGATGCGGCGCGGATCGGCGCCGTTGACGAGCAGATGCGCGACGCGATGCGCCAGCGTGTTGGTCTTGCCCGAGCCGGCCCCCGCGATGATCAGCAGCGGCGGCCCAGGTGCGGCCAAAGCGCCGCCATGCTCGACCGCGCGGCGCTGCTCCGGATTGAGATCGTCGAGATATGTCGCGGCCGCTGCCTGCACGAATCGCCCCTCAGCTCGCGAGAATCCGCGATTTGCGCCATGCGCGCAACGACATGGCCCGCTTGCGGCAGCGTTTTACATGATTCGCAATCGGTCTTTTTTGCCACGGTTGCCCACAGAGCGTCAGTCAGCCGCTTGCGCCGGCGCGCTTGGACTCCTATCCAATCAGCCCCGTCACGAATCTCGGAAGAACACCGTGTCGAATTTTGCCTCCATCATCGCTGCTGAGCTCTCTGTCAGGGACGCCCAGGTCCAGGCCGCGATCGACTTGCTCGACGGCGGCGCGACCGTTCCGTTCATCGCGCGCTACCGCAAGGAAGCGACGGGCATGCTCGATGACACGCAGCTGCGTACCTTGGAGGAGCGGCTGCGGTATCTGCGCGAGATGGATGCACGGCGCACCGCGATCATCGAGAGCATCAAGTCGCAGGGCAAGATGACGCCCGAGATCGAGCTTGCGCTCGCGACGGCCGACACCAAGGCGCGACTGGAAGACATCTATCTGCCGTTCAAGGAGAAGCGCCGCACCAAGGCGCAGATCGCCAAGGAAGCCGGACTCGAGCCGCTCGCCGACATGCTGATCGGCGACCCCATGAAGAACCCCGAGGAAGAGGCGAAGGCCTTCATCAAGAAGGACGGCGACAATCCGGTCAAGGACGTCAAGGCTGCGCTCGACGGCGCGCGCGCGATCCTGGTCGAGCGCTTCGCCGAGCATGCCGACCTCGTCGGTTCGCTGCGCGAGGAGATGTGGACGCGCGGCGCCGTCAAGTCGACGGTGCGTCACGGCAAGAAGACCGAAGGTGCCAAGTTCGCCGACTATTTCGATTTCTCCGAGCCGTTCACCAAGCTGCCGTCGCACCGCATCCTGGCGATGCTGCGCGGCGAGAAGGAAGAGGTGCTGCAGCTCGATTTCGGCGACGGCGAGCCGGAAGACTCGAAGGATCCGTCGCTGTATGAGAACCGCATCGCGGTGACCTTCGGCATCTCGCGTCAGGGCCGCCCCGCCGATCAGTTCCTGTCCGACTCCGTGCGCTGGGCCTGGCGCACCCGCATCAAGACCTCGCTCGCGCTCGATGTGCGCATGCGGCTGTGGCAGGAAGCCGAGAAGGAAGCCGTGCGCGTGTTCGCCGCGAACCTGCGCGACCTGCTGCTCGCCGCGCCCGCCGGCGGACGCGCGACGCTCGGCCTGGATCCGGGCTTCCGCACCGGCGTCAAGGTCGCCGTCATCGACCGCACCGGCAAGTTCGTCGACCACGCCACGATCTATCCGCACGAGCCGCAGCGGCAGTGGAACGAGAGCATGCTCACCTTGGCGCAGCTCTGCATCAAGCACCGCATCGAGCTGGTCGCGATCGGCAACGGCACCGCGTCGCGCGAGACCGAAAAGCTGGTCACCGACCTGATGAAGCTGAAGCCGGACCTCAAGCTGACCAAGGCGATCGTCTCGGAAGCCGGCGCGTCGGTCTACTCGGCCTCGGAATTCGCCGCCAAGGAATTTCCCAATCTCGACGTTTCGATCCGCGGCGCGGTCTCGATCGCGCGCCGCCTGCAGGATCCGCTCGGCGAACTCGTGAAGGTGCCGCCGGCCTCGATCGGCGTCGGCCAGTATCAGCACGACCTCAACCAGTACGAGCTGGCGCGCGCGCTCGATGCCACCGTCGAGGATTGCGTGAACGCGGTCGGCGTCGATCTCAACACTGCCTCCGCGCCACTGCTGGCGCGCGTGTCCGGCATCGGCGAGACCTTGGCGCAGAACATCGTCGCGCATCGCGATGCCAACGGTCCGTTCCCGACCCGCGACAAGCTCAAGGACGTGCCGCGATTGGGGCCGAAGGCGTTCGAGCAGTGCGCGGGCTTCCTGCGCATCCGCGACGGCGACAATCCGCTCGATGCCTCCGGCGTGCATCCGGAAGCCTATCCGGTCGTGAAGAAGATTCTCGAAGCGACCAAGAGCGACATCAAGGTGCTGATCGGCGAGACCAAGACCTTGAAGGCTCTCAATCCGGCGAAGTTCGCCGATGAGCGCTTCGGCGTCCCGACGGTCACCGACATCATCAAGGAGCTGGAGAAGCCCGGCCGCGACCCGCGCCCCGAATTCAAGACCGCGACCTTCCAGGAGGGCGTCGAGAAGATCACCGACCTCAAGCCCGGCATGATCCTGGAGGCGACCGTCACCAACGTCGCCGCGTTCGGCGCCTTCGCCGACATCGGCGTGCACCAGGATGGCCTGATCCACATCTCGGCGATGTCCGAGAAGCGCATCAACGATCCGCGCGAAGTGGTGAAGCCGGGCCAGGTGGTGAAGGTCAAGGTGCTCGATGTCGACGTGCCGCGCCAGCGCATCTCGCTGACCTTGCGGCTGTCCGATCCGCTGCCGGCCAAGGGCGAGAAGCGCACCAGCGCGCGACCGCCGGCGGCGGCGCGCATGACCACGCGCGAGGAGAAGCCGTCGGGCGGTGGCGCCTTCGCCGCGGCGCTGGCGAAAGCCCAGGAGCGGCGCAAGGGCGCGTGAGCGCTCAGACGACTCCTGACAACGGTGGCACGTCGCGGGATGGCGCTTCATTCCGCGGCGTTGAACTAAAAAGGTCGAGGCGCCTTCCGTATCGGCCTGGCTATGCTTATCTCCTCCGGCGAGCGTTGTCTGAGGGCAGGGGATGGCGAAACGCACCGCGATCATTGCCGGGGCTACCGGCCTCGTCGGCCGCGAGCTTTTGCGCGGCCTGCTCGCCGATCCCGCAGTGGACCATGTCCACGTCTTAGGCCGCCGCGCGCCTCCGGTGATTTCACCGAAGCTGACAGCCCATGTCGTCGACTTCGCCGCGCTGCCGCCTTTGCCTGCTGCCGATGAGCTGTATCTGGCGCTCGGTACCACCATCAAGGTCGCCGGCAGCCAGGCCGCCTTTCGTGCCGTCGATCACGACGCCAACCTCGCCGTCGCCAAGGCCGCGCTCGCGAGCGGCGTCAAACGCGTCGGCCTCGTCAGCGCGATGGGAGCCGACGCCAAGTCGCGCGTCTTCTACAGTCGGGTGAAGGGCGAGCTCGAAAACGATCTGGCTGCACTGCCGTTCACGGGGCTCGTGATCGCTCGGCCATCGCTGCTGGTCGGCGCGCGGGCGGAACTGGGACAGCCGGCGAGGCCGGGCGAGGAATGGGGCAACAGGCTGAACCAGCTCATCGGCTTTCTCATTCCGCCAAACTACAAGCCGATCCCTGCCGCCGACGTAGCGCAGGCGCTCTTGTCCACGGTGCCTAGCGCTGCCGGCACCACGGTTCTTCCATCTGGCGCGATGCGTAGATAATCAGGCCGCGCCACCTTGCGGACCCGAATTGTCGTTTCCATTTATCAGAAATTCGAGGGTCGTAGCCCTGGCCGTAGTTTTACGGAGACGGCGGCCGAGCAGTGTTGGTTCGCCGAGTAAACAGATCCGGTTGATTAACCTATGATATTCCGTGAGTTGAAGAATTAGCTCGTGCTCGCTTTTAACACCTTAACCATATCTGCCTGCTACCACTGCGGTGAGAACAACGAGCTCGGGATCTCATGCGCAGACAGCTTCGAGATGTTTTTGTTGCGGGACTGATGACAGCGGCATTGCTCGGCCCGCATCCAGCGGCGGCATCGCCCCGCATGGTCTCGCTGGTCTTCAACTCACAGCCGCAGAACCCGCAGCAGATCGGGTCGGACGAGTTCCGGACCAAGCTTCAGGCGCTGGCGGGCAAGAAGCTGATCATCGACGAACGCGCCGGCAATTCGTTCGGCAGCGAGGCGGCCGTCCTGGCGGCGACCCGCACCGGAGCCGTGGACATCGCCGTCGTCTCCGGCGGCATCGCCAGCGCAGTCGTCCCCGAGCTTGGCGTGTTCGACATTCCCTTCCTGTTTCGCGACACCGCCCACGCCAAGGCCGTCGCCACGGGCCCCGTGGCAACCGCGATCGGAACGAAATTCGCCGACAAGGGGCTGGTATTGCTCGCTCTGGGCAAACAGGGCTTCCGCAACCTGACCAACTCGAAGCGCCCGGTGCGGACCGTCGACGACGTCAAGGGGCTGAAGATCCGCGTCATCCCCAATCCGGTCTATCAGATGACCTTCAAGGCGATGGGCGCCGAAGTTCTGCCGATGGACTTTCCATTGGTCTATGCCGCGCTCAAGGACGGTCGCCTCGACGGTCAGGAGAATCCGGTCGCGACCATCGCCGCCAACCGGTTCGAGGAAGTTCAGAAGTACCTCACTCTGACCGGCCATTTCTTCGCGCCGATCGCATTCGTCGCCAATCGCGCGACGTTCGAACAGCTCGATGCGAGCGAGCGCGACGCGCTGATCACGGCCGCCAAGGCCGCCGCAGAAGTGACGTGGCAGGCGCAGCTCGATGCCGAGAGGCTCGCCGACCTGCGCAAGGGCGGCATGGATGTGATCGAGACCTTCGATCGCAAGACCTTCGTCGATGCGGTCAAGCCGCTCGACCCCGAATTCGAGAAGCGCTTCGGCAAGGATCTGCTCGCCACCATCAGGTCCACGCCGTGAACGAGCCAGGAAACTTCATGAATCTCTCTTCGATGATGTCGTGGATCGGCGTCCGCCCGCGGATTTTCGGCGGCTTTGCGCTGATCCTGAGCTTTCTCGTGCTGCTCGGCGGCTTCGCCATGAGTCAGGTCGGACGCATCGGCGGCACCGTGGATGATCTCGTGGCCAGCGCCGCAGGCGATGCCGGCATGTCGCAGGTGCGCGCGGCGTTGCTCACGGCCAATGGCGCGGTGGAGAAGTTCATCCGCACCTGGAGCGTAGGTGACAAGGATGCAGCGGGCAAGGCGATTGATGCCGTCGGCGGACTTGCAGACGAGGTCGAGAAGCAGTCGGGCAAGCTGAAGGTGATCGCCGATGGTGTCGGCTCGGTCAGGAGCGCGCTCGCCGCCTATCGTTCATCGTTTGGCGCCGCCGCCGAGGCGGTTGACCGCCTGCGCGTCGCAACAAACAAGACCGAGGCGCTTGGCGCCGTCGCCGGCGTCAATATCGGCGGCATCCAGGTCGCCCTCGCCAACCGCGCGGGTCGCGAGCCGCTGCTCAATCCGTTGCGTCTCGCCAGCACGGTGGATGCGGCGCGCGTGGCGGTCATGCGCTACACCAACTCACAATCTGCCAACGATGCCGAGGACGCGCGGCTCACCTTCGTCTATGTGAAGCTCGCGCTCGCCGATTCCGAGGCTGAGCTCGCCGGCGTCGATGACGCCAAGCTGAAGGGCCTGATTGCTGCCCTCAAGGAGGCGGTGACGGCCGACGCAGCGGCGCTCGAAGACGTCATCAAAGTCACGGCTGACTTGCGCGCCAAACAGGCCGAGCTCGTCAAGGCGAGCGCGGCGATCGACGAGCAGGTGGGGCGGATCAATCGACAGCTCGGCGCGGCTCGCGCCGAACAGGGCGCGAAGACCGGCGTGGCCGTTGCCGAAACGCGGCAGACGGTGATCGTCACGGCCACCGGCGCGGTCGTGCTCGGAGCAATCCTGGCGTGGCTGATCGGCGCCAGCGTCTCCTCGCCGATCCGCAGCATGACCGATCGCATGCAGTCGCTGGCAGCCGGCGAATTGGAGCAGCCGATCCCCGGCGGCGAGCGCCGTGACGAGATCGGACGGATGGCGCGTGCGGTGGAGATCTTCCGCGACAATGCGCTGGCCGTTCGCCGCATGGAGCAGGAGGCTGCCTCGCAGCGTGAGGCCACGGAGGCCGAGCGCGCCCGCATGATGGCCGATCTCGCCGGGCGGTTCGAACAGGGCATGCAGGGCGTGATCACCGGTGTCGGCGGGCGCGCCTCCGACATGGGCCAGAGTGCGAGAGAGCTTGCTCAGATCGCCGAGCGCGGCCGCGGTCTCGCGGAGGCCGTCGCCAATCGGGCCGAGCAGGCCTCGGTGAACGTGCAGACCGTGGCGTCGGCGACGCAGGAACTCGCGGCTTCGATCCGCGAGATTTCCGGACAGGTGCAGCGTTCGGTGACCGTCTCTACGCGGGCAACGCATGAGACGCAGCGGACGTCCGAACTGATCAACGGGCTCTCGAGCGCGGCGGAGCGCATCGGCACCATCGTACAGCTCATCCAGGCGATCGCCAGCCAGACCAACCTGCTCGCGCTCAACGCGACCATCGAGGCGGCCCGTGCCGGCGAAGCAGGCCGGGGCTTTGCGATCGTTGCGAGCGAGGTGAAAAATCTCGCCTCGCAGACGGCGCAGGCGACCGAGCAGATCTCGAGCCAGATCGCGACCATTCAGGGCGCGACCGAGGAGACGGTTGGCGCGATCGCGCAGTTCGGGAGCACCGTGCGTGAGATCGCCGAAATCTCCAACGCGATCGCCGCCGCGGTCGAGCAGCAGGGCGCCGCGACCAGCGAGATCGCCCGCAATGTCGAGCAGGCGGCCAGCGGCACCGCGGCGGTCACGCAGGAGATCGGCGACGTGCGCACCGTGGCCGGGCAGACCGATGCGGGCGCGGAAGCCGCGCTGACGGCAGCCGCAGCGTTGCAGCAGCAGGCGGAGTCGCTGCGGAGCAATGTCGCGGACTTCCTGCAGACGATCCGCACGGCGGCCTGAGCGCCGACGAACGATGACGTTGGCAGGCCGATGTGCCGGTCCTGCTACGGGAGTTGACGATTGCGGAGCGCGACGGCAAGCATGATCCGATGATCGCTCCGCAGTTGCGCTCTCTCAGTCTCGCGGTCGACGGCGACAGCGCGGTCTCCGCACTGTTCCTCGCTCCACAAGCGCCGCGCGCCTGCTTCGTGTTCGCCCATGGGGCCGGGGCCGGCATGACCCACGCCTTCATGGCGCAGGCAGCCGATGGCCTCGCCGCGCACGGCATCGCTACGTTGCGGTTTCAGTTCCCCTACATGGAGAACGGTAGCAGGCGGCCCGACCCGCCGGCGGTCGCCCACGCCGCCGTTCGCGCTGCAGTCGCCGAGGCGGCACGGCTCTGCCCGGGTCTGCCGCTGATTGCCGGCGGCAAATCCTTCGGCGCGCGGATGTCCTCGCAGGCGCAATCGGTGGAGCCGTTGCCGAAGGTCGTGGGTCTCGCCTTCCTCGGCTTCCCGCTCCATCCGGCCGGCAAGCCGTCCATCGCCCGCGCCGATCACCTCGGCGGCGTCGACATCCCGATGCTGTTTCTGCAGGGCACGCGCGACAAGCTGGCGGAGATGCCCCTGCTCGAACCGGTCGTGACAGGGCTTGGGCCGATTGCGACCTTGCATGTGATCGATCAGGCGGATCACGCCTTTCACGTGCCGGCGCGCTCGGGACGGAATGACCGGGCCGTGATGGTCGAGCTGATACAGGCGTTCGCGACGTGGCTCGATGCGCTCGGGGGGCTCCGCGACTGACGCGCTGAATGGGTGCTCTGAAGAAAAACCGAAAGAGAACAAAGAAAGAACTTTCAATGAATCTAAGGTTGAGCCATAGTTCCAGCAAGGCATTCTGGTAGCGCTGCCTTCCATCATCCCCGAGGAGCCCATGAGAAGGGTCATCTCACGTCTTTCGCTGCTGGTGCTTTGCGCAGCGAACCTGCCAGCGATGTCGGTGCATGCCGAGGACGGCTTGAAAGGCATCGAGACCTTGCGTGGGGCTTGCAAGAAACTGACGGTCGCGGCAAAGGACCGGACTTGGTGCGCGGGTCGCCCGATCTTGGAGAGTTTGATGTTCCGATACCTCGGCTTCGTCCTGGGGCTGCTCTGCAGCCTCGTATCGATCAGCGCCGCGCTGGCCGACGACGCGAAGCTCCGGATCGGCGTTCTCCGGCTGTCGTCGTCAGCGCCCGTGTTCATCGCGCTCGACAAGGGCTACTTCCGTGACGCCGGGCTGGATGTCGAGCTGAAGTTCTTCGATGCAGCGCAACCGATCGCCGTGGCGACGGCCACCGGCGATGTCGATGTCGGGGTGACCGCGTTCACCGCTGGTCTCTACAATCTCGCCGGCAAAGGCGCCCTCAAGATCATTTCCGGCATGAGCCGCGACCGACCGGGCTATCCGCTGATCGGCTACTTCGCCAGCAACAAGGCTTACGAAGCCGGTCTCAAGACGCCGAAGGACATCGCCGGCAAGCGCGTGGCCATGACGCAGGTCGGGTCGAGCTTCCACTACTCGGTGGGGCTGCTCGCCGAGAAGTATGGCTTCAAGCTGTCCGATGTGAAGATCGTGCCGTTGCAGTCGATGTCCAACATGGCCGCTGCCATCAAGGGCGAGACCGTTGATGCGGCGCTGATGCCGGTGTCCGTCGCGCGCAAGCTGATGGAAGAGGGCGCGGTGAAGCATCTCGGCTGGGTCGGCGACGAGACGCCGTGGCAGGTCAGCGGCGTGTTCGCTGGACCGAAGACGCTGGCCAATGCGGCGCTTGTCGGCAAACTGCTGACCTCGCTGCAGCGCGCCGAGCGCGAGTATCATGATGTCGTGCTGTCTACCGTGAAGGACGGCAATGCCGCGATCGATGAGAAGACCAAGCCGCTGCTCGAAATCATCGGCAAATACACCAACCTCCCGGTCGAGCAGGTGGTCGGCAATTGCGCCTATATCGACCCCGACGGCAAGCTCGACGTGAAGAACATCGATAGCCAGATCAAGTGGCTGCAAGGGCAGGGGTTCGCTGATCAGGGCTACGATGCAGCCACGATCATTGCGAAGGAGTTCGTCAAGCCGGACTGATGGGAGTGGGAGAGAGCACAGCCGCCGCGGGATCACCGAGATGGACCTGATCGCCGACGCCATCAGTCATCGCTTCGATGCGCTCGAAGTGCTTCAGGACGTCTCCTTCACGGTCGGAGCCGGCGAAGTCGTCGCCATCGTGGGCCCTTCCGGCTGCGGCAAGAGCACGCTGCTCTCGATTCTCGGCGGCCTGCTGCAGCCCACCCGAGGTGAGGCGAAACTGCGTGGCGCTACGCCAGCCGGCAGCCTCAATCCCCTGACCTTCGTGTTCCAGGATTTCGCCCTGCTGCCCTGGGCCAGCGTCGAAGACAATGTCGCCTTCCCGCTGCTGCATAGGCCGCTCTCGGCAGCCCAGCGCGCTGCTGCCGTCGACGATGCGCTGCGGCGCACGGGCCTTGTCGACTTTCGCCATGTCTATCCCAAGCAGTTGTCGGGTGGCATGCGTCAGCGCGTCGGCATCGCCAGGGCACTGGCGGTCCGCCCGGCGATCCTGCTGATGGACGAGCCGTTGTCCGCGCTGGATTCGCAGACCCGCGAGCTCCTGATGGAGGACTTCGTCGATCTCCTGGCCGACGGAGCCATGGGCGCGGTCTACGTGACCCATAACCTCGAAGAGGCCGTCCGGCTCGCCGATCGCATCGTCGTGCTGTCACGACGCCCTGGCCGGATCCGCAAGGTGGTGAGCGTCCCCGCGACGCGGCAGAGCCGCGGCGATGCCGCGACGCACGCGCAATTGCTGGAGCTGCAGAACGAATTGTGGGCGCTGATCAGGACCGAGGCGATCGACGCCGAGCGCGAGGTTCAGAATGCTTGAGCGCTCCCCGGCAGACCGGTCCGAGATCGTCGGCACGCAACCGACCCGCAAGGTGCCGTTTCGCGGCGGCGGCTTCACGCCGGCCGCGAGCCGCTGGGCCGGGTGGCTGGCGCTCGCCGCGGCGCTCGGCGTCTGGCAGGCGGTCGGCAGTCTGGCGCTGGTCAATCCGTTGTTCCTGCCGACGCCGCTGACGATCCTGCGCGCGCTGGTCCGTCTCGCCGAGAGTGGCGCCCTGTGGCAGCACGTCTCGGCGTCGTTCGTGCGCATCGTGACGGGGTGGGCGCTCGGCACGGCCTCCGGCATCGTCACAGGCTTCGCCATCGGCCTGTGGCGGGTCGCCCGCAGCGTCGGCATCACCTTCGTGTCCGCGCTGTTTCCGATTCCGAAGATCGCCGTGCTGCCGCTCCTGATCCTCTGGCTCGGCATCGGCGAGCAGCCGAAGATCGCGACCATCGCGCTCGGCGTGTTCTTCTCGACCACGATCTCGGTCTATAGCGGGGTCGATGCGGTGCCGCGCAACCTGATCCGCATGGCGCAGAGCTTCGATGTGCCGTTCCCGACCATCGTGCGCAAGGTGATCTGGCCCGGCGCGCTGCCGTCGATCCTGGCGGGCTTCCGCATCACCGCCTCGGTGGCGCTGATGCTGGTCGTCTCGGCGGAGATGATCGGCGCCGAGACCGGCATCGGTACCTTCGTGCTGCAGGCCGGCAATCTGATGCAGACCGATCAGCTGATGGCGGGGATCCTCATGCTGTCGCTGTTCGGCCTCGCCGTCGGCCGGCTGATCAGCCTGCTCGAGGCGCGCCTCCTGCATTGGCGCTGAGCGCGTCAAGCATTGCCGCGATCCTCGCGGAACAGGTCGAGCTTCTCCTGCACCGGCCGATCCGAGAACGAGAACAGCACCGCATCCTCGTCCGCCTCGTGGCTCACCCATTGCCAGCTCGGCACCACGAACAGATCGCGCGGTCCCCATTCGAAGGTCTCGTCGCCGATACGGCTGCGCCCGCGGCCTTCGATCGCGGTGAAGACCGTGGCGTCGGTGGAACGGTAGCGCGCGGACTTGAAGCCCTTCGGCAGCAGCTGGATGAAGGTGCCGATCGTCGGCATCGCGAAGTCGCCGGTTTCCGGATTGGAGAACTTCAGCTTCAGCCCATGACACGCGTCCCATTCCTCGCTGCGCTTGGCATTTTCCAGCGCTTCACGCGTGTAGGCGTAGGGATAGTTGAAGATCGGCGAGGTCCGCGATTTGCGCTTGGCGTCCACCGGCAGCAGATTGTGCCCGTAGCGCGCAAAGCTGTCGCCCGCGGGACGCGCGACCTTCTGCTGATCCTCCTGGGCGCCTTGCGCGAACGAGGCGTCGAGGAACTGCACCAGAGGAATGTCGAGGCCGTCGAGCCAGAACATCGGCTCCGAGGTTTCGTTGCCGTGGTCGTGCCAGGTCATCGACGGCGTGATGATGAAGTCGCCCGGCTCCATCAAGGTGCGCTCACCGTCGACGGTCGTGAACGCGCCCTTGCCCTCCAGCACGAAGCGCAGTGCCGACTGGCTGTGGCGGTGGGCCGGCGCGACGTCGCCGGGGATGACCATCTGGATGCCGGCATAGAGCGAGGTCGTCACCTTCGACTGTCCACGCAAACCCGGGTTCTCCAGGATCAGCACGCGACGTTCGGCCTCCTTGGCGGTGATCAGACGTCCGGCCTCGATCATGTAGTCGCGAATGGCGGCGAATTGCCAGAGGTGCGGCCGGCAGGCGCTCTTCGGTTCGGGCGTGATGAGATCGCTCATCACGGTCCACAGCGCCGTCATGTTCTCGCCGTCGATCTTCTTGTAGAACGCCTCGCGTTCTGGCGTCGAAACTGCGGCCATGAGCGCCTCCCGTGATCAAATGTCGTTGTTGATTGACAGTATACTGCCAATTTGGTTACCGTCAAACCCAATCACAGAGAGACATTCGGGAGGATTGCCATGATGAAGCTGCACGGCTATTTCCGCAGCAGCGCGTCCTATCGCGTCAGGATCGCACTGAATCTCAAGGGGCTCACGGCGGAGCACCTGCCGCACCATCTCCGCAAGGGCGAGCAGCGCGCGCCCGCTTTTCTCGCCATCAATCCTCAGGGACTCGTGCCGGCCCTCGAGGATGAGGGAGGCATCGTTCTGATCCAGTCGCTCGCGATCATCGAGTGGCTCGACGAGCTCCATCCGGAGCCGCCGCTGCTGCCCAGCGATCCCCTGCGCCGGGCGCAGGTCCGTGCCTTTGCGCAGGTGCTCGCCTGCGACACCCACCCGGTCCAGAACCTGAAGGTGCTGGCGCGTCTGCGCGAGCTCGGCCTGCCCGAGGACAAGGTCACGGCCTGGGCCGGCTGGGCCAACCGTGAGGGGCTCGCGGCCTGTGAGGCGCTGGTCAAGCATGAGCCGGGCCCGTTCTGCTTCGGCGCCACGCCGACTCTTGCCGATCTCTGCCTGGTGCCGCAGCTGGGCAATGCGCGGCGTTTCGGCGTCGACGTCGCAGCGTTCCCGCGCCTGCTGCAGGCCGAGGCGGCAGCCAAGGCGATGCCGGCGTTTGCGGATGCCGCGCCGGAGCGTCAGCCCGATGCCGAGTAGACCGCCCGACATCACGATGGACGCGGTCTACACCAAGCCCGGCTATCTGTTCCGGCGCATGCAGCAGATCGCGGTGTCCATCTTCGTCGAAGAGTGCCGGGAGTTCGATCTGACGCCGGTGCAATATGCGGCGCTGGTCGCGATCCAGACTCATCCCGGCATCGACGCCACCCGCCTGTCGGCCGTGATCGCGTTCGATCGGTCGACGCTCGGCAGCGTCATCGAGCGGCTGGAGGCCAAGGGCCATATCGAGCGCAAGCCGTCGCTGGAGGACAAGCGCGTCAAGCTGCTCTATCTGACCAAGGCCGGAGCGGCGCTGCTGCGCGCCATTATGCCATCGGTCGACCGCGCGCAGGCGCGCATGCTGGCGCCGCTGAAGCCGGCTGACCGCAAAATGCTGATGCTGTTGCTGTCGCAACTCGTCGACCTCAACAATGAGGTTTCGCGCGTGCCGCTGCGCGCCGAGGATGCGTTGGAGCATCTCGGCAAAGCCGGCTGAGCGCGAGGTGCCATCGAGCGCCGTGCGGACGCGACGCATTCATAGCCGCATCACCGCCTGACGGTCGATCTTGCCGGTGCCGGTCTTGGGCAGTTCGTCGATGAACACGATCTCGCGCGGATATTTGTACGGCAGCAGCTTCGTCTTGACGTAGTCCTGCAACGCCTTGGTCGTCGCCTGCGCGTCGCGGGCTTCGCCGTTGGTCACGACCACCGCCTTCAGGCTCATCCGCCGATCCGGCAGCTCATGGGCGAACACCGCGCATTCCCTGATGTCCGGATGTTCGGCGAGGCAGAGCTCGACCTCCAGCGGATAGACCCATTGTCCGGAGATCTTGACCAGATCGTCGGCGCGGCCGCGGAAGAAATGGAAACCCTCGGCGTCGCGGACGAAGCGGTCGCCGGTGTAGATCCAGCCGCCATCGCGGATCGTCTCCGCGGTCTTGTCGGGCCTGTTCCAGTACAACGGCGTGTTGGAGTCGCCACGGACCCAGAGAATACCTTCCTCGCCAGTGGCGACCTCGCGTCCGTCACTGTCGCGCAGCGCGATTTCGTAGCCGGGCACGCGCAGGCCGGCGGCGCCGAGCTTCTTCCGGTCCTCGCGATTGGAGAGATAGACGTGCAGCACCTCGGTCGAGCCGAGGCCTTCGACGATCTCGAGGCCCGTAAGGCTCTTCCAGCCGTTGAACACCTCCGACGACAACACCTCGGCCGCGGACACCGCGAGGCGCAGGGACGAGAAATCGGTTTGCCCGACGCCGTCGGCCTTCGTCAGTGCGGTGTAGAGCGTCGGCAGGCCGAAGAACACGGTCGGACGGAAGCGGCTGATCGCATCGAAGATCGCGGCCGGCTTTGGCTGGCCCGGCAGCAGCAAGGTGGTGGCGCCGACCGAGAACGGGAAGGTGATCGCATTGCCGAAGCCATAGGCGAAGAAGATCTTCGGCACCGAGAAGCAGATGTCGTCGGACTTCAGGCGCAGCACGTTCTTCGCGAAGGCCTGCTCGCTATAGGCCATGTCGTGCTGCAGATGAACGATGCCTTTGGGACGGCCGGTCGAGCCGGACGAGTACATCCAGAACGCCATCTCGTTGCGATGGGTGTCCGCCTCCGCGAGCTGATCGGGAAAACCCGGGAGCCAGCGATCGGCCGGGACCGTCGAGGCCGCCGACGTCGCTGTTGGCTCGCCATTGACCACGATCAGTGTCTGCAACGCCGTGGCCGCGCAGGCCTGCGCATCGAACCGCCCGGCGAACTCGGCGTCCGCGACGGCCACCTTGGCGCCGGAGTCCGCGAGATAGAACTGCAGCAGGTCCGGCGGGGTCAGCGTGTTGATCAGCAGCGGCACGAACCCCGCCCGCACCGCGCCGAAGAACGCGGCCGGATAGGCCGGCGTGTCGTCGAGGAACAGCAGCACGCGGTCGCCGCGGGTGAGGCCAAGCGACGCAAAGCCGTTGCCCCAGCGGCAGGCGTCGCTGCACAGTTCGGCATAACTGCGTCCGCCCGCGGGACCGATTAGTGCGGGCTTGTTCGCGTTGCCGCGCGCGAGGTTGTCGAACAGGATGCGGCTGGCGTTGTAGCGCTCGGGAATCGCGAAGCCGATTTCGCGGGCGCCGGCGCTGTCGCGCGGGACCTGATCTGCAATGTCAGTCGTCATGCCGGCGCTCCCACATTGCGAGAGGCCTCGTAGCGCGCCATGAACTGCGGCGCCATTGCGCGCAGCCTGCTGTCGTCGATGCGGCCCGAGCGCGTGATGTAGCTGTAGGCGAAATCCATCAGCTCCGCCTGCATGTGCGCCGGGAACTTCTCGTACCACTCGGCGCTGGTGCGGGCGGCCGTCACCAGCTTCTTCACGATCGGCTGACGCTCAGCCTGATAGCGAGCAAGTCCGTCGGAGAGGTTGGCCTCCGCGTCGAGCGCCTTGGCCAGCGCGATCGCATCCTCGATCGCAAGCCGCGTGCCCGAGCCGATCGAGAAATGCGCCGTATGCAGCGCGTCACCGATCAGCACCATGTTCCGGTGCCACCAATGCTCGTTCCACACCCATGGAAAGTTGCGCCACACCGAGCGGTTGGAGACCAGGGAATGGCCCTCCAGCGTATCGGCAAACACCTGCTCGCAGATGCGCCGGGATTCGTCGACCGACATCTCGGCGAAGCCGTAGGCGTGCCAGGTCGCGCGATCGCACTCGACCAGGAACGTGCTCATGTCGGGTGCGTAGCGATAGTGATGCGCGTTGAAGGTGCCGCGCTCCGTGGCGACGAAGGTCTGCGACAGCGTCGGGAAGGTCTTTGACGTTCCGTACCAGGCGAACTTGTTGCTGGAGTAGGAGACCGAGAAGCCGAAATCGCCCTCGAAGCTGCGCCGGACGAGCGAATTCAGCCCATCCGCCGCGACGATGAGATCGTAGCCGGTGAGCTGATCCAGCGACTGGATGGTCGTGCCGTAGCGGGCGATGACGCCGACGCTTTCGGCGCGCGTCTGCAACAGTTTCAGCAGCGCGAGCCGGCCGATCGCGGAAAAGCCGACGCCGTCGATCTCGACGCTCTCCCCATGCAGATTGAGCGTGATGTTGCGCCAGTTCTCCATCTGCGGTGCGATCGCGTCGACGGTGTCGGGATCGTCCGCGCGCAGGAATTCCAGGGCCTGGTCGGAGAACACGACGCCGAAGCCCCAGGTCGCGCCGGCCGGGTTCTGCTCGAACAGATCGACCACGGCGGCGGGATGCCGCTTCTTCCAGAGATAGGCGAAATACAGCCCGCCAGGGCCGCCGCCGAGCACGGCGATACGCAAGGACGCTCTCCCAAATTGACAGTATACTGTTTATTTTTGGGTCGGAGACTAATCCGTCATTCTCATCGACGCTAGAGAAATTTTATTGCGGGATGTCGGGCGAGCCGGCTGCCGATCCTGAGGGGCGGCATCCGAAGATCGCGTCGAGTGCGGCGAAGGTTGCCTCTTCGACCAGCTCGGGCGCGTAGTCGCCGAGCGCTTCCATCTTCACGCCCGAATTGATTTCGAGCACCTGCCATTGCCCGTCGGCCATGACCACATCGACCGAGGCATAGCGGATGTCGAGGGCGCGCGCGGCATCGCGCGCCAGTGCCGTGCAGGTCTCGCGCAGCGGGCCTTCGGTCAGCAGCACCGGCTGGGCTCCGAATTCGAGGTTGTGTCGCCAGCTCAGCAGGCGCTGCTCGCCTTGCGGGATGATCGCTTGCAGCGTCGATGCGTCGAACTCCACCGCCAGACGCCGCAGCAGGCGTGATTGCTGTTCGACTGGCACCGCCTGGAGCGCAAGGTCGCGCAGCGAATGAAGTCCGTCGCCGGTCACGACGGGCCGCAGCTTGCGATAGACGATCAGCGGCGCGCCATCGAGCATGATGACGCGGACTTCGTCGGCGATCTCCAACAGCGGTGCAATCGCCGCGCTGGCGCCGGTCTCGAAGATCTGGGTGAGCGCATCCTTGAGCTCGGCCGAGGTACGGACGCGCGTCACGGCGCGGCCCGACGTCCCCTCGTTCGGCTTGACGACGAGGCCGGTGGGATGCGTTTCGATCAGTTCCAGCATCGTTGTCCAGGCCGGCGCGCTGACGCCGGTCACCGTCGGTGCGAGGAACAGCGCGTGCGGGACGGCGGGAACCCCCGAGGTCGTCAGCAGGGCGGACGTGGCGGCCTTGTCGCACGCAATTCTGTGCGCCACCGCACTGTTCAGGCCGAGGTCATAGCCGAAGATCAGGTGACGTTCGCGGCCGTTCCCGAGCACCAGCAGCCAGCCGTCCTCCCGGACGTCGAGCGCGATCCTCCGCTCCTTGCAATAGCGGGCGACGGCGGCGAGCTGGCGGTGGGGATGGTTAATCATTGCTCAAGGATTGGGCCGGAGATGCGGAATTAAAGTGCTGGAAAGTCACAATCCCGGCAAGTAAATTGCGCGTATCGTTTGTGTACGAATGAATGGCTGATCGAGGCAATCCGGGACGGGCCGGCATGCGTTTGATCGTGATCAATGGTGCAGTCATGCGGGTTGATTATTTGCTGTTTTCACGTACATCAGGCGCCGAAAACCGCTGGATCTATAGGGTTTTTGCGGGTCTGCCTCGTTACGACTTGTTTCTTCCAACTTCAGCCCACGTGAAAAAACAAACGACATGAGCGCGTTCTATAAAGAGAAAGTTCTTTCCGTTCACCACTGGACGGACACGTTGTTCTCCTTCCGGGCGACCCGTGACGCGGGCTTCCGCTTCCAGAATGGCCAGTTCGCGATGATCGGCCTCGAGGTCGAGGGCCGCCCCCTGCTGCGCGCCTACAGCATGGCGAGCGCCAATCACGAGGAGGAACTCGAGTTCTTCAGCATCAAGGTGCAGGACGGTCCGCTGACCTCCCGGCTGCAGAAGATCAAGGAAGGCGACACCATCCTGGTCGGCCGCAAGGCGACGGGCACGCTGATCCCCGACAACCTGCTGCCCGGCAGCCGGCTGCTGCTGCTGTCGACCGGCACCGGTCTCGCCCCGTTCGCCAGCCTGATCAAGGACCCCGACGTCTACGATCGCTTCGAGAGCATCGTGTTGGTGCATGGCTGCCGCCAGGTGGCCGAGCTGGCTTATGGCGAAAGTGTGGTTGCCAAGCTGCGCGAGGACGAGGTTTTCGGCGAGCTGCTGGAAGGCAAGCTGCACTACTATCCGACCGTCACCCGCGAGCCCTTCCGCAACCGCGGCCGCATCACCGACCTGATCTCCTCGGAGCAGCTGTTCAACGATCTCGGCCAGCATGCCCTGGATATCGCCAAGGACCGCGTCATGATGTGCGGCAGCCCGGCGATGCTGGAAGAGCTCAAGACCATGTTCGAGTCGCGCGGCTTCCTCGAAGGCAGCGGCAACGAGCCCGGCCATTTCGTGATCGAGAAGGCCTTCGTCGAGCGCTGAGCCTCTCGCGCCGCCGTTTCCGACAAATTCCAAAGAGCGCCTCGACGCAATCGGGGCGCTCTTTTCGTTGGCAATATCCTCCTTGCACGTCGCGAAGCGGCCGTGCGATTCTCGACGCAGGACCGGACCTGCAGACGTCCGGCGACAGGGAGGGGACATGGATGCCTGGACGGCGCCATCCCCGCGACGATGAGGGGAATGGCCATGGATTCGATCGTTCGGCGGCAGACGCTCGGTGACCTCCTGCGGCGGAGCGCGGCGCGTACGCCGGGCAAGACGGCGGTCATCTGCGGCGAGACCAGCTGGACCTATGCCGAGTTCAATGCGGTGGTCGATCGCCTTGCCGCGGGCTTGGCGAGCCGTGGCGTCGGAAAGGGCGAGCGCGTCGCCATCCTCGCCCGCAATTCGCATGCCTTCGCCGCCCTGCGCTTCGCGCTGGCGCGGCTCGGGGCGGTGCTGGTGCCGATCAATTTCATGCTGAAGCCGGAGGAGGTCGCCTACATCCTCAAGCATGCCGGCGCGCGGCTGCTGGCCACCGACAGCGGCTTTGCCGGCGTGGCGCGCGCTGCCAAGGCGCTGGCGCCGGCGGTCGAGCAGATGATCTGGCTGCCGTCGGAAGCGCCCAGCGAACGGCAAGCCGACATGATCGATTTTGCTGAGCTGGCATCGTCGACGTCGGCCGCCCCGATTGTCGAGATCGCGGGCAGCGATGTCGCGCAGATCGTCTACACATCTGGCACGGAGTCGCTGCCGAAAGGCGCGATGCTGACCCACGACGCGGTCATCTGGCAGTATGTGAGCTGCATCGTGGATGCCGGCATCGCGGCCGACGATGTCACGCTGCATGCGCTGCCGCTGTATCACTGCGCGCAGCTCGACGTGTTCTTCGGTCCCTCAATCTACGTCGGGGCCACCAACATCATCACGGCGTTTCCGACACCCGACAATCTGCTGCCGCTGATCGCGAAGCATCGCATCAGCTCGTTCTTCGCGCCGCCGACGGTGTGGATCTCGATCCTGCGTTCGCCGCTGTTCGAGACCACGGATGTCTCGACCCTGTGCAAGGGCTATTACGGCGCTTCGATCATGCCGGTCGAGGTGCTGCGCGAGCTGGCGCAGCGGCTGCCGAAGGTGCGGCTGTGGAATCTCTACGGGCAGACCGAGATCGCGCCGCTGGCGACGATGCTCGGGCCTGAGGATCAATTGCGCAAGCCGGGCTCGTGCGGACGCGCCGTGCTGAACGTCGAGACCCGCGTGGTCGATGATGACATGAACGATGTCGCCCCGGGCGAGGTCGGCGAGGTTGTGCACCGCTCGCCACATCTGATGCTTGGCTACTTCCACGATGACGAGCGCACCACTGCTGCCTTCCAGGGCGGCTGGTTTCACTCCGGCGATCTCGCGACCATCGACGACGAAGGCTACATCACCATCGTCGACCGCAAGAAGGACATGATCAAGACCGGCGGCGAGAACGTCGCCAGCCGCGAGGTCGAGGAGGCGCTGTACCAGATTCCGGAGGTGTCGGAGGTCGCCGTGGTCGGCCTGCCGCATCCGCGCTGGGTCGAGGCCGTGGTGGCGATGGTCGTCGTGAAGTCCGGCTGCGAGCTGACCGAGGAGGCGCTGCTCAAGCAGGCCTCCAGCCGGCTGGCCTCGTTCAAGACGCCGAAGCGCGTGGTGTTCGTCGATGCACTGCCGAAGAACCCCAGCGGCAAGCTGCTCAAGCGACAGTTGCGCGAAGCGCATTCCAGCCTGTTTTCTGAAGGGTAAGGCACGGCGGGGCCGCCTGGTCAATGGCTCTTCCGGACAGGTCTGCTCCTCTTCCGGACAGATCGGGGCGGCCGGTCGATCCAACAGGATCTGGCCTTCGCGGTCGCGCACTCGCACCCAGCGACACCGTGACATCACGGTCGATAGCCCCAGGCTATCGACGACGTGAAACCTCGGATAGTCAATCGCGCGCGCTTGTGTAACGATTGTTTCGCGATGCGCGTAGTATGGTCATCGCCGATTGTCCACGATCCGCCCGGGGCCCTCCATGGATACGCTGCTGCTTCCGTTCTCGCCGCGCTACATCGTGCTGACGATCTGCGCCTCGGCGACCGCTCTGCTGCTCATCCTCGGGATCTACGATCGCAAGATCTTCGATCTCATTCTCATTCCGTTGCTGATCTTCGGGGCGCTGACCGCGCTCGGTATCCGCGACTTGCTGCAGAGCAGCCACGCCGTCCTCCGCAACTATCCGATTTCGGCGCATCTGCGCTTCATCCTCGAAGAGATCCGGCCGGAGATGCGGCAGTATTTCTTCGAGAGCGAGAAGGACGGCATGCCGTTCTCGCGCGACACCCGCGCGGTGGTCTATCAGCGCGCCAAGATGGTGCTCGACAAGCGCCCGTTCGGCACCCAGGAGGACGTCTACCGCGAGGGCTATGAGTGGATGCACCATTCGGTGTCACCCAAGCCGCATGCGGAGGAGAAATTCCGGATAGAGATCGGCGGGCCGGATTGCACCAGGCCGTACTCGGCCTCGGTGTTCAACATCTCCGCCATGAGCTTCGGCGCGCTGAGCCCCAACGCGGTCCGGGCGCTGAACGCCGGCGCCAAGCGCGGCGGCTTCGCCCACGACACCGGCGAAGGCGGCTTCAGCCCGTACCACGCCGAGATGGGCGGCGACATCATCTGGGAGATCGGCTCCGGCTATTTCGGCTGCCGGCACCGCGACGGTAGCTTCGATCCCGACGTGTTCGCCCGCGTGGCTGCGGCCGATCAGATCAAGATGGTCGAGCTCAAGGTCAGCCAGGGCGCCAAGCCCGGCCATGGCGGCGTGCTGCCGGCGGCGAAAGTGTCGGAAGAGATCTCGAAGATCCGCGGCGTCGCGATGGGCGAGGACTGCATCTCGCCGCCGGCGCATCGCGCGTTCTCGACGCCGATCGGCATGATGCAGTTCATCGGCGAGATGCGGCGGCTGTCGGGCGGCAAGCCGGCGGGCTTCAAGCTGTGCATCGGCCATCCCTGGGAGTTTCTGGCGATCTGCAAGGCGATGCTGGAAACTGGCGTCTATCCCGACTTCATCGTGGTCGACGGCAATGAGGGCGGCACCGGGGCCGCACCGCTGGAGTTCATGGACCACCTGGGCATGCCGATGCGCGAGGGCGTCAACTACGTTCACAATGCGCTGGTCGGGATGAACATCCGCGATCGCGTCAAGATCGGCGCCTCCGGCAAGATCGCGACTGCCTTCGACATGGCGCGGGCGATGTCGATCGGGGCCGACTGGTGCAATTCCGCGCGCGGCTTCATGTTCGCGCTCGGCTGCATCCAGTCCCTGAGCTGCCACACCGACAAATGCCCGACTGGCGTCGCGACGCAGGATCCCACGCGCGCCCGCGCGCTGGTCGTGCCGGACAAGATCCAGCGTGTCTACAACTATCACCACGCGACGCTGCACGCGCTCGCCGAGCTGCTCGCGGCGGCCGGGTTGGAGCATCCGCAGGACCTGCGGCCGATCCACTTCTCGCAGCGGACGTCAACGACGGAGGTCTCGTCGTTTGCAAAACTCTATCCGTCGCTGCGGCCGGGCGAATTGCTTGAAGGTACGCAGGATATCCGCTTCAAGGATGCCTGGGCGATGGCCCGGCCGGACACGTTCGCGGCGGCGTGAGATAGTTCGGCCGCTTTAACTGAGACGGAACGCGGCGTCCCCACCCTCGGTGTCATCCCCGCGCAGGCGGGGATCCATAACCACAGGGGCTGGTTCGTGGCACGAATGTTCAACTGGCCGCCTGCCTCAAGCGAGATCACGCGGTATGGGTCCCGGGTCGGCGCCCACTGACGCGTTGCGTCAGCGGGCTTGCCCGGGACAACGGCGGAGAGTGAGGCAGGCGGTCAGCGCCTCAATGCGGATTTTCCAGGCTGAACGTCTCCGACTGCTCGTCGTAGGAGAACAGCTCGGCGTAGCGGCCCCAGGAGACGATGGTCTGGAGGGTCTCGTCGGCATATTGCTCGGACATGTAGTCCTCGAGCTCGATGCGGAAGCGCGCGGCGGGGGCGGCGTGTGAGGGGCGGTCATCGAGCACGCGGCGGATCAAGCCCATCAGCGGCACGTTCTCCATCAGATGCGCGGCGAACAGCTTCTTGCGGTCGTCGGTCTCGAGGTCGGCGAAGCGCCGGCCGGCGTCGGTCAGGGTCAGGTCGCCTTCACTGAGCTGGGCGAAGCGTAGCAGTTGCAGCGCCTCGGCCAAGGGGAAGATCTCGTCGACTTCGAGCTGCAGATGACCCGCGAGCACCGGCAGATCGGCGTGACCCTTGTACGGCGCGCCGGCGAGCGCCTCGATCAGGCCCGAGATCGAGTTCGAGGAGACGTGGCTCAGCACCATGCCGACCCCGGCGCTCGCGGTGCTCGGCAGCTTCGGTTCGGGCCGCTGCGTCATGCGCGCATAAAGGCTGTCGACGAGCTGGCGAAACGCCGGATCGAGCCGGTTGCGCGGATGGGCTAAGTCGATCCTGAACTCGGCGGCGACGCGGCCCGGATTGGACGAGAACACCAGCACGCGGTCGCACATCAGCACCGCCTCCTCGATATTGTGCGTCACCATCAGCACCGATTTGATCGGCAGCCGTCCGTCGGTCCAGAGATCGACGAGGTCGGTGCGCAAGGTCTCCGCGGTCAGCACGTCGAGGGCCGAGAATGGCTCGTCCATCAGCAAGAGGTCGGGATGCACCACAAGCGCGCGGGCGAAGCCGACGCGCTGGCGCATGCCGCCGGACAGCTCCTTCGGAAACGCGGATTCGAAGCCGTCGAGGCCGATCAGGTCGATCGCCGCCAGCGCACGCTTGCGCCGCTCGGCGCTGTCGATGCCGAGCGCCTCCAGGCCGAGCTCGACGTTCTGCAGCACCGTCAGCCAGGGAAACAGCGCGAACGACTGGAACACCATGGCGACGCCGCGCGGGGGACCGGCGATGATCTCGCCGCGGCACTTCGCTTCGCCTGACGAGGGCGACACCAGGCCGGCGATGATCCGCAGCAAGGTCGATTTGCCCGAGCCGGAGCGGCCGAGCAGGCCGACGATCTCGCCGGCGCGGATCGTGAGGTCGACCTTCTCGAGCACGACGAGATCCTCGCCGCTGCCCTTCGGGAACGTCCGGCTGACGCTCTTGATCTCGATCAGCGAGCTGTCCTTGACCTGGTCGCGCATGATGATCTCTCCCGGTCAGCCGAGCCGCAGCCGGCGTTCACCGAAGGCATAGAGCGGCCGCCACAGCAGCCGGTTGAACAGAGTGACGAGAATGCACATCACGGCAATGCCGAGCACGACGCGCGGAAAATCGCCGCGCTCGGTCGCCCCAGCAATGTAGGCGCCGAGGCCTGACGCCGTGAGATGCGTGTCGCCCCAGCTCGCGACTTCGGCGACGATCGCAGCGTTCCAGGAGCCGCCGGACGCGGTGATCGCGCCGGTGATGTAGTACGGGAAGACGCCGGGCAGCACGACCTTGAACCACCAGCGCCAGCCAGTGAGATGCAGGCTTGCGGCGGCTTCGCGCAGGTCGCTCGGGAAGGCGCTGGCGCCGGCGATGACGTTGAACAGGATGTACCACTGCGTCCCCAGGATCATCAGCGGGCTCAGCCAGACATTGGCGTCGAGGCCGTAGCGCACGATCAGCACGACGAAGACGGGGAAGGCGAGGTTGGCCGGGAAGGCCGCGAGGAATTGCGCCAGCGGCTGGATGCGCTCGGCCAACTTCGGCCGCAGCCCGATCCAGACGCCAACGGGGACCCAGATCAGCGAGGCCAGCGCGATCAGCACGGCGACACGGACCAGCGTGATCAGGCCGTAGCCGATCGCGGCGAAGACATCCGACGGCGCCAGGGTGGCCGACAGATAGAGATAGGTTTTCCAGCCGGCATAGGCGCAGCCGAGGATGACCACGGCGAGCCAGAGGCCGTCGACCAGCTGCGACGGCGGCGCACGACGCACCGGACCGCTCCAGGCTTTCGGCCAGTTGATCCGCAGGTTGGAGAACGTGCGGTTGATCGCCGCGAACGGGACCGACAGCGAGCGCAGCGCGCGGGTGCGGCGGAACAGGTCGAGCATCCATGAACCAGGCGGATCGCCTGACGCCGTCTGCTCGAAGCGGAATTTGTCGGCCCAGGCGACGATCGGGCGGAACAGCAACTGGTCATAGGCGGTGATCACCAGCAGCATGGTCAGCAGCGCCGCGCCGATCGCGGCGAGATCCTTCTGCTGGATCGCCAGCGCGACATACGAGCCGATGCCGGGCAGGGTGACGGTGGTGTTGCCGACGGTGATCGCTTCCGACGCGACGACGAAGAACCAGCCGCCGGACATCGACATCATCGCATTCCAGATCAGGCCGGGCATCGCATAGGGCACGTCGAGCCGCCAGAAGCGCTGCCAGCCGGAGAGGTGGAAGCTGCGCGTCGCCTCCTCGAGATCCTTCGGCACGTTGCGCATCGACTGGTACATGCTGAAGGTCATGTTCCAGGCCTGGCTGGTGAAGATCGCGAACACGCAGGCGAGCTCGGCGCCGAGCACCTTGCCCGGGAACAGGTTCATGAAGAACACGACCGTGAAGGTCAGGAAGCCGAGAATCGGCACCGACTGCAGGATGTCGAGCAGCGGGATCAGCACGATCTCGGCGCGGCGGCTCTTGGCCGCCAGCGCCGCATAGACGAAGGTGAAGACGAGCGAGCAGATGATCGCAAGCAGCATGCGCAACGTCGTGCGCAGCGCGTAGAGCGGCAGGTTGGACGGATCGAGCGACACCGGGACGGTGTCGAGCGCCGACAGCGGCAGCGTGGTCTGCTCGCCGCCATAGACGATCAGAACCATCGCACCGACCACGATGATCAGCGCGACCACGTCCCAGATGTTGGGGCGCACGGCCTCGCGCAGCACGGCCGTCCTGATGTCGTGGAGCTGCATCGGCGTGTCTCGTCTCGTCGGCCGCAGACAGTGGCTGCAGACGTCTTTGGTCGTGGCGCTCGTGGTGGCTCGCGCCGACACGGCGGCCGGGCGAAGCGGCACCCTAGGTGCGCTGTGTGATGGTTTGATTTCAAGCGGCGGGGGCCGGTGATCCCCGGCTCCGTGACCGGCCTATCAAAGGATACGCCGGCCGCGTCTTCACGTTCCCGCGACAACGTGCGTGTGGGCCTTCGTCGCAAGCCGCAACGACGGTCCGCGCCTCCCCCGCTTGCGGGGGAGGTCGTATCGCATCGCCAGATGCGATACGGGTGGGGGAACGCTCCGGAAAGACTGCCGCCGGGGCTGCCCCCACCCCGGCCCTCCCCCGCACGCGGGAGAGGGGGCGCACCGTCGGTGCCGCGACAGCTTGCGCTTTAACTACCCCACGTTCGGCTCGCCGCCCTCGGGCGCGAGCTTCGTGGCCAGGATCTTGTCGATGCGGCGGCCGTCGAGGTCGACGATTTCGAAGCGCCAGCCTTGCAGCTCGAAACTCTGGCCGACCTCGGGCACGCTGCCGAAATGCTGCAGCACGAGACCGGCGACGGTGTGGTAGCCGCGATGCGGCGGGACTTCGATGGCGAGCACGTCGGCGAACTCGTCGAGCGGCATCCAGCCCGACACCAGCAGCGAGCCGTCGTCGCGGCGGACGCAGGCGGGTTCGGGCGGGCCTTCCTCGGACGAGAAGGCGCCGACGATCGATTCCAGAATGTCGGCCGCGGTCACGACGCCTTCGAACGCGCCGTATTCGTCGTGCACCAGGCCCATATGCACGGGCGCCACTTTGAGGATCGCAATCACGTCGCGGGCGTCGACCGTCGACGGAATGATCGGCACCTCGCGCACCAGGCTGCGCAGGTCCGGCGTCTCGTCGCGCAGATAGGCGACCAGCAGATCCTTCGCCTGCAGCACGCCGATCGGACGGTCGCGCTCGCCGTCCGACACCGGCAGGCGCGAATGCGGGCTCTTGGCGAGCAGCTCCCGGATCACCTTGGGATCGTCGTTGAGATCGACCACGTCCACCTCGGGCCGCGGCGTCATGATCGCGCCGACCGGGCGGTCGCCGAGCCGCATCACGCCGGCTATCATTTCCTTCTCGCCCGGCTCGAGCACCCCCGCCGTTTCGGCCTCGCGCACGAGATGGTGGATCTCTTCTTCCGACACTTTCTCCTCTGCGTCGCCGGAGCGGCCGAGCAGCGCCAGGATCAGCTTGCCGGAGACGTCCAGCAGCACGACCAAGGGCAGCGATACTTTCGCGAGCACTTGCATGGCTGGCGCGACGCGCACGGCGATCGCCTCGGGATCGCGGAGCGCGAGCTGTTTCGGCACCAGCTCGCCGACGATCAGGGTCGCATAGGTGATGATGCTGACCACGAGACCAACGCCGACGATGTCGGCGATCGAGGCGCTCATCCCGAGCTCCAGCAGCGTCTGGGTCAGGCGCTGGCCGAGCGTGGCGCCGGAGAAGGCGCCGGAGAGCACGCCGACCAGGGTGATGCCGATCTGTACCGTCGACAGGAAGCGGCCGGGATCGGAGGCCAGCGTCAGCGCCCGGCGGGCGCCGGACACGCCTTTCTCGGCCAGCAGCGCCAGCCGGGCGGGCCGCGATGACACGATGGCGAGCTCCGACATCGACAACAGCCCGTTGACGACGATGAGGACGACGATGATGGCGAGTTCGGCGGAAAGCATTGCGACCTGATGTGGCGCCCGGATGGGCGGGAATGGACACAGGTCCTAGCATATGGGGAGGGCAGCCGCCCATGCTGCATTGCGGTAGGTGCATGGAGGGATGCGCGCAGGCGGCGGGTCAGTTTGGCGCACCCGCCGGTGCTCAGCCCTCCGCCGTCGTCCCGGCCTCGAGCCGGGACCCATAGCCACCGGCCCTGTTGAAGCAGGCAATTGGCAATGGCGTTCCCTCGATAAGCGTCCGCGGTATGGGTCCCGGCTCAAGGTCGGGACGACAGTGACTATGCCGAGTGATGTGGGACCCTAACTCGCCTCGAGCCTGGCTTGGCTGATCGGCTCAGCCCGCCCCTCAAAAATCCCCGTGCAGGCGGCCCGAGAAGATCGACACCGGTCCGCGGTCGGCGTTGTAGGCGGGGTTGTTGACGAACTGATAGTCCGCCGTGAAGGTCAGGTATTTGTTGATCGCATAGGCGTAGTAGGCCTCGATGATGGTCTCGCGCCGGTAGTTGAGCGCGCCGTCGCCGATCAGCGGGCCGAGTCCGCCGGCGGCGAGGAAGGCGCGGTGGTCGCCGGACAGGCCGTTGGTCACGCCGGCGAGGCCGATCGTGTCGTCGGGGCGGCCCCAGCGGTTGCCCTTGATCGAGGCGCCGAGCGACAGGCTGTTATCGATGTCGGTGAACGCCATGATCTCGGTCTTGCCGTCGTTCCAGCTCCAGCGGCCGAACAGGCCGAACTCGTCCGAGATCGCCTGGTCGAAGCTGACCACGTAGCCATATTTGCTGCGGCCGCGGCGGGTCTGGCTGATGTCGAGATTGAGCGCGGGATTGTCGAGCGTCTCGCGATAGCTGCCGGAGAACACGCTGTTGAACCAGGCGATGGTGCGCAGATGGCCGGGCTGCGAGAACAGCTGATAGCGCGTCTCCAGCTCGACGACGTAGCTGCCGCGGCGGAACACCTTCATGTCGAAATTGTTCGAGTTCGACACGGCATCCATCAGGAAGTAGCCGGTGCGCAGCGCCCAGTTCTTCTGGTTCAGCTCGGCGGTGGCGCCATAGGTCAGGCCGAGCTTGTCGGCGGCGTAGTCGAAGGCGCCGGGGGCCCACACCGACCAGTTCATGAAATCCTTGCGCGCGTCCTTGGCGTAGGCGTTGCCGTCGAACACGTCGAGCACCGGGAACTTGCCGATCTGGAAGGTCAGCCGCGAGATGTCCTGCTTGCCGGAGAGCTGCAACTGGCCCGAGCCGAGTTGCTCCTGCTCGCCGCCGAAGCCGAAGGTCTGGCGCAGAAACAGCCGCGACGTGTTGTAGTGCGGATAGGGGAAGTCCGACTTCTGCGCCTCGCCGTTCGAAAAGCCGGCGATGCCCACGGTGTTGCTGAGGCCGAAGCCCTGCAGCAGCTCGGGATTGTAGTAGACCTCGCCGCCGTCCCACAGCCGCGCATTGATGAACAGGCTGTTGCTCCAGGTCTGCTGGAACTGGCGCGCGGGCGTCAGGCTGTTGGTCCCGGTGTAGGGGGCGCGGAAGGACGGATATCCCTGGCCGATCACGGTGGCCTGGCCATGGATCTCCCAGCGGTCCGACTCGGTGTCCGATGGATCGTTCTTGAGCTTGAGGTCGGGGCCATCGGCAAAGTCGAGCTTGCGGTTGAGCCCGAAACGCAAAGTCTGGAATTCCAGCGCTGAATTGTAACTGGCGCCGTTGGAGAAGCGGACGCCGCCATTCTCGAACCGGTTGTAGAGATATTCGAGACGCCAGCTCCAGTGCGGCGCAAAGCCGCGCTCGATGCCGGCGCCGGCGACCCAGCCGAGCCGCGTCGCCAGCTTCTTTTCCTCATTGCCCGCCGGATCGGTGTTGATGAAGCGACCGCCGGTCCAGGCGAGGCCGCCGGTGGCATAGACCAGCCAGTCGCCCTGGGCGTAGCCGACGCGGCCACGCGCGGTTGCGACATAATCCCACAGCTCGGACACGCTTGATCCCGGCGTGTTCAGCATCGCCACGGTGTGGTTCGAGGTCAGATAGTTCGGGAAACTGAAATCGCCCTCGAGACCGAGCAGCAGGCCCGAGCGGGTCACCCAGTTGTAGCCGGCCTGCACGCCGCCCGTCAGTCCGCTGAACGGACTGCCGGCGCTGGCCGTGCCGAATGGATCGGTCAGCGTCGCCGCTGCATGGTCACGGGTATAGCCGGCGTGGACGCCGACATAGAGTCCGGTCCAGTCGAACACCGTCTGCGCCATCCGGGCCTTGACCGGCAGATCGGCGGCCTCGGCTGACGCGCTGGCGAACGGCCCGAGCGCCGCCATCGCGACGGCGCCGGCAATGATCATCTCCCGGGTGCAGTTCGACTTGATCATGGCGGCAGTCCCCAGGCAAAGCACGCGATTCCGGGCTGAAGTCAGAACCTCATTGCCCGAGCACAGTCACGAGAAGAATACGGAGTCGTCGATCTTCGAGCGAAAATGTGGACGAACACGGTCGATTTGTGGATGATTTATATTGCGATTAATTCGCAATAGCAAGATTTGCGCAATGATCCGAACGATCCGACTGAAAGTGTGGCCGTCGAGCAACAAACAACCCGCCCGGGGTTGGCCGGACGGGTTGTGACGATAGGAACCGGGGCAGAGAGGGTGCGGCGTTAACGATCAGGCGCGGACCTGGGCGGGACGGCGGGCGTGGTGAAGCGCGCCCTGGTTGCGCGGCCCGGCGAAGCGATCGCCGCAGCATCAGTAGCGGCAGGCCCGGACACGGCCGACATACTGGCCATAGATGTCATACTGCGGCACCCAGCGGCAGACCCGATAACCACCGTAGTAGTAGGCGTCGTTGCTGGCGGCGATGGCGCTGCCGACCACGGCGGCTCCGACGAGGCCGGCACCGACACCCCAGCCCCAATGGGGATGATAGCCGCCCGCGGCGGCGGGTGTGGAGGTGGCGGCGATGCCGCCGGTGACGGCGAGCGTGGCGAGGGCGACAGCGGCAATCTTGCTCTTGATCGACATGGCGAAGGCTCCTGTGTTTCGCGTTGGGGCGGCCGGTCCTGGCCGCTTGCCCAATTGGACGAAGCCTTTTCGAAAGCGGTTCGATTCGCGCTGCGGCCGACTGGGGCCGCGTCGAATTCGTGAGGCGATGCAGAGGTTTGCGGTTGGCTCAGTGGCCGGCCAACGGGCCCGCGCCAAGCGTGTTCACGTCGAAGTTATCGACGTCCTGCAGCAGCGCGCAGAATGCGCGGGCGCCATGATCGAGCACGTGCGCGCCCTTCTCCGCAGAGGCCTGCGTGGCATCGCCGACGGCGCCGCTCGCATGGAGATCCTGGGTTTGCCAGGCCAGCGGCGCGGGGCGTTGTGTCGACAACACGCGGTTGTCGCGCGCCATCGCCGCGCCCGAGGATGCGAAATCGGCGATCGCCTCGCTCCGCACGAATTGCGGATAGCGCGCCAGCATGATCGAGGTCTCGATCGCGCCGCCATGGATGCCGTGGAGAATCTCGCTGGCCGAGAACAGCCCGTCAGGCGCGCCGAAGCGCGACCAGGAGGTCGTCACCACCAGCATGCGATGGACCGCGCGCAAATCCTGCGCGACCAGGCTCATCGCGGCGCTGTTGCCGCCATGGCTGCTGACGATGACGAGCTTGCGAATGCCTGCGCGCGCGATGCAGTCGCCGAGCGCCCGCCAGCTCCGCAGCGCGACCTCGGCCGGCAGGGTCAGCGTGCCCGGAAAATCGATATGCTCGGTCGAAATCCCGACCGGCTGCACCGGCAGGAAGGTCACCGGGAGTGCTGGCGGCAGCAGAGCGCGGACCTCCGCGAGATACGCCTCGGCAATGTAGACGTCGGTGCCGAGCGGCAGATGCGGCCCGTGCTGCTCGGTGGCGGCGAGCGGCAGCACCGCAATCCAGCCGGCGACGTCAGGCGTTTCCAGAGCGGGCCAGTTCAGCTCGGTCCAATCGCGGGGCGGCAGGGTCATCGCGCGGGCAGTTTCCTTCGTCCGTCGGGCAGGGTAGTTATCGCTCCATTGATCTTAACATGTTCAGCCAGAAAGAACCGGGGAGACCAGAGATGGCGCAATCGCTTCTCGCGCGAACGTTAATGGCGGCATGGCTGGTGATCGGTGGGACGTCTGGCGCGGCGGTCTCGGCCGCGCAGGCCCAGACCCTGGACAAGGTCTCCTTCGGCACCAATTGGGTGGCCGAGGCCGAGCATGGCGGTTTCTTCCAGGCGGTCGCGGACGGCACCTACAAGCGCTACGGCCTCGACGTGACGATCGTGCCGGGCGGCCCGAACGAGAACAACCGGATGCTGCTGATCTCGGGCAAGATCGAATTCTTCATGGCGGCGAACACGCTGATGGCGTTCGATGCGGTGGCCAACAACGTGCCGGTCGTGTCGATCGCGGCGATGTTCCAGAAGGACCCGCAGGTGTTCCTGACCCATCCGGAGTCCAGGATCTCCAAGCTGGAGGAGCTGAAGCCGCTGACCCTGTTCGTCTCCAAGGAGGGCATCTCCAGCTACTATCAATGGCTGAAGTCGGAATATGGCTTCTCCGAGAAGAACGTCCGCCCCTACACGTTCAATCCGCAGCCCTTTATCGCGACGCCGCAGAGCGCGATGCAGGGCTATGTCACGTCGGAACCCTTCGCGGTCGAGCGCGCCGCCGGATTCAAGCCCGGCGTGATCCTGCTCGCCGACAACGGCTTCAACACCTACTCGACCCTGATCGAGACGCGGCGCGACCTGATCGAGAAGAAGCCGGATCTGGTGCAGCGCTTCGTTGATGCCTCGATCATCGGCTGGTACAACTACATCTACGGCGACAACTCCGCCGGCAATGCGCTCATCAAGAAGATGAATCCGGAGATGACCGACGATCTCCTGGCCTATTCGATCGCCAAGATGAAGGAATACGGCATCGTCGATTCCGGCGACAGCATGGACAAGGGCATCGGCGCCATGACCGAGGAGCGCATCACCAGCTTCTTCGACAAGATGGTGCGCGCCGGTGTCGTCAAGCCGACGATCGACTATCGCAAGTCCTATACGCTGCGCTTCGTCAACAAGGGCGTCGGTCTCGATCTCCGGCCGAACAAGTAGGACGCGCGAGCGGCGCGATCAGCAGATGAGTTCGTCCCCTTCGTCCGCGCGCGCCGACGGAAGCGCCGTGCGCCTGCGCGGCGTCACCAAGGTCTACGAGTCCGGCGTGGCAGCGCTGGGGCCGATCGACCTGACGATTGCCAAGGGCGAATTCGTGTCGCTGCTGGGACCCTCCGGCTGCGGCAAGTCGACGGCGCTGCGCCTGATCGCGGGGCTCGTGGCGCCGACGTCCGGCGTGCTGGATGTGGCGGCGGCAGCCTCCGCGACGCAGTCCGGCCACCGCATCGGCTTCGTGTTCCAGGAGCCGACCCTGATGCCCTGGACCAGCGTGCGTGACAATGTCGGCCTGCCGCTGAAGCTCGCGCATCTGCCGGCCGCCGATGCGCGCCTGCGGGTCGACGCGGCGCTGGCGCAGGTCGGGCTCGCCGATTTCGCCGACGCGTTTCCGCGCGAATTGTCCGGCGGCATGAAGATGCGCGCGTCGCTGGCGCGGGCGCTGGTGACGCAGCCGGACATCCTGTTGATGGACGAGCCGTTCGCCGCGCTCGACGAGATCACGCGGTTCCGGCTCAACAACGATCTCCTGGCGCTGTGGCGCAAGCTGAACATGACCGTTCTGTTCGTGACTCACTCGGTGTTCGAGTCGGTCTATCTGTCGCAGCGGGTGCTGGTGGTGACGGCGCGGCCCGGCCGGCTCAGCGCCGAGATCCCGATCGAGGCCGGGACGCGCGACGATGCGTTCCGCGCTTCGCCGGACTATGCGGCGTATTGCCGTCGTGTCTCGGATGCGTTGGCACCGGCCTACACCGGAGTGCATGCGCTGTGAGCGACGGTCGGCGCGGTGTCTCCGTCTCGGCGGCGCGGCTTGCGAGCCTCGTCTCTCCGGCGGTCGTCTTCATTGCCGTGATGACGGCGTGGGAGCTTTCCGTCCGCCTGAATGACATCCAGCCTTATGTGCTGCCGGGACCGCTCCTGGTGCTGAAGACCCTGGTGAGCGATTGGGACATCCTCTTCCAATCGCTGGTGACGACCCTCATCACCACGCTCGAAGGCTTCGTCGCCGCGGCGCTTGGCGGCATCGCGCTGGCGCTGCTGTTCAACCAGTCGAAATGGCTGGAATGGGCGCTGTTTCCCTATGCCGTGGTGCTGCAGGTGACTCCGGTCATCGCGATCGCGCCGCTGCTGCTGATATATCTGCCGCAGCAGACCGCCGTGGTGACCTGTGCGTGGATCGTCGGCTTCTTTCCGGTGCTGTCGAACACCGCGCTCGGACTCAATTCTGTCGACCGCAACCTTGCCGGGCTGTTTCAGCTCTATGGCGCCTCGCGCTGGCAGACGCTGCGCTATCTGAAGCTGCCCGCCGCGCTGCCTTACATTCTCGGCGGCCTGCGCATCGCCGGCGGCCTGTCGCTGATCGGCGCGGTCGTCGCCGAGATCGCGGCCGGCAGCGCCGGTGCCGGATCGGGACTCGCCTATCGCATCGCGGAATCCGGCTATCGACTCAACATACCTCGCATGTTTGCTGCATTGGTGCTGCTGTCGGTGGCCGGGATTGTCATCTATGGCTTGCTGGCGCTAGTTTCGCACCTCGTTTTACGGCGCTGGCATGAGAGCGCGCTTGGAAAGGATAACTGATGGCGGCGACTTCGTCTGACAAGGTCGATGTTCTGATCTATGGGCCGTTGCGGCCGATCCTGGAGAAGGGGTTCCCGGACAGCTTCAATGTGCATCATGCGACGACGCAGGCCGACCTCGAAGCGCTGCCGGCGGACTTGAAGGGGCGCATTCGCGGTGTTGCCGTGACCTTCCACACCGTCAAGACCGATGCCGCGGTCATGGCCATGCTGCCGAAGCTGGAGATCATCGCGAGCTTCGGCGTCGGCTATGACCACGTCGCGGCGGCTCACGCCGGCCAGCACGGCATCGTGGTCACCAACACGCCGGACGTGCTGACCGAGGAGGTTGCCGACGTCGCGCTGGGCCTGCTGATCGCAACCTGTCGCGAGTTCATCAAGGCCGACCGATACGTGCGCTCGGGCGAATGGGAACAGAAGCCGTATCCGCTCAGCGTCGGCTCGCTGCGCGACCGCACCGTCGGCATGGTCGGCATGGGCCGCATCGGCCAGGCGATCGCGCGCCGGCTCGAAGCCTCGCTGGTTCCGGTCGTCTATCATTCGCGCAAGCCCGCGGCCGGCGTCGCCAACAAGCATTATCCCGACCTGCTGGCGATGGCGAAGGACGTCGATACGCTGGTCGTCATCGTGCCGGGCGGCGCCTCGACCAACAAGATCGTCAATGCCGAGGTGCTGAAGGCGCTCGGACCGCGCGGCGTCGTCGTCAACGTGGCCCGCGGCTCCGTTATCGACGAGCAGGCTTTGGTGGATGCGCTGAAGTCCGGCACGATTCTCGCCGCCGGCCTCGACGTGTTCGAGAAGGAGCCGGCGGTGCCCGACGCGCTCAAGGCGATGGACAATGTCGTGCTGCTGCCACACATCGGCTCCGCTGCCATCGTAACCCGCAACGCGATGGATCAGCTGGTGGTCGACAATCTCAAGGTCTGGTTTGCCGGCAAGCCGCCGCTGACGCCCGTTCCGGAAACGCCGGTGAAAGGCCGCTGATGAAACGCTCGCTCCCATTGCTGATCGCATTGCTGTCGTCATTGGCCACCGTTCCCGCGCCTGCGCAGGATGCGGGCGGCCTGAAGAAAGCGATGATCGGACAATGGGAGCTTGCGACCACCGAGCGCAGCAAGACCTGCGTGCTGACCTTGAAGCCCGAGGCGGCGCAGCGCGGGATGAAGCTCGAAATGGAGCCGGGCTGCGCGACCGCGCTGCCCTTCACCAAGGACATCGCCGGCTGGAACGTGAAGGGGCTCGACGACATCGTCAGCCTGCAATCCGCCAACGGCGAGGCGGTGATCGACTTCACCGAGGTTGAGGCCGGCATTTTCGAGGGCCTGCGCCAGGGCGAGGGCGTCTACATCCTGCAGAACCTCGCGGCAGCGCGGTCGCTCGCCAAGTCGATGGACCAGATGATCGGCGACTGGGCCATGGTGCGCGGCAACGGCGCTGTGATCTGCAGCCTGGTGCTGACCAACAACGACGCCGGCAACGACAATTTCCAGGTGTTCGTGAAGCCGAAATGCGATCCCGCTGTCGCGGCTTTCGCGCCGTCGCAGTGGCGGCTCGAGCACGGCCAGATGATGCTGATGTCCGACCGCGGCGAGACCTGGCGGTTCGAGGCGGACGACAATGCGCAGTGGCGGCTGGTGCCGGACAGCGCGAATCCGCTGATCATGCTGCGGCAGTGAGGCCGGGACCGCGCGCGCCATTCGCTGACGTTAACAGTTCGGTCATGCCGGTTAACGCTTCGTTGCGAGTTGCAGAAGCGATTTAAACGTGTCGTTTACAGATGCTGCGTCTGATGGTTGTCCCAAGGCCGGGAGCCAGCCATGCAGAGTCCAGTGCGCAGGTTCACCCATTCGCTGCCGTCGTTCAGCCTCAACGACAAGATTTCGATGGCCGCCATCGGCTTCGCCGTTCTGGTGATGCTGCTGACGCTCGGCGCGTTGTCGGCGTTGCGCGAACAGCGCATGTTCTACGACCGGCTCGAGCACCTCGCCGTCGCCTCCCGCAACATCGAACGCACCAATGCGCTGATCTACGCCGTCGTGATGGAATCGCGCGGCATCTATATGTCGTTCGATCGCAACGTGGCGCGGCGTTACGCCGATTCGCAACTGGCGAAGATCGCGCAGCTCGCCAAGGTCGTTGAGGAATGGCAGGCCGCGCTCGCCGACGATGATGCGGCCGTGTTCGCACCGTTCCGGAAGCGCATCGACCAGTTCATTGCATTCCGGACGGAAATGGCGCGCCGGACGATTTCAGTCGGTTCGTCCGCGGCGCGCGAGCTCGGCGACAACGACGAGAACCGCGCGGTCCGTACCGCGCTCAACGAGGATCTCGAGGCCCTGTCGCGGCTCTACGACGAGCGCATGGGCGAGCTCAACGAGCTCGTGGACGAGCGTGGTCTTGCCTTGGTCTATCTCGGCGGCCTCGGCCTGCTGCTGATCGCCCTGATCGCGGCCGCGGCGCTGGCGCTGCGCTGGGGCGTCCTGATGCCGCTCCTGGACGTCGCCGAAGTCACCGACCGCATCGCCGCCGGCCGCATCAAGCTGAAAATTCCGCATGCGCGGCGGCATGACGAGATCGGACGTGTCGCGCATGCCGTCGAGACCTACCAGGAAGGCACGTTCCGCCTGCAGGAGCTCGAGCAGCACGAAGTCGAGATCGAACGGCAGCATGCCGATGTCCTGCGCGACAACGAGCGGCTGGAGCAGGGCGCGATCAGCAGCCAGCAGCGGCTCGACGCCGCCGTCGCCAACATGGCGCAGGGGCTCATCATGCTCGACAGCTTCGGCTACGTGCTGATGGTCAACGACCAGTATCGCAAGCTCTACGGCGTTCCCGGCTCGATCGCGAAGCCCGGCGCGCATATGCGCGAGATCCTGGCGCATCGCGCCAAGCTCGGACTGTTGCGCGAGAAGCCGTCGGAGTTTCTCGCCGCGCTGCGTGAGCGGATGAAGCAAAGGCGCGCCGAGACCTTCGAGATGGAGCTGGCCGACGGCCGCATCATCCGTATTGCGGAACGCCCGATGGACGGAGGCGGCTGGATCGCGACGCATGAGGACTTCACCGCACAGCGGCGCAACGAGCGGGTGCTGGCGCGCGCCGAATACTTCCTGGCCGCGCTGCTCGAAAACATTCCGCAGGCCGTGGTCGCCAAGGACGCGCAGTCGCTGCGCTACGTGTTCGTCAACCGCGCCACTGAGGTGCTGTTCGGCCTGCCCCGTTCCGAGATCATCGGCCGCGCAGCGCGCGAGCTGTTCCCGGAGCCGACGGGGGAGCTTCTGGAGACCTTCGACCGCGAGCAGCTCGGCCAGGCGGTCGTCGACCAGGTGCCGAAGACGCACAGCATCGAGACGCCCGGCAACGGCAAGCGCGATGTCGTCGTGCGCCGGTTGCCGGTTTCCACGGGCGAGGGCGAGCCGAAATACCTTCTCAGCATCGTCGAGGATCGCACGCAGGATCAGCGCGCAGCGGCATGAGCGGAACGCGGCGATGTCGGGATACGCCGCCTTGACGCTGCCTTGATCTGCATCAAGAACGGCCGGCTCGGGCGGACTAGCTTGCCCGGAACGGAGACGTGTACATGACCCGACGCCTGGGGATTTCTCTTGCCACCCGCCTCAGTGCCGCAGCGCTGCTGACCTTTGCGACGCTTGCGACGACCCTTGCGCCGCTGCATCAGGCCGCCGCGCAGGACGTGCTGGGCGGTGCGATCCTCGGCGGTGCCGGCGGCGCCATTCTCGGCGGTGCGATCGGTGGCGGACGTGGTGCTGCGATCGGCGCCGTGATCGGCGCGGGAACGGGAGCCGCCATCGCAGCCGATGGCGAGCGGCGCCGCGGCGGCTACTACTCCTATCGCAACGGCTGCTATCTGCAGCGCGGCGACGGCTCCTGGGTCCGCGCGCATCCGCGCTACTGCTACTGAGTCCTGCTGATCGCAACAGAGTCTGACGGCGCGCCGTGTCGCGCCGCGGATTGCTGCAGGGCGCGCTCGAGCGCGGCGATCACGCGCACATCCTCGCAATGCGCCACGTTGAAGCGCATCATCATGCCGGCTGTTTGCGCCGTGCTGAAGACGTCGCCGGGCGCCAGCACCACATTGTCGGCCAGCGCGGCCTGGGCGACGTCGACCGCCGCGCATCCGTCCGGCAGCCTGCACCACAGATGATAGCCGCCGCGCGGCATCAGCCAGGGCGTGATGCCGAGGCGCTGCAGCCGCGCCGCGACGCGCGGACGTGCGCGCGACAGCCGCGCGCGCAGCTCCTCGATATGCTTGCGATAGGCGCCGCTGGTCACGACCTGCGCCAGGGCCTCTGCGGCGAATTGTCCGGGGCCGCCGAAGCCGGTCGCGATCTGCAGGTCGATCAGCGGCTCGATCCAGTCCGCCCGGCCCGCGATGTAGCCGCAGCGGACGGATGCCGACAGCGTCTTGGAGAAGCTGCCGACCAGGATGACGCGCTGCAGTCCGTCGAGCGCGGCCAGCCGCGGCGACGGCTCGGGCTCGAAGTCGCCGTAGATGTCGTCCTCGATGATGATCGTGTCGGATGCGGCGGCGGCGTTGAGCAGGCGGTGCGCGGTCTGCAGCGACAGTGACGCCCCGGTCGGATTGTGCAGTCCGGAATTGGTGATGTAGAGCCGCGGCCGCTCGGCCGACAGCACCGCCTCGAACTGTGCGATGTCGGGCCCGCTCGGCGTCATCGGCACGCTCACGATCCGCGCCTGGTGCGCACGCAGCAGCGCCAGGAAATTGAAATAGCAGGGGTCGTCGACCAGCACCGCGTCACCGGGCCGGAGCATCATGCGGCAGATCAGGTCGATCGCCTGCGTGCCCGACGCGGTCAGCAGCACCTGCTCGCTGAACGCCTCGATCCCGAGGCCGGCCAAGCGGGCCTGCAGTACGCGTCGCAGCGCCGGCGACCCGCGTGAGGCGCCATAGTCGGTCAGCACGCCGTCTTCACTGCGCGCCAGCGCGCGGACCGCGCGACGCAGCGCGTCCTGCGGCATCCAGTCGGCCGGCAGCCAGCCGCAACCCGGCGTCAATGTCGCCGTGCCAGCATCGAGCGACTGACGCGACACGAAGAACGGATCGACCGCACGGGGACGGTGCGGCTCACGCTCGGCGAGAGCGAGCGGCGGCAGCGCGAGATCGGCGACATAGAAGCCAGATCCGCGGCGGGCGCGGATGATGCCCTCCGCGGCCAGCCGGTCATAGGCCTCCACGACCGTCGCCGGCGCCACGCCCATGCTCGCCGCGAACGCGCGGATCGACGGCAGTCGCTGACCTGGGCCGAGCGCGCGCGTCTCCAGCCGCTGGCGAATGGCCGCGATCACGGCTGCCGTGCGCGGACCCCGATCGTGGGAAGCCGTGGTGATCGCCTTCAAGTGTATTGCTCCGATAACCAGTACAGTTTGCCAGGATTGTACTGATCTGTGGCTGCCGCAACAAGGCCGCGCCGGCTAGATCGGAGGCAGCCGGGAGGAAGACGATGAAGGGATCAATCGAAGGCTGGGGCAGCGGGGCGATCGGCATGACGATCTTCAGCGGCTCGCTGCCGGCGACACGCGCAGCGCTGGAAGGCTTTGCGCCGCTGTTCCTGACGGGGGCGCGCGCGACGCTTGCGGCGCTGCTCGCGGCAGCGTGTCTCGTCCTGTTGCGGCAGCCGCTTCCCGGGCGGCGCGACCTGCTGTCGCTCGGCATCGTGGCGCTCGGCGTGGTCGTCGGCTTTCCGCTGCTGACGGCGCTCGCGCTCCAGCACATCACCTCGGCCCATGCGATCGTGTTTGTCGGACTGCTGCCGCTGTCGACGGCTCTGTTCGGCGTGCTGCGCGGCGGTGAGCGGCCACAGCCTCTGTTCTGGCTGTTCGCCGCGCTCGGCGCCGCCGCAGTGTCCGGCTTCGCGCTGATGCAGGATGGCGTGGCGTCGCTGATCGGAGATCTTGCGATGGTCGCGGCGATCATCGTCTGTGGCCTCGGCTATGCGGAGGGCGCGATGCTCACGCGTCGGCTCGGCGGCTGGCAGGTGATCTCATGGGCGCTGCTGCTGTCATTGCCGCTGATGCTCGTGGTCTCGGCGCTGACCTGGCCGGGCCCGTCTCAGGCGATCACGGCCGCGGCCTGGCTCGGCCTCGGCTATGTCTCGGTCTTCAGCATGTTCGTCGGCTTCGCCTTCTGGTACCGCGGCCTCGCGCGTGGTGGCACCGCCACCGTCGGCCAGTTGCAATTGCTGCAGCCGTTCCTCGGCCTCGTCTTTGCAAGCCTGCTGCTGCACGAACCGGTGTCATCGTCGATGGTCGGCGCCGCCGCGATCGTCGTTCTCTGCGTCGCGATGGCACGACGCTGGGCGTGAGCTGACTGTCGCGATGACTGCGGTCGCTCCGCCTCACATCAGCCCCGAGCCCTTCAGGCTGGTGTGCCCGTTCTTGCCGACGATGATGTGGTCGTGGACGGTGATCCCGAGCGGCTTGGCGATGTCGACGATGGTCTTGGTCATGCGGATGTCGGCCTGCGACGGCGTCGGATCGCCGGAGGGGTGGTTGTGCACCAGGATGATGGCGGTTGCGGATAGTTCCAGCGCGCGCTTGATCACCTCGCGCGGATAGACCGGCGTGTGGTCGACGGTGCCGGTCTGCTGCACCTCGTCGGCGATCAGCTGGTTGCGCTTGTCGAGGAACAGCAGCCTGAACTGCTCCTTCTCGGCGAAGGCCATGCTGGTGCGGCAATAGGTGATCACGTCCTGCCACGACGCCAGCGCATGCTTCTGCCGGACTTCGCCCCTGGCGATGCGATGGGCGGCGGCTGCGATCAGCTTGAGCTGGGTGATCGAGGCGTCGCCGACGCCGTCGATCTCGCGCAGCCGCGGCTCCGGCGCATGGATCACCTCGGCGAAGGAGCCGAACGTCTTCAGCAGCGCCTTGGCCAGCGGCTTGACGTCACGCCGCGGCAGCGCCGCGAACAGCACCATCTCCAGCAGTTCGTAATCGTTGAGCGCATCGGGGCCGGCGCTGTGAAAGCGCTCGCGCAGCCGCTGGCGATGGCCGAGATAGTGCGGCGGCTCGCTGGGTGTCACATCGACAGGGGAGGTCTTATCCGGCATCCGCCGCAGCATGCCGCGCCGCGCCGGTTTTGCAACCTCGAAGTGTTCGCGACGGCTGCCGGTGACGGCTAGGCCGCCCGGCCGGTCAGCACGAGGACGATGCCTGCGATCAGCGCGAACGCCGTGGGATAGAAGGTCAACGCGAAGCCGAAGGCGCGGCCGGCCGCGCCGCTTGCATAGCCGCGCCAGAACAGCAGGCGTCCGAGACCGAACAGCACCACCAGCGTCATCAGCACAGGCGTCGGCGCGGGCAGCGCCGCCGCCAGCGCCAGATGGACCGTGACGGCCAGCACCACCTGCTCCAGCGTGTTCTGAAGGATCGCGTTGCCGCCCCGGACGGCATCACTCGGCGCGGTGCTGGCGCTGCCTGCGATGTCCTGGGGCGAGAAGAAGCGCAGCCGGGCGACGTTGCCGATGGATGCGAGCAGCCACACGATCACGAGCAGATCGAGCTTGAGGGCAACCGCGAGCCGCTCCGCCACCGGTTGCGCGGGGCCCCCTGCGGCGCGCCAGAGCGCGAATGCGATCGCGGCGATGGCAACCAGGGCGGCCGCGGCCATGCCAATGGCGACCTGCCGCTGCTCGCGTTGGAAACCGGCGTGGTCTTCGTTCACCGACGAATCCTCCCGTCTCGGGACTACATCGATTGGGTCGTCCCGCCTAGACCGGGAGATGGCCGATGAAGTCCCGGATGCAAGCGAGCACCGGCTGCTGATCTCCGGCAAACACCCAGTGATCGGCACCGTCGAGCTCGACAAAGCGTGCTTTGGGAATGTGGCTGGCCAGATGCCGTCCCGCGGCAACCAGCACGGCGCGATCGCGGCGGCGGTGCAGCACCAGGGTCGGCGCGGCGATTCGCGCCAGCAGGTGCCGGACATCCGTATCCCTCAAGGCCTCGAGCAGGCCCCTGATGGCGCCGGGGCTGGAAGACGCCCGCAGCAGGCCGGCCCACCAGGCGCGCGCCTGGGGATCGCCGGCCAGGCTCGGCGCGAATGTCTCGATGCCCGCCGGCCCGCCCCATTCCGCGACGAGCTGCTGCAGCCACATGTCATACTGGGCGGCCTGTAGCGCGTGAGGATAGTCCGCCGTCGCGCTGCCCTTGGCGAGCGAGGCGAACAGGATCAGCCCGGCGACCCGCTCGGGATGATCGGCGGCGAAGGCGACGCAGGCGGGGCCGCCCTCGGAGGCGCCGAGCAGCAGCGTGCGGCGGCTGCCGGCGGCATCGAGCACGGTGGCGATGTCGGCGGCGGTCGCCGCAACGCTCGGGCTGAAGCCGACGCGGTCGGAGAGGCCGATGCCGCGACGGTCGAACAGGATCAGCCGGCCCATGGCGGCCAGCGCGGACAGCATCGCCCGGCAGCGCGGCTCCTCCCAGACGCGCTCGACATGCGAGACGAAGCCGGGCAGCAGCAGGATGTCCAGCGGGCCGCTGCCATAGGTCTGGTAGGCGAGATGGACATGGCCGCCACGGACATAGCGTGTCGGCGGCACGCTTGGGCCGGGCTCGGCTGCCCCTTGCTTCAACAGCGCCAGCGTCTCGGCTTCGGGCGCCACGCCGAGTTCGTCCCGCAGGCGCTGCGTCAGCGCCTCGAGCTGGCGCTCGGCGGCGGCGCGATCGCCGGCCATCAGCAGGCTGCGGATCAAGGCGCGGCCATAGACCTCGCTGAGGGGATCGAGTGCCACCAGGCGGTGAGCATGGGCCGCCGCGGCAGAATGGTCACCGGCGGCACTGCGGTCCTGCACCACGCGCTCCAGCGCCTGCACTGCGCGGCCGCGCAGGGCCTCGCGCCGGAAGAAGGCCCATTCGTCGAATTGCGGGCAGTCGCCGGCCGTGAAGCCGTCGAGGAAGTCATGTGTGTAGAGGCGGCAGGCCTGCTCGAAGTCGCCGGCATCGCAGGCGGCTTCGAACTGCGCGGAATCGACCTCCGGCATGGCGCTCGCGGCCCACTTGATGGTCGACCGGTCGACGGCAAGGCAGCCGTCGCCGAGCGTCAGCTGGATCCGGTGCAGCAGACGGCGCAGCCGCGCCCGAGCGACGTCGTCTGGCGTCTCCGGCCAGAACATCGCGGCCACGCTGTCGCGCCCGACCGGCCCCTTGGTTTCCGCCAGATAGACCAGCAAGGCAACGCCCTTGCGCAGCGCCAGCGGACACGGTCGACCGTCTCGCTGCAGCTCGGGAAAGCCGAATGTCTGGACGCGGAACTGAACCATCGGGAGGCGGCCTGTGGGAGACGCGTCGGGGGACGCTTGGGGGACGCTCGGTTGCTACGGCTCGGTCTCGCCAGGGACGCGCGCGATCGAACGATCGGACGCGTCGATGGCGGCAGGCCGTCCTCGAAGCAACAAGGAAATAGACATGTTTGGCCGTCTCCTCATTCTGCTCTATGCCGCCGTGAGCTATGCCGTCTTTCTTGTGTCATTCGGATGGGCGGTCGGTTTCGTCGGGAACACCAACCTTATCACGGGCAAGTCGATCGACGTCGGCGTCTCCGGCCCGGTCGTCGAGGCCGTCATAATCGATGTGCTGCTGCTCGCGCTGTTTGCGGTCCAGCACAGCGTGATGGCGCGTCCAGCCTTCAAGCGCATGCTGACGCGCATGATTCCAAAAGCCGCCGAGCGCAGCACCTATGTGCTGCTGTCGAGCCTGGTGCTGTTGCTGCTGCTGTGGCAGTGGCGGCCGATTCCAACGCTGGTCTGGCGCCTGGACGGCATTGCGGCGACGGTGCTGACCGGGCTGCATTGGTTCGGCTGGCTGCTCGTGCTGACCTCGACCTATCTGATCGACCATTTCGACCTGTTCGGCTTGCGCCAGGCGATCTTTGCCGTCCGCGGGACGGAGGCGCCGGCGCATCCGTTCAAGACGCCGCTGCTGTATCGCCTCGTGCGCCATCCGCTGATGCTCGGCTTCCTGATCGCCTTCTGGGCGACGCCGGAGATGTCGGTCGGTCACCTGCTGTTCGCAGCCCTCAACACGGCCTACATCCTGGTCGGCGTGTGGCTGGAGGAGCGCGATCTGGTCGCCCAGTTCGGCGCGAGCTACGAGCGCTATCGCCAGAGGGTTCCGATGCTGCTGCCGCGGCTGGTGGGCAGCCGGTTCAACGCAGATGGTGAGGCCTCGCCGGCCCCGCGCAGCAATCCCTGAGGCCGCTGGCGGTTGCCTCGTGCAGGGCAGGCCATGCGCAGTCGCATGGCCACGCAGACGTGACTTGGTGCGGGAGAGCCCCGAACCTATGTCGAGCGTGAATGTTGCGATGCAAAATCGCGTCTCGACAGCCCGCGTCCGCATCGGCCCAATGGCGGCCGTCCCTGCCTTAAGAGAGATCTGCGTTGACCACCCTGACGTCTGATTCCACCGACCAGCTGTCGGCCTGGATCACACTGCTGCTCGCCTTCTCCTGCGGGCTGATCGTTGCCAACATCTATTACGCCCAGCCGCTGATCGGTCCGATCAGCGCCGACCTCGGACTTCGCCCGCAGCTCGCGGGCCTGCTGGTGACGATGAGTCAGATCGGCTATGGCGCGGGGCTCCTGTTCGTGGTGCCGCTCGGCGATCTCATCGAGAATCGCAAACTGATCGTCGCGACCGTGATCATCGGTGCCGCCGCGCTGGCCTGCGCGGCGCTGGCGACGAGCCCGCCGACCTTCCTGCTGTCCGCGCTGCTGATCGGATTCGGCTCGGTCGCGGTGCAGATTCTCATTCCCTATGCCGGCCACATGGCGCCGGAGGCGATCCGTGGCCGGACGGTCGGGAACGTCACAACCGGGCTGATGCTCGGCATCATGCTGGCGCGGCCGCTGTCGAGCTTCGTGGCCGCCCATGCCTCCTGGCACGTGATCTATGCGGCATCTTCCGTGGCCATGCTGAGCCTGGCCGTCGTGCTGCGCGTGGCGCTGCCGCCGCGCGAGCCGCAGGCGCGGCTCAGCTACGGCCAACTGCTCGGCTCGATGGTGCAGCTCTATCGCGACACCCCGGCGCTGCGCCGCCGTGCGTTCTACCAGGCTGCGCTGTTCGGCTGCTTCAGCGTGTTCTGGACCACATCGCCGCTGCTGCTGGCGGGGCCCGACTTCCGGATGTCGCAGACCGGCATCGCGCTGTTCGCGCTGGCCGGCGTTGCCGGTGCGATCATGGCCCCGGTCGCCGGCCGGATCGCCGATCGCGGCTGGACCCGGCCGGCGACGATCGCCTCGATGCTGATGTGCGCGATCGGCTTTGCGGTCACGCTGCTGGCGCCATCGGGAACCAACTGGTCGCTGGCGGCGCTGGTGTTCGCGGCGATCGCGATCGACTGCGGCGCGCAACTCAGCCTGATCCTCGGCTATCGCGTGCTGTTCGTGCTCGGCGCCGGCCAGCGCAGCCGGCTCAACGGTCTCTACATGACCACCTTCTTCGTCGCCGGCGCGGCCGGCTCGGGCCTCGGCGCCTGGGCCTATGCGCACGGCGGCTGGACGTTCGCGGCCGTTCTCGGAACAGTGCTGCCGCTCATCGCGCTGGCCTATCAGTTCACCGAGCAGCGCTGATCAGAACGGGCTGCGCTTGAGCCCCGGCACCAGCGCGGCCAGGCGATCCTTGATCCAGGGCGCCGGCGGCAGCTTGCCGGTGGGCATTTCGACAGCCGCCGCAGGCTTGCGGCTCACCGCGAGCGTCAGCGTCGCAAGGTACTGATCGCGCTCCTCCTTGATCGCGCAATAGGCGCGATGGTCGGGATCGGCGTCGCTGGCGACGCGGTCATTGGCGTTGACGACGAGCCGCTGCTTCGGTCGTCCGGTGTAGTCCGGCACGTTGGTGTAGATGAACTCGTTCAGCGCTTCGGGGAAGAAGGTCTGGCCGGTCAGCACGGTGGCGTCGTCGAGGAACACCCGGAAGTGGATGTGGGTGGCGCGTCCCGCATACCAGCCGGGATAGATCGTTTTGAATGCGGCCCAGCCCGCGGCATCCGCCATCTGCGTGCCGCGCAGGAAGGTTTTGCCGCTCTGGTCGAGCTTGTGGGTGTCGCCCTGGCCCGGATAGCCGGAATAGATGCCGCGGGCGTCGCAATGCCAGATATCGACGCGGGCGCCCGGGATCGGCGTGCAGGCGCCGGCCTCGATCACACGCAGCCGGAGCGACAGCGGCACGCCGGGCCGGCCTTCGGCGATGTCGGCCCGCACTAGCTTGGGATCGAAGTAATAGGGGCCCGATTCGGATTGCGGCATGAGGACGCAGGCGTCGTCCGCGCCCGCTGAAAGCGTCGAGGACTCCGACTCTGCGTGTGCTGAAGGTGCGAGCAGCGCGGCCCCCGCGGAGACAAGTCCGAGAAAGCCGCGGCGTGTTGCGTTCGCCAAGAGCGCCTCCAATCGCATGCCGATGCTGCTCACAAATCACCCGGGCATGGCAACAATCAGACCTGCACGATGCGCAGCACACGCGCAGGGAACCCGCACGGGCCACAGATGATGCCGTTGCAGCTCTCCGATGGCTGTGCAATCGTCGGTTGTTTTCAGCACGCGCTCATTCTCGGGAGGTCATGATGCGATTGGCATGCGCAATTCTCGTCGCCTCGATGGTCATCGACGGCAGCATGGGATTGGTTGCCGCGCAGGGCGGCACCATTCCTCTCACCAGCCTCGACGTGTCCGGCACCTTCGAGAAGAAGCCCGGCAAGACGGCAAAGGATCTCAGCGGCATCGCGTGCCTGGCGCCGCAGCAGGGCAAGCGCAACTGCCTGCTGATCAACGACGAGAACCGGACGGCCCAGCGCGCCGTTCTGGAGACCGATCGGATCACGGCCGGCGCGATGGTGACACTGGTCGACAAGGAGCCGAGCAAGAAGACGCTGGGCGCCCCGCCGGAAGTGGCATGCAACAATAAGAAAGAGGCCGGCCGCAAGAAAGATGATGCCGACGAGGAAAAAGAGGAGAAGGACGATCTGGACGGCGAAGGCGTCGCCTACGCGGAGCCCTATTACTACGTGATCGGCTCCCATGGCTGCTCGCGCAAGATGAACAAGTTCCAGCGGTCATCGTTCATTCTGGCGCGCGTCAGCGCCAATCCAGCTGCCTCGGCCGAGGCGGAGACGACCTATCGCGTGTCCGATCTGCTGCGAAGCGCCACAACGATCAGTGATTTCCTGGGCAAGGATCTCGAATCCGAAAACGGGCTGAACATCGAGGGCATCGCCGCCCAGGGCGACCAGCTGTGGTTCGGCCTGCGCGCGCCCGTCATCGGCGGCAACGCCTATCTCGTGCCGGCGACGGTGTCCGACCTGTTTGCTGCGGGACATCAGCGGAGTGCTGCCACGGCGAAGGCGGTGCCGATCAGGCTCGATGGACGTGGCATCCGCGACTTGGCGGCGTTGCCGGACGGGCGGCTGCTGGTGCTCGCCGGCGCGCCGCATGGTCCGGAGGTGCCGTTCAAGCTGTTCGTCGTCGAGCCCGCGACCGGAGCCTCCGAGGAACTGGGGACGCTCGCGACCGTCCAGCAAACCATCAAGAGAAAGCCGGTCGTCGGCAAAGCAGAAGGATTGGCCGTGCTCGCGGCGAGCGCCGACCGGCTCACCTTCGTCGTGCTGTTCGATTCGCTGCCGAACGGCGCCCCGCATCGCGGCGCTGTCGAACTGCCGAAACCCAAGCGCAATTGAGCAGCGCGGCTGACCCGGTCGATTAGGTGACGGGCCGGACTCGGCACGTTCTAACGTTCTGGCGAGCTCACACGTCCTGGCAAGCTCACACCTGCGTCAGCGGCTTTTCGCCATGGCGCTCGGACAGCGTGAAGATCTCGACGCCGTCATTGGTGACGCCGACCGAATGCTCGAACTGCGCCGACAGCGAGCGGTCGCGCGTGACGGCCGTCCAGCCGTCGGACAGGATCTTCACATGCGGCTTGCCGAGATTGATCATCGGCTCGATCGTGAAGAACATGCCGGGCTTCAGCAGCACGCCCTCGCCGGGGCGGCCGACATGGATGATGTTCGGCTCGTCGTGGAATAGCCGTCCCAGTCCATGGCCGCAGAAATCGCGCACCACGCTCATGCCCTGCGGCTCGACGAAGCTCTGGATGGCGTGGCCGATGTCGCCGGTGGTGGCGCCGGGCTTCACCGCGGCGATGCCGCGCATCATCGATTCATAAGTGACCTCGATCAGCCGCTCGGCCTTCCGCGAGATCGGCCCGATTGCATACATCCGGCTGGAATCGCCGTACCAGCCGTCGACGATGAAGGTCACGTCGACATTGATGATGTCGCCCTCCTTCAGCGGCCGGTCGTTCGGCATGCCGTGGCAGACGACATGGTTGATCGAGGTGCAGGTCGAGTAGCGATAGCCGCGATACATCAAGGTCGCCGGATAGGCGCCATGGCTGAAGGCGAAGTCGCGCACGACATCGTCGATTCGCGAGGTCGGAACGCCCGGCTTGACGATGTCGGTGAGCGCGTCGAGGCACTTCGACACCAGCGCGCCGGCCTTGCGCATCCCGGCGAAGCCGCTCGGGCCATGCAGCTTGATCTGGCCGTTCTTGCGCGCAGCGGTATCGGTGGCTTCGATATAGCTCATGGGCCTGTTTCGTTCCCGGGGGTGTCGTGGGGTGATTGCCTAATTTAATGATCCTGCCCCCCGGTGCAAGCCGGGTCTGCACGGCGCGGCCGGCCCGCGCAGGCGCCGCGCGCACGGTCTGTTCCCTCTCCCGCGTGCGGGGGAGGGCTAGGGAGGGGGCTGCTCCGGCGGCGGTGCAAGTGGCGCCCCCTCTCCAACTCTCCCCCCCGCAAGCGGGGGAGAGGGCGCAGTGGAATGCGGGGCGGATCAATTGCTCAAACGCGCGAGGAGAATCCCTCTTGAGCCGGTGCGACGGGATAGGAAAACGTCGGTGCCCTCAGGCCGTCGGAACCTCGACCGTGGTTTCGACCGGCAGTGCACCGCCGCGAACGCGAAGCTCTCGCACCGGATAGGGCACGCGGATGCCCTCGCGCTTGAACGCGTCCCACAGCGCCAGCATCACCTCGCTCTTGACGCTGTCCATGTAGCTGGGATCGGCGATCCAGCAGGTCAGCGAGAACTTCATGCCGGCCTCGGTGAATTCGGTCAGCAGGCAGTTCGGCGGCTTGGACTTCAGCGTGCGCGGCATCTCGGCGGCGATGTCGGTGGCGAGCTTGACGACGACGCGCGGATCGGCGTCGTAATTGGTGCCGAAATTCACCTTCACCAGCGTGTTCTTGTCCGTATAGGTCCAATTGGTGACCTTCTGGGTAACGAGGTCCTCGTTGGGGATCAGGAACTCGCGGCCGTCGCCGGCGGCGACCGAGATGTAGCGCGTGTTCATCGCGCTGATGCGGCCCGAGCTGTCGCCGATGGTGACGAGGTCGCCGGGCTTCACCGATTTGTCGGCGAGCAGGATGATGCCGGCGACGAAATTGGCGACGATGCGCTGCAGGCCGAGACCGATACCGACACCGGCGGCGCCGGAGAAGATCGCGAGCGCCGAGAGGTTGATGCCGACGGCGCTGATCGCAATCGCGATGCCGAAGATCATCAGGCCCATGCGGACCATCTTGATCAGCAGCACCTGGATCGATGGCGTCAGGTCGGTCGACCGGGTGATCCGGCTCTCGACGAAATTGCTGGCGATGTTGGTCAGCCAGAGCACGCCGAGCAGCAGGACGCCGAGCTTGATGACAAGAAGCGGCGTCAGCCTGAGGCCGCCGAGCACGACGGAGACCGAGTCGAGCGCGTCGACGACGTTGTCGAGCTGGCCGATGATGCTGAGCGCGGCCACCAGCCACGCGGAGATCGAGACAATCTGCACGATGAAGGTGCTGCGGATCACCGAGGTGATCAGCCGGATCACGAGCCAGGCCAGCGCCAGCTTGAGGGCGACAGCGAGCAGATAGGAGCGGCTCGGCCAGGTCCACAGCACCATGCCGGTGCGCGCGATCCGCATCAGGATCACGAAGACGACGGTGGTCACGCTCTCCAGCAGCACCCGCAGCAACTGGCGAAGCGGGCCGGGCCAACCCATCGCCAGCGAGGTGACGTCGATGCGCGCGCGCACCGCGGCGCTCGCCGCAAACGCGATGCCGGCGCCGCTCAGCACCATGCCGAGCTGCAGATAGAACCAGGGCGAGGTGACCTCGGCGCCGATCGAGCGCGCCACGGTCTGCAGGAATTCGAGAACGTCTTTTAAATCGAAGTCCATCAGAGGGATCTCGGAAAGGAACGGAGGCGCGCGGGAGCCCGATTGGCGGGATTTAGCTCGTTTTCGTCACAGGCGATTGCCGCGAAATATACCCCGAACGCGGGCAGGGATGGAAAAATGGGCATATCGCCGCGATAAGAGCAAATCCGGTTGGCGTGCAAGTGTGGCGACGATAAGGATGTAAAACTCGGATCGATCAACGTTTTTTCATGTCATCCCTCGACGCCGTCAGCATTGCCATCCTCCTTGGCGCGATCCTGGTCATGGCCGGCATCCTGTCGAGCCTGCTGGCCCTGCGCTTCGGCGCGCCGCTGCTGCTCGTGTTCCTGGTGATCGGCATGCTGGCGGGCGATTCAGGCCCTGGTCATATCGAATTTCAGGACGTTCGTACCACCTATCTGGTCGGCTCGGTGGCGCTGGCGCTGATTTTGTTCGATGGCGGCCTGCGCACGCGCTTCCAGAGCATCCGCACCGTGCTGGCGCCGTCGATGGTGCTCGCCACCGCGGGCGTGCTGCTGACCGCGTTCATCACCGCGCCCATTGCGAAATACACCCTCGACCTCGGCTGGACCGAGGCGTTGCTGGTCGGCGCCGTCGTTGCGTCGACCGATGCCGCCGCCGTGTTCCTGCTGGTGCATGCGCAGGGCCTGCGGCTGCGTCCGCGCGTCGGCGCGACGCTCGAGGCGGAGTCCGGCAGCAACGACCCGTTCGCAGTGTTCCTGACCTTGATGTTGGTCGAGCTGATCTCGGTCGGCCACGGCAGCGTCGGGCATTTCGTGTTCGAGCTGGTACGTGAGGCCGTGCTCGGCACGCTGTTCGGCATCGTCGGCGGCCGCCTGGTGGTGATCGGCCTCAACAAGGTCGCGCTTCCGCAGGGCCTGCATGCGCCGTTCGTCACCACGGCTGCGCTCGTCATCTTCGGCCTGGCGCAGATCGTCCACGGCTCCGGGTTTCTCGCGGTCTATCTCGCCGGCCTCATCGTCGGCAACCGGCCGACGCGGGCGCACAACTCGGTCGTCACCTTCCTCGACGCGGCCACCTGGCTCGCCCAGATCGTGATGTTCGTGCTGCTCGGCCTGCTGGTGTCGCCGCAGCGTCTGCTGGACAGCCTGCTGCCGGCAATCGCGGTCGCGCTGGTGCTGATGCTGGTGGCGCGCCCGGTCGCGGTCTTCCTCTGTCTCCGTCCGTTCCGCTTCAACTGGCGCGAGAAGGCGTTCATCGCCTGGACCGGCCTGCGCGGTGCGGTCGCGATCTTCCTCGCCTCCATCCCGATGCTGGTCGGCCTGTCGAACGCCTATCTGTATTTCGACGTCGCCTTCGTCGTCGTCATCATCTCGCTGCTGGCGCAGGGCTGGACGCTCGGGGTCGCCGCCCGCAAGCTGCACGTCGCGCTGCCGCGCACCGATCGCGGCCCGCGCCGCATCGAGCTCGACCTGCCCGGCCAGCTCGAGCAGCAGCTGGTCGGCTATGCGATCCGTCCGAAGAGCCTGTATTTCCGCCGCGGCCTGATTCCGTCCTGGTCGAAGCCGACGCTCGTGATCCGCAATCAGCAGATCCTGTCGCCCGCGGAGGCCGAGCCGGTCGCGCCGGGCGACTACCTCTATCTGCTGGCGCCGCCGGAGAAGGCCGAGTCGCTCGACCGCTTCTTCGTCGACATGCCGCCGTCCTCCGCCCCCGACCCGCATCTGCTCGGCGACTTCATGGTCTCGGCCGAGCACACGCTCGACGAGGTCGCGGGCATCTACGGCGTGAAGCTTGGCGAGGGCGAGGACAAGCTGACGCTCGCGGATTATTTCGACATTCATCTCGACAACGCGCCGAAGGAAGGCTCAACCGTCGCCCTCGACACCATCGTGCTGGTGGCACGCTCGATCTCCGGCGGCCGCGTCAATGTCGTCGGCTTGCGCCTGCCCGAAGACGAAGAGGAGCAGCCGGCCCCGACGCGGAAGGAGCAGGTCAAGCGCAAGCTCGCCGAGGTCTGGTCGTCGGTGGCGGGGGTGTGAGAGTGTCCACCCCGGCACTAATTCGCTGGGGGATTCTGGTCTGCGAAGATCGCGGCTATGTCTTGCCGTCCGTCAATGACACGGACGATCTGTGGTCCGTCCCCTGTGACTCGTTAGAACACGACGTGAGCTCCGACCGATATCGAACGTAGACCCGGCTGCAACTCGTCGCGAGCACGCCCCGCATGCGGAAATTCGATCAAGACGATCACGGTACGCTGAACATCGCGAAGGATGCGGTCGGCGGTTGGTGACCCGGCAGCAACGGCTAGATAGTCCCAAAGTCGGTCGAGGTCGCTGGCGGCCTCCGGCGACCAGAGCGCGCGACGCTCACCCGCGGACATGTCCCGCGTTTTTCCGCTTGATCAACTCTTCGATATCCAGCGTCTGACCTTTGCCGGCATCGAGAGACTGAATGCCCTGGTCGAGCATGTCGCGAAGTGCCTGAAGTTTATCGACATGGGCAATCAGCTCCCGGCTGATCTGCTCCTGATCCGCCGCGGGTAGCCGCTCCAGCGCCGAAATTGCGTGTTCCAGTGCCTTGATCATGAAGACATGATACCGCATCTCCGGCAGGAGCGCACCCCCCGTCAATTCGCGAGATATTCTGCAAGCTCACTCCGCCGGCAGGATCGCGACTGATGCTGCAGCCTCCGATGCGCCGCTGATCTGCAGCACGAAGGGCTGTGCGCCGAGCTCGTACTTCACGGTCTTGCGGATGCCATCGCAATTGGTGGCGCCGCTGAAGGCGATCGGCTTGAGGACCTTGCCGTCCTGCACGACATCGATCCAGGCTGCGGCTGACAGGCTCACGGTGTAGACGCCGGTCTTCACGCTCGCGATGCGGATGACGCCAGCGAAGGTGCCGTCCTTGGGCGCGCGTTCCGGCGGGCTCGGCAGCCTGGCATCGGCGAGTGGATGCAGTGTCAGGGCCATGCCCGAGGCAGGCAGCGCGGCGATCTCGGCGCCCGAGTCGAGGGCCTGACGGTCGGCCGCCGTCAGCGCGGCGCGTTCGCGCGCGATGTCCCATTTGAACTTGTCGCAGCCGCTCGGCTCGGCGGCTGACGCCGTGGTTGCAAACAAAGCGAGGAGAAGGGCAGTCGGAGCGAATCGAGGGAGGCGCATGATGACGGCTCGCAGGACAAATGCGCGGCGGCTCGATGCGCCGCGGCGATCAATGAAGACGTGGGACCGTCATCCCGATGGGTGATCATCACGCTTACGGCGCGATGCTGCAGTCTAGCGGATCGGCGTGCGCTGCCGCGACTCGCAATCGCGTGTGTCGTGCCTCAATTCCTGGCGTCCGGCGCGTGCAGCACGGCGCGGCAGCCCGGTGGCAGTTGTGCCATGGTGATCGGCTGCGGCGGCTTCGGCGGCTCCTTCGGTGGCGGCGGATGCAGCACGGCGTCCGAAAACCAGTAGTCGAGATCGCCGCAGCCGTCGCCGCCGTCCTGGTCGGTCTGGCCGTGGCAATCCGGATTGCCCGGCGGACACACCATGCGGATGTGGAAGTGATAGTCGTGGCCCCACCACGGACGCACCTTGCTCAGCCAGCTGCGGTTGCCCTTCGCCTCGCGGCACAGCGCCTTCTTGATCGCGGCATTGACGAAGATGCGTTGCACCGACGGCTCCAGCGCGGCTGCGCGGATCACCGCGACATGGCCCTTCGTGAACACGCGGGGATCGACGTCGAGACGATCCTGCCGCACCATCATCACCGCCGACATCTCCTCGCGCTCGTTGCGCGACAGCCGGTGCTCCGGCATCGGCGTCAGCCAGATGTCGGCGTCGAGGCCGATCTGGTGGCTGGCGTGGCCGCTCAGCGCCGGGCCGCCGCGCGGCTGGCCGATGTCGCCGACCAGGATGCCGGGCCAGCCGGCGTCCTTGCGCGCGCGATCCGCCAGCCGCTTCAATAGCGCGATCATGTTGGGATGACCGAAATTGCGGTTGCGGGACAACCGCATCACCTGCCAGTCCTCGCCATTGATCGGCATGCGCTCGGCGCCGGCGATGCAACCGCGATTGTAGGTGCCGATCACCTTGGTCGGCTGCGCGGAAGGCTGCAGCCGGCGGGCGAACAGCTCCTTGGCCGGTGTCTCGGGATCGTCCGGATGGGCGAGCGGCGGCAGCGCCTTTGGCTCCACGGTGCCCTTGTCCTGCGCAAGGGCTGGTGCCGCGGCGGTCACCGCAGCCGCACTCAGTGCGGTCATCAGAATCAGACGGGCATGCATTGCGGCAGTCTAGCGCCTGCCGGCGGGCAGGGAAGGGCACGCCGGGCACCGAATCTTAACGGTTGTGTAACCCTGCCGCGGAATTGGCACGACATCCCCAACAAGGCTCAATTGCCTGATTTAGTTCGGTAGTTGAACCCAAATTGGGGGGCGATTGCACGGAATGCGCGCAATTCGGCGCCGCTGAAATCGTGCAGCGCTTACCGTCGGTTGTGGCGCAATTTTTGGTTGACCATGTTGCCGGCGCAAGGCTCCCGCGATGCGAGAGTGTGTGGTCTTGCTCGCGCAATCAGTGATGCTAGGTTTCTGCATCAAGATACCATTTTTTCAGACACTTGGCTGAGACAATGGCCCCAGTAAGGAGAGTGAGGCGTGCGATGCGGCCCGTTCGGCCACCCAAGCCCAAGAAGCTGAATTGCGTGCCCCGCGCTCGTGGTTCCCGTCCGGCCAGACCCGCCCCGAAGCTGCGGCGGCACAACCTGCAGACGACGGCTGCGACCGACGAATCCGGCAAGCGCGCCGAGTGGGAAGCCGCCATCGCCGACGCCAAGACGGCCCATGATCGCCTGATGGAAGCGATCGACCTGCTGCCCGAAGGCATCGTCTTCCTGGACTCCGAAGGCCGCTACATCCTCTGGAACAAGAAATACGCCGAGATCTACAACCGCAGCTCGGATCTGTTCCAGCCCGGCGCGCGGCTTCAGGACACCATCCGGATCGGCATCGCGCGCGGTGAATATCCGGATGCGGTGGGCCGCGAGGACGCCTGGATCGCCGAACGCCTGCAACGGCTGTTCCATCCAAGCGGCCGTCATGAGCAGCGCCTGTCGGACGGCCGCACCATTCTCATCGACGAGCGTTTGACCGCTGATGGCGGCATCATCGGACTGCGTGTCGACATCACCGAGCTGAAGCAGCGCGAGGAATCATTCCGGCTGCTGTTCGACGGCAATCCGGTGCCGATGATCGTGTGCGCCAGCGGCGACGGCAGGGTGCTCGGCGTCAACGCGGCGGCGGCCCAGCACTATGGCTATGACCGTGCAGCCTTCGAGCAGCTCAGCATCCGCAATCTCCAGGCCTATGAGAGCGAGCCGCCGTGGGCCGGCGATCCGTCCGGCGAGGAGAACGCGGCCCGCACCTGGAAGCACGTCCGCGCTGACGGCACCCTGATCGACCTCGCGATCTACTCCCGCCACCTCGTCTATCAGGAGCAGCCCGCCGTGCTGCTGGCGCTGATGGACATCACCGAGCGCAAGCGCGCCGAGGCGCGGCTCGCCTTCCTGGCGCAGCACGATGCGCTGACCGGCCTGCCCAGTCGCAACCTGCTGCGCCAGAGGATCGACGACAAGCTCGCGCAGATGCGCCGCAGCTCCGAGAAGATCGCCGTGCTGGTGCTCGGTCTCGACAATTTCAAATCGATCAACGACACGCTCGGCCATGCCGTCGGCGACCGGCTGTTGCGCGGCGTCGGCAAGCGGCTGCGCTCGATCCTGCGCCAGGAGGACATCGTCGCGCGGCTGAACTCGGACGAGTTCGCCGTCGTGCAGGGCGGCCTGGCGCGACCGGAGGACGCGGCGCTGCTCTGCCGGCGCCTGCTGCAGGCGCTCGCCGATCCCTATCTCATCGATGGCAGCTCGGTCACGATCGGCGCGACGATCGGAATTGCGATGGCGCCGAATGACGGCGACGACGCCGAGAAGCTGCTCAAGAACGCGGACATGGCGCTGTCGCGCGCCAAGAACGAGACGCGCGGCACCTTCAGCTATTTCGAGACCGGCATGGACGCGCGGGCGCAGAGCCGCCGGCGGCTGGAGATCGAGTTGCGCGACGCCATCCAGCACGATGTACTGCGGCCTTACTATCAGCCGCTGGTCGACCTTTCGACCGGCCGCATCACCGGCTTCGAGGCACTGGTGCGCTGGCCGCATGCCGAGCGTGGCATGATTCCTCCGTCGGAGTTCATTCCGGTCGCCGAGGAGACCGGGCTGATCTCGGCGCTCGGCCGCACGATGCTACGCCAGGCCTGCCGGGACGCGGCGAACTGGCCTGATGATGTGCGCGTGGCCGTCAACATGTCGCCGCTGCAATTCCGCGTCGGCAATGTGCTGTCGCAGGTGATGGAGGTGCTCAAGCAGTCCGGCCTGCCGCCGAGCCGGCTCGAGCTCGAGATCACCGAGACGCTGGTGCTGGAGAAGAGCGGCCAGGTGCTGGCGACCCTGCATGCGCTGCGCGCGCTCGGCGTGCGCATCTCGATGGATGATTTCGGCACCGGCTATTCCAGCCTGAGCTATCTGCGCAGCTTCCCGTTCGACAAGATCAAGGTCGACCAGTCCTTCATCCGCGATCTCGCCGCCAATCGCGAGGCGCAGGCCATCGTCCGCTCGATCGTCAGCCTCGGCAAGGGGCTCGGCGTGACGATCACCGCCGAGGGCGTGGAGACCGAGGCGGAGCTGCGCTGCCTGCGTGCCGAGGGCTGCGACGAAGGGCAGGGCTATCTGTTCAGCCGTCCGCGCCCCAATGCCGAGATCGTCGGTCTGCTGCAGGCGCAGCGGGATGCCGCGGAGGGGACGACGGCGGGCAAGGCCATGGTGGCCTGAGCGTGCGCCTCATCCCGCAGCGGCCTTGAACCGCGCGCGGTAGGCGGCGGGCGACGTACCGACGCTGCGGCGGAAGGCGACCCGGAATGTCTCCAGCGACTGATAACCGCACTGCGCCGAGACGTCGGCCAGCGGCATGGTCGCGGTCTCCAGCAGTTCGCGTGCCCGCGCCATGCGCTCCTGTTGCAGCCATGCGGCCGGCGCTGATCCCGTCGCCTCCGCGAAGCGGCGCAGGAAGGTCCGCTCGCTCATGCCGGCACGCTTCGCCATCGCGCCGATCGCGATCGGTTGCGCCAGCCGGGCGCGCGCCCAGTCCATGACCTCGCCGATCGTCCGCCCCGGTCGCAACTGGACGGGAGCGGCGACATATTGCGCCTGGCCGCCGTCGCGATGCGGCGGCATCACCAGACGGCGCGCAACCGAATTCGCGACCTTGCTGCCGAAGTCGCGGCGGACGAGATGCAGGCAGGCATCGATGCCGGCCGCGCTGCCGGCCGAGGTGATGACATCGCCCTCGTCGACATAGAGCGTGTCCTCCTCGATGCTGATGCCGGGATAGAGCCGCTTGAGGTCGGGCATGTGCCGCCAATGCGTGGTGGCGCGCTTGCCGTCGAGCAGGCCGGCTGCCGCCAGCACGAACACGCCGGAGCAGATCGACAGGCAACGCGCGCCGCGCGCCGAGGCCTGCGCGATCGCCCGCAGCAGCCGCTCCGGCGGCCGCTCGTTGCGGTCGCGCCAGCCCGGCACGATGATGGTCCTGGCATCCTTCAGCCGCGCCAGCGGCGCGCCGGCTTCGACAACGATGCCGCCGATCGCGCGCGACCGCCGCCCCTCGGCCGACACGACCTTGAACTGATACCAGGGGAAATCGAATTCCGGCCGCGGCAGACCGAACACTTCGACGGCGATGCCGAACTCGAACGTGCACAGCCCGTCATAGGTGACGACGGCGACGAGGCCCGGATCGCGCGGGCGGGCGCTGGGGGCAGTTTGCGACATTGGCGGAAACTTACCGGACTTTGTCAGATCCGTCACTTGGGGCGAGAGCCGGCCTGCGCGAGATTGCGACCTCGATGATCTCCAGATTGCACGGACAAGCCATGACCACGCACGTTACCGACGTCCCCGCCGCGCCGTCGGCAAGGGCGCTTCAGCATTTCGAGGACATGCTTTCTTTCGAGACGGATTGCTGGGACGTCCACGAGAGCCTGCGCGCACCCGAGGTGGATTTCATCCTGGCCGACGTTCGCGGCCCGGCCTCTTTCGCGAAGGGACACATCGCGGGCGCCATCAACATGCCGCACCGGAGCATCACCGCCGAACGGCTGGCTGACATTCCAGGGGACAGGCTGTTCGTCGTCTACTGCGCCGGCCCGCATTGCAACGGCGCCAACCGCGCCGCCATCCGCCTCGCGCGGCTCGGTCGCCCGGTCAAGATGATGATCGGCGGCGTGACCGGCTGGATCGATGAAGGTTTTGCGCTGACGGCGAGCGACTGAGCGAGAGCCCGGCTCCCCTCCGCCAGCATCGGTGTCGTCCCGGCGAACGCCGGGACCCATACTCCGTGACGCCTCCGGTGAGACGCCGCTGTAGCCTCAGCTCGCTCCAACTCCGGCATCGGTGGTCATGGGTCCCGGCTCGAGGCCGGGACGACACCGGTTTTGTGGCGGGCCGTCTTGGCACCCCTCCCTAGGCCGCCTTGCGCAGCCCGGCCAGGAACGAGTCGATGCTCTTCGACAGCGCGTCGGCGTGCTGGCCGAGGTCGCGGGTGGCCACCATGACGTGATCGGCGAGCTGCCGCGACTGCTCGGCGGCATCGCTGGCGCCGACGACGTTCTGTGAGACCTCGGTGGTGCCGGAGGCCGCCTGCTGCACGCTGCGCGCGATCTCGCGCGTCGCCGAGCCCTGCTGCTCGACGGCGGCGGCGATGGTCGCGGCGATGCCGCTGATCTCCTGGATCGTGGTGCTGATGTCGCCGATCGCGGTGACGCAATCCGACGTCGCGGCCTGGATCGAGGTGACCTGGCCGGCGATCTCCTCGGTCGCCTTCGCGGTCTGGCCGGCGAGCTCCTTGACCTCGGCGGCGACCACCGCGAAGCCGCGGCCGGCCTCGCCGGCGCGCGCCGCCTCGATCGTGGCGTTGAGCGCCAGCAGGTTGGTCTGGCTGGCGATCGCATCGATCAGGCGCAGCACGTCGCCGATCTTCTCGGCGGCGGCAGCCAGGCTGCCGACCATCTCGGTGGTCTGCCGCGCCTTGATGACGGCGCCGTCGGCCACCTTGCTCGAATGCGTCACCTGGCGGCCGATCTCGGTCACCGACGATGCCAGCTCCTCGGAGGCGGCGGCGACCGTGGACACGCCGCTGGATGCCTCCTCGGAGGCGGCGGCGGCAGCAGCCGCGCGCTGCGACGCGCCGTTGACGCTCATCGTGATCTCGCGGACGACCCGCTCCATGTCCTGCGTCGCGCTGGCCACCGCCGAGACCACGCCCTTGACGTCGGCTTCGAAGCGGTCGGCCATCTGCCGCTGCAGCGCCTGCTTCTCCTCCTCGGCACGCTGCTGCGTCGCCTCCTGCGCATCGCGCAGGCTGCTCGTTTCGATCATCGTGCGCCGGAACACGTCGACGGCCCGCGCCATGGTGCCGAGTTCGTCCTTGCGTTCGCCACCGGGAATCGTGACTTCGGTGTCGCCGCTCGACAGGCGATGCATGACGGCGGTGATCGCGACCAGCGGTCGCGAAATGCCGCGGGCGACGAACAATGCGACGGCGACCGCGAGCAGCAGAATGACGACCGTACCGAGGATCAGCTGCTGCTGCGCGCTGCTGGCGGCGGCCTGATAGGCGGTGGTGTCCTTGATCACCTCGAGCACGGCGATCGGATCGCCGGCGTAGTTCTTGATCTGGCCGACATACAGCGCCGCGGGCCGGCCGGCCAGCGTCGCCTCGCGCTGGATCGGCGCGCCCTTGAACACCGCCTGCACTTCGTCGGTCGTGGCGACCGTCTCGTCGCCGAACGTCGACGACAGCCGCTTCGGCTGGCCTTCGTTGATCCAGTAGACGGCGAGATCGATGCCGTAGCGCTGCTTGGCCCGGTCGACGAATTCCTTGCCGAAGGCGGCGCCGACGTCGACGGTCGCGATCACCTTGCCGTCGCGCACCATCGGGGTCATGCCGAAGATGCCGAGCGACAGCCGGCTCTGCTCGACCCCGGCGATCTGCTTGCCGGTCTGGTTGGCCTGGACCACCGTGATGCGGCGCTTTGAGGTGTCGTCGCCGAACACCTTCGGCTCATGCACGCGGTAGAAGTTGGTGGCCGGCGGCGCCCATACGTTCACCAGCGGAATGCCCTGCGCCTTCAGCGAGGTCATGGCGCCGCCGAGCAGGGTGCCCAGCGCCTCGCGGTCACCCTTGAGATAGGCATCGGCGACCGGCGGCAACGCCGCGAGCGTCGAGCTCACCGCCAGCGCGGCGCGGCCCTCGTAATCGATGCCGGCGGCCACGCTGTCGAACTGCAGCTTGAGCTGCTGTTCCAAGGCGAGGCGGGTCAGCGACCGCTGCTGCATCACCGAGAAGGTGCCGAGCACGGCGCAGGCGATGGCGACGGTGAGCGAAAGGGCGACGATGAGGCGGGCGGAGATCGATCGAAGGCGGGACATTCGGGGCATTCCTTGCTTTGCAGCAAGGGTCCCAGAATACCATTAAGGAACAGATACCGTAGTTGCACGGGAATGCAGATTCTGCCGGGAGGTGTCCGCCGCTTGCCTCCAGCGGACCGTGTGCGGCCCGGCCTCAGCTATCCACCTTGAGCGCGGCGATGAAGGCTTCCTGCGGGATGTCGACCTTGCCGAACTGCCGCATCTTCTTCTTGCCTTCCTTCTGCTTCTCCAGAAGCTTGCGCTTACGCGTGATGTCGCCGCCGTAGCACTTGGCGGTGACGTCCTTGCGCAGCGCGCGCACGGTCTCGCGCGCGATCACCTTGCCGCCGATCGCCGCCTGGATCGGGATCTGGAACATGTGCGGCGGGATCAGATCCTTCATCTTCTCGACCATCGCGCGTCCCCGGCCTTCGGCGCGGGTCCGGTGCACCAGCATCGACAGTGCGTCGACCGGCTCGTTGTTGACCAGGATCTGCATCTTCACGAGATCGGCCGGCTTGTAGTCGGTCAGGTGATAGTCGAACGAGGCGTAGCCCTTGGAGACGGACTTCAGCCGGTCGTAGAAGTCGAACACGACCTCGTTGAGCGGCAGATCGTATTTGACCATCGCGCGGGCGCCCACATAGGTGAGCTCCTTCTGATTGCCGCGGCGATCCTGGCAGAGCTTCAGCACGCTGCCGAGATATTCGTCCGGCGTCAGGATGGTGGCCTCGATCCACGGCTCCTGGATCTCGGCGATCTTGACGACGTCGGGCATGTCGACGGGATTGTGAATCTCGATCTCCTCGCCGTCGGTCAGCTTCATCTTGTAGATGACGCTCGGCGCGGTCGCGATCAGGTTGAGGTCGAACTCGCGCGACAGCCGCTCCTGGATGATCTCCAGGTGCAACAGGCCGAGGAAGCCGCAGCGGAAGCCGAAGCCGAGCGCGGCCGAGGTTTCCATCTCGAACGAGAAGCTGGCGTCGTTGAGCCTAAGCTTGCCCATCGCCGCGCGCAGCGTCTCGAAGTCGTCGGCGTCGACCGGGAACAGGCCGCAGAACACGACCGGAATCGCCGGCTTGAAGCCCGGCAGCATCTCGGAGACCGGCTTGCGGTCGTCGGTGATGGTGTCGCCGACGCGGGTGTCAGCGACCTCCTTGATCGCGGCGGTGATGAAGCCGACCTCGCCGGGGCCGAGCTCGTCGACCTGCTGCATCTTCGGCGTGAAGAAGCCGACGCGCTCGACGTCATACGCGGCACCCGTACCCATCATCCGGATGCGCTGGCCCTTCTTCATGACGCCGTCGACAATGCGCACGAGCACGACGACGCCGAGATAGACGTCGTACCAGCTGTCGACCAGCAGCGCCTTCAAGGTCGCGTCGCGGTCGCCCTTCGGCGGCGGCAGCCGGGTGACGATGGCTTCCAGCACGTCGGGAATGCCGAGGCCGGTCTTGGCCGAGATCATCACCGCGTCGGAGGCATCGATGCCGATGACGTCCTCGATCTGCTGCTTGATCTTGTCCGGCTCGGCGGCCGGCAGGTCGATCTTGTTGAGGACCGGGACGATCTCGTGGTTGTTGTCGAGAGCCTGGTAGACGTTGGCGAGCGTCTGCGCCTCGACGCCCTGGCTGGCGTCGACCACCAGCAGCGAGCCCTCGCAGGCCGCCAGCGACCGCGAGACCTCGTAGGCGAAGTCGACGTGGCCGGGCGTGTCCATCAGGTTGAAGATGTAATCCTTGCCGTCCTTGGCGCGGTATTGCAGGCGCACGGTCTGCGCCTTGATGGTGATGCCGCGCTCGCGCTCGATGTCCATCGAATCGAGCACCTGCTCCTTGCCCGCCATCTCGCGGTCCGACAACCCGCCGGTCATCTGGATCAGGCGGTCGGCCAGCGTGGACTTTCCATGGTCGATATGGGCGACGATGGAGAAGTTGCGGATGTTGGGAATGGGGACGGTCGTCATGGGTCGCGCAAATAGCATCACAGGCCCCTCACCAGCAACCATATTGCTGAATTTCCAGGGCCTTTCTTCACGGCAAGCTGATTCCCCGCAGCCCTAAAACAGGCTACGAGAGCGGATGTCGAGTACCTCTCTCCCGCCTGTCGCGGCGCGCATGCGCGGCCGTTTCCGACCGCAGCGGCTGGCCGCCTGGCTGGTGGCGCGCGCCACCGCGCCCGCAACCTCGATCTGGGTCGTGATCGGCTTTGCCGTGGTCCACGCGGTGCTGTGGACGGCGATCCTGACCAATCTCAAGGCGGCGCAGGACGTCCATATGGATGTCGCCGAGGCCTATGCCTGGGGCAGCCGATTCCTGTTCGGCTACGGCAAGCATCCGCCGCTGTCGGGCTGGATTGCCGGGCTGTGGTTCGCGGTGTTTCCGGTCAAGGACTGGGCGACCTATGCGCTGGCCATGGCGGTGAACAGCGCCGGGCTCGTCATCATCTGGCTGGCGAGCCTCAAGGTGGTTGACCGCCGCCGGGCGTTCTTCGTGCTGGTGATGGTCGCGCTGTATCCGATCTTCAATTTCAAGGGTTTCAAATACAACGCCGATCTGCTGCAGCTCCTGACCCTGCCGCTGGTTGTCCTGGCCTATCTCAACGCCTTCGAGAAGCGCAGCGCCGTGTCCGGCCTGTGGCTCGGCCTCGCCGGCGCGGCGGCGATGATGACCAAATATTGGGTGCTGACCATGATCGGCGCCATCGGGCTGGCGGCGCTGCTGCATCCGGAGCGGCTGCGCTTCCTGGCCTCGCCCGCGCCCTGGGTCGCGATCGTCGCCATGCTCATCGCGATGATCCCGCATCTCATCTGGCTGTGGCAGGTCGATTTCGTGGCGCTGACCTATGCCGGTGATGTCTATTCGCTGTCGGATCGCGGCCGGGCGGCCACGCTGGTGCTGGGCTATGTCGGCCACAATCTGGCGCTGCTGGCGCTGCCGGTGGCGCTGGCGGCGCTGGTGCTGGCCTGGCCGGCGCGGTTCGCGTTCGCCAATTGGCGGCGCGGACCCAATCCCGGCGTCAATCGCAGCCAGGCGCTGAACGTCTGGCTGGTGCAGGCGATCGTCGCAGTCGGACCGCCGCTCGGCGGCCTTGCCTTTACGATTTACATGAAAACCGATTGGGGCATCTCGCTATTCTTTCTGGTGCCGCTGGCGCTGGTGGCGATCCCCGCGCTTCGGCTGCGGCTGACGATGCTGCCGCGGCTCACGGCGGTCTGGCTGGTGCTGTCGCTTCTGACGCTGATCGCGTCGCCGTGGATCGCCCGGCGCGAGATGGCGGCCAATCCCAACGGCGCGACTGGTTATGGCGCCCGCTCGGAGCTGGCGCGGGAGCTGACCAAGGCCTGGCATGCCCGATTCGGCACGCCATGGCCGCTTGTCGCCGGCTTCTCCGAGATGAACACGCCGATGACCTTCTACAGCCCCGATCACCCGCGGCCGTTCACGGTGCCCTACACGGCCGACGAGACCTGGAGCTCCGGCCTGACCACGCTCGATGACCTCAAGCGCGAGGGCTTCATCGGCATCTGCGATACCACCGACAATCGCATCGCCGCCTGCGAGGCCTGGATGACCAAGGAAGCGCCCAAGGCCGAGCCGCTGGTCATGACCACCCAGCGCTTCTTCCACGGCCAGGCCGGCCCTGCCATCGTTTGGAAGGTGTATATTCAAGGGCCGGGGAAGTAGCCCCGCGCGGCCGGAGGCCGTCCAAATTGGTGGTCGAGCTGCTGAGCGGAAAACGGTGCGCTCCCTCTCCCCGTTCTTTACGGGGAGAGGGCTGGGGTGAGGGGCCGCCACGCCCACCGACCGTGCGGAAAGCCCCCTCACCCGGATTGCATCTGGCGATGCAATCCGACCTCTCCCCGCAAGCGGGGCGAGGTAAGAGATCGTCACACGCCTTCTTCGTGGAACTTGTCGTTCACGAGATCAGTGATCGCCTGCAGCGCGGCTTCGGCCTCGGGGCCGGTCGCGGACACCAGGATCTTCGTCCCCGGCGCCGCCGCGAGCATCATCAGGCCCATGATCGAGCGGCCGCCGACGGTCTCGCCGCCGCGCGTGACCCAGACCTCGGCCTGGAACTTCTCGACCATCTGCACGAACTTCGCCGAGGCCCGCGCGTGCAGGCCGCGCTTGTTGGTGATCAGGAGCTCCCGCGAGATCGCGTCGGCCGGCACGGCCGGCCCGGCGACATTGTCCTGCGGCGCGTCCTCGTCGCTCATTTGCCGGCAAGCACCCGGCTGGCGATGGTGACGTATTTCCGTCCCGCCTCCTGCGCCATCGCGATGGCGTCGGGTAGCGAGCGCTCCTCGCGCACCTTGGCGAGCTTGACCAGCATGGGCAGGTTGATGCCCGCGAGCACCTCGACCTTGGGCCGGCTCATGCAGGAGATCGCGAGGTTCGACGGCGTGCCGCCGAACATGTCGGTGAGGATGGCGACGCCGTCGCCAGTGTCCACGCGGTTCACGGCTTCGATGATGTCGCTGCGACAGAGATCGGAATCATCGTCGGCGCCAATCGTGACCGCTTCAATTTGCTTTTGAGGACCCATGACGTGTTCGAGCGCCGCCCTGAACTCGTCGGCGAGGCGCCCATGGGTCACCAGTACCAGGCCAATCATCGGATACTCCTCGCGGGCGCCTTGGGTGCACCGCACGAACGCGCCACTTTGACCATCCGGAGCCCTCGCGCAAGAGGGCATATTCGCGAGGCTCCCGGATTCTGGCATACGGCAGGAGAGCTAGCGGCGGTCTAATCGGTGGCGATAGTGGGGCTGATATGGTTACCAATTTGCTCCACACAATCGGCCGAAAGATTACCGGAACATGAAGTATTAGTGGTAATCAGTGCTGCTGCAACCAGTGGGAAGGGCTCGAACCCCGCACCAACGGGGACTCGCGGCAACTCGATACCGTTGAGCGCGATGCGGAGCGTTTCCGCGTTCGGCAGGCGGGCGGCGTCCCCGGCCATGAGGTCGACGACGAGCCCCAGTTTTGCCTCCGACACATGGTCGCACCCCCGGATTCCGAGACCGCGGATCTCGATCAGGCCGGCCAGCGCAGGGGCTGGGCTGACCCATAATTCCCTGCCGCGTGTGGCGAGATGAACACGGTCGTCGCCGACCAGGGTCGCGCGCGGCAGCTGTCCGGCGCGGCCGGCGAGAATCAGATCGAAGGCGAGGCGCGATTTGCCCGAGCCGGACGGGCCACGGATCAGGACCGCGAGTTCCCCCACCTGGACGGCCGACGCATGGATGCTGGCCGATTCGGCGGTCACGACGCCGGCAGCCGGACGATGAAGCGCGCGCCGGCGGACGTCGGATTGCCGTCGGCATCGACCGGGCCGGGCCGGTTCTCGGCCCAGATCCGTCCGCCATGGGCGTCGATGATCTGCTTGGAGATCGACAGGCCCAAGCCCGAGTTCTGGCCGAAGCCCTGATGCGGCCGGTCGGTGTAGAAGCGCTCGAAGATGCGCTGCAGGGCGTCCTCGCGAATGCCCGGACCGTCGTCGTCGACCGTGATCTCGATCTCGGAGCGCACCCGCCGGCAGGTGATGCGCACCTTGCCGCCGGCCTCCGAGAACGACTGCGCGTTCGACAGCAGGTTGGAGATCACCTGGCCGAGGCGCGAATCATGGCCCGGCACCGAGAAGGTGTCGTTGACTCCCCGTCCTTCGAAGCGGACCTCGACGGCGACGTCGGTGCCGTTCTTCTTGGTCTCGTTGGCGACCGAGGTCAGCGTGTTCAAGAGCCGGCGCAGGTCGACCAGGGTCATGTCCTGGCGCTGCAACTCGGCATCCAGCCGGCTGGCATCGGAAATGTCCGAGATCAGGCGGTCGAGCCGCTTGACGTCGTGTTCGATCACCGCGAGCAGGCGGGCGCGGCTGTTGTCGTTGCGCGCCAGCGGCAGCGTCTCGACCGCGGAGCGCAGCGAGGTCAGCGGGTTCTTGAGCTCGTGAGCGACGTCGGCGGCGAACATCTCGATCGCCTCGATGCGGGCGTACAGCGCATCCGTCATGTCGCGCAGCGCGCCGGAGAGATGGCCGATCTCGTCGCGGCGGCGGGTGAAATCGGGGATCTCGACGCGGGTCTTGATGCGGCGGCGCACGCGCTCGGCGCTGTCGGCCAGCCGTCGGACGGGGCCTGCGATGGTGCTGGCCAGCAGCAGCGAGAGCACGATCATGACCGCCGAGGCGACGCCGCCGACCTTCAGGATGGCGAGGCGCTCGGCGGTGACCATCTGGTCGATGTCGTCGCCCTGCGTCGACAGCATCAGCGCGCCGTGAATGGTCCGCGAGCGCTGCACCGACACCGCGACCGAGACGATGACCTCGCCACGCGAATTGACCCGCACCATGCTGCGCTTCTGGCCCTTCAGCGCGTCCGAGACTTCCTCATAGCCGTTGCCATTCTCCGGGCCGTATTCGCGGTACAGCGGCAGGTCGCCGCGATTGAGCCAGGTGCGCACCGAGATCAGCGCGCGCTCGACGAAGCCGGGCTTCTCGCTCGACGGCGGCGGCAGGTCGAAACGCAGCACATTCTCGAGATTGCGGCTGTCGAGCAGAAGGCCGCCATTGGGATCGTAGATCCGCGCCCGCGTCTTGGTCGGCGAGATCAGCGTCCGCAGCACCGGCGCCACGCGCTCGGGATTGATCGGGAAATCGAGCGGCGAATATTCGTCCGGCGCGCCATAGCTTTCGCCGGGCTTGAGATCGAGCAGGCGCTCGGGATCGATGGTGATGGTGTTGGTCTGCACCGTCGCCGAGGCGGCGATGGCGCCGGCGATGATTTCCGCCTGCACCAGCAGGCTCTGCGCGCGCGCATCGATCAGGCCGGCGCGGAACTGCGAGAGATAGAGGATGCTGGCAACCAGCGCGAGCAGGCCGGCGATGTTAAGCGAGACGATCCGCCTCGTCAGGCTCGAGAACGACAGCGCGAACAGGAACTGGCCGGCGCGGCGCAGCCAGCTGACCGGACGCTGCCAGCCGGAGACCTGCGGCGTCTCCTCGACCACCTCGTCCGGGGAGTTCAACGCTGGGTCAAGCTGCGTGCGATCGAGCAATGGGAGTGCTCCGATTCCGGATTTCGCAAGGGTCGTGCGGCGGTCTCCCGTGAGACCTCAACTCGCCGCACCAATTCGCCGCAACAATGGCCCCGTTCCGGCAACTGCGCTCAATATGCGCGCAGGCGTCGTAATCTACCCAATCAAGATCGCGACGTCAGCGCGCAATTTCGCATGACGTCGCTCTCAGCAATGCCTCAGGTTTCCTTGAAGCGATAGCCGACGCCGTACAGGGTCTCGATCATCTCGAACTCCTCGTCGACCATCTTGAACTTCTTGCGCAGCCGCTTGATGTGGCTGTCGATGGTGCGGTCGTCGACATAGACCTGGTCGTCATAGGCCGCGTCCATCAGCGCGTTGCGGCTCTTGACCACGCCCGGACGCTGCGCCAGCGCCTGCAGGATCAGGAATTCGGTGACGGTGAGCGTGACCGGCTCGTTCTTCCAGGTGCAGGTGTGCCGCTCCGGATCCATGCGCAGCAGGCCGCGATCCAGCGCCTTGGCGTCGTTCTCCTTCGGCAGCGCCGTCGGATCCTTCGGCTGCGAGCGGCGCAGCACGGCCTTGACGCGCTCGACCAGCAGGCGCTGCGAGAACGGTTTGCGGATGAAGTCGTCGGCGCCCATCTTCAGGCCGAACAGCTCGTCGATCTCCTCGTCCTTGGAGGTGAGGAAGATCACCGGCAGGTCGGACTTCTGCCGCAGGCGCCGCAGCGTCTCCATGCCGTCCATGCGCGGCATCTTGATGTCGAGGATGGCCAGGTCCGGCTGGCTGGTCCGGAAACCGTCCAGCGCCGATGCACCATCGGTATAGGTCATGATGCGATAGCCTTCGGCCTCGAGCGCGATCGAGACGGATGTCAGAATGTTGCGGTCGTCATCGACCAAGGCGATTGTGGGCATGAGCCTGCTTTCAGAGTCTGGTTACGCCGAGACTTCGAGAATCGAGATAAGGGCCGCGTATTTGGGCTTCGAACATGGTCAACGAGCAATGCAAGCTGGGCTGAAGTGTGACCGAGTTCCACAAATACCATGGCAAAGTCTTGTGCCATGCCCAAGTTTGTGGCCCGTTTAGCCGAAAAAAGGCCTTCATTGCAACCGGATGGACGAGGGAAAGACGATGTCCGAGAGCTTTAACCCTAACCGCGTGACCCGGTCCCTGCTGCGACGAAGCCGCCAAGGCGCGCTCGCGACCCTGATGGCGGGCTCCGGCGATCCATATTGCTCCCTCGTGAACGTCGCCACCGCCGCCGATGGTGCGCCGGTCATCCTGATTTCGCGATTGGCGGTGCATACGAAGAACATATTAGCAGATTCGCGCGTGTCGCTGATGCTCGATGAGCGCGCGCCCGGTGATCCGCTCGAAGGTGCCCGGATCATGCTGTCGGGCAAGGCCGAGCAGGCAACTGATGAGAACAGGGAAAGCCTGCGCCGTCGGTATCTCAATGCGCATCCGTCGGCGAGCGACTATGCCGATTTTGCCGACTTCTCGTTCTTCCTCATTCGTCTTTCCGGCACGCACCTCGTCGCGGGTTTCGGCCGTATCGTCGATCTCAAGCCGGAGCAGTTTCTCACGGATGTCTCCGATGCGGCTGAACTGCTCGCGGCCGAGCAGGGCGCCATCGAGCACATGAACGAGGACCATCGCGACGCGCTCGGCCTGTATGCGACGAAGCTGCTCGGCGCCGAGCCCGCTGAGTGGCGCTGCAGCGGCTGCGATCCCGACGGATTGGATCTGATGGCCGACGGCCGGACGCTACGGCTCGATTTTCCCGAGCGCGTCACCACGCCCGGAGGATTGCGCAAGATGCTGGTGCGGCTTGCTGATGAGGCGCGGGCGAAGGACTGATAGTTGCTTGGAAGGACTGATCGTTCGTTCGAAGGCTGATCATTAGTTCGAGCGTGCATTGGTCGAATCGCATCTGCGCGCCTCGCAAGCGGTGCGCTCCCTCTCCCCGTTCTTCACGGGGAGAGGGTTGGGGTGAGGGGCAGCCACACGGGGATTCTAAATAGCGATCGCGCTCAGACTGTATTTCGCAATGCCGTTGATATCTACCGAAGAGCCTTTGTCCATCATACCCACTCCAGCTGCGTGACCCCGCCAAACCCTTTCACCGAGACCTCCCGTGCGGTTGCCCCTCACCCCAGCCCTCTCCCCGTAAGAACGGGCAGAGGGAGCGCAGCGCCGCTGTGGCGGCGTCGGTTAGAACAGCCGACACCGATATTGGCGGCGATCGTATGCTCCTCTTTCCTGGGCATCTCCCCTTTGCGTCGAACGCAGACGCGTGGCGCCGCGACTAAGTCTCCGTGATGGGCGGAGGTCTGGCATGAGAGGCTGCAAACGCGTGGCGATCGCGGTCGGAGCGGTGCTGCTCGCAAGCGCGTCCGCCCCGCCAGCTCTCGCCCAGAAGACCGATCTCGCCGCCGAGAGCGGCCGGATCATCGCGCTCAGCCGCGCCGGCAAATACCGCGAGGCCTTGCCGCTGGCGCAGGCGATGGTGACGCGACTCGAGGCGACGTCGAACAAGCGCGATCTCGCGGCCGCCCTGACCAATCTCGGCCAGGCGCTGGCCTCGCTCGGTCGCGATGCCGAGGCGGAGCCGGTCTACAAGCGCGCGGTGGCGCTGTACGAGACGGCGCTGGGGCTCGACAGCGTCGAGATCGCGCCGGCGCTCAACAATCTCGCCGCGCTCTATCAACGCCAGCAGCGCTATGCCGAGGCCGAGCCGTTGTTCGTGCGCGCGCTCGCCATCCGCGAGAAGGCGCTCGGCCCCGGCCATCCCGATGTCGGCCAGGCGCTGAACAATCTCGCCACGCTGTACGAACGCCAGGATCGTCATGGCGATGCCGAGCCGCTGTTCAAGCGGGCGCTGGCGATCTATCGCAAGGTGGCTGGCAATGACAGCGCGCCGGTCGCGACGCTGCTCAACAATCTCGGCCAGCTCACCAAGAGCGACGGCCGCGACCGCGAGGCTGAGCCGCTGATCCGGCAATCCCTCGCCATCCGCGAAAAGCTGCTCGGCCCCGATCATCCCGATGTCGCGCGCTCGCTGAACAACCTCGCCGACCTGAAGCAGCGCCAGCAGCGCGCCGACGAGGCGGAGCCGTTGTTCGTCCGCGCGCTCGCGATCCGCGAACGCGCGCTGGGGCCCGATCATCCCGATGCGATCACCGCCTTGAACAATCTCGCCGGTCTCTACCAGGCCGCGGGGCCTCATTCCGATGCGCTGCCGCTGGTCGAGCGTCTCGTTCAGCGCGGGCAGGCGCAGCCGAAGGTCGCGCTCCCCGTGCTGTTTGCGGCCGGGCGCGACGGCCTGCTGCCGGCGCCGAGGGCGCTCGACGAGGCCGTCGACGTGATCCAGCGCGGCGCCCAGTCCCAGGCGGCGGCCGCCGTCGACAAGCTCGCGGTCAGGCTCGCGGCCGGCAATGATCGGCTGGCCGAACTGGTGCGCAAGGATCAGGATCTCACGGCTGAAACCGAGACGCTCGACAAGGCCATCATCGCCGCGGTATCGCGTCCCGCCGCGCAGCGCGATCGCGCCGCCGAGACCCGCGACAAGGCGCGGCTCGCAGCTGTCACCGCTGAGCGCACCGGCGTGCGCGCGACGCTGGCGCGGGAGTTTCCTGACTTTGCGGCGCTCGCGAATCCGCTCCCGCTTCGGCTCGGCGACATCCAGCCGCTGCTGGCCGAGGACGAGGCGCTGGTCGCATTCGGCCTCGCCGAGCGCACGGCCTTCGTGCTGGCGATCACCCGCGACAGCTTCGCGTGGAAGCCGATATCGCGTGATGCGGATACGCTGGCGCGGGACGTCATGCGCTTTCGCCGCGGCCTCGCTCCCACGGCCGCGACGTCCGACCGGTTCGACCTCGTCACGGCCCACGAGCTCTACCAGACGCTGCTGGGGCCGATCGACGCCGAGATCAAGGGCAAGCGCAGCCTGCTGATCGTGCCGTCAGGCGCACTGACGGCGTTGCCGTTCCACCTCCTGGTCACCGAGCCGCCGGCGCAAGCTATTCCGGATCGCGCGGCCGGCTACCGCGATGCGGCCTGGCTGTTGCGGCGTCATGCCGTTGCCGTGCTGCCGTCGATCGGCAGCCTGAAGACGCTGCGGGGCGCGGCGCAGACGCGGCGCGGCAGCCGGCCCATGATCGGCTTCGGCGATCCGGTGTTCGATCCTGGTCGCGCCGGCGCGCCGCCGCGGGCGGTCGACAAGCAGGCCGCGCGCAGCATCGCGACGTTGGCCTATACGGAGTTCTGGCGCGGCGCCGGCGTCGACCGCGCTCAGCTCGCGCGCGCCTTGCCGCAGCTTCCCGACACGGCCGACGAGCTCAAGGCGGTGGCGACCGATCTGGGCGTGGCCGCGGCCGATCTTCATCTCGGCAGCGATGCCAGCGAGACGACCGTGAAGCGGGCGCAGCTGTCGGATTTCCGCATCGTCTATTTCGCCACGCATGGTCTCGTCGCCGGCGACGTCAAGGGCATCGCCGAGCCGTCGCTGGCGCTCAGCCTGCCGTCCGCTCCGTCAGTGCTCGATGACGGGCTGCTGACGGCGAGCGAGGTCGCGCAGCTGAAGCTCAATGCCGATTTCGTCGTGCTGTCGGCCTGCAACACGATCGCGGGCGACAAGCCCGGCGCCGAGGCGCTATCGGGTCTCGCGCGGGCGTTCTTCTATGCCGGCGCGCGGGCGCTGCTGGTCACGCATTGGGCGGTCGATTCGGCGGCCGCGACACGGCTGATGACCGACACGTTCCACCGCCTCACGGAGCACCCGACAATGGGTCGCAGCGAAGCGCTGCGCCAGGCGATGCTCGCGCTGCTGGACGATCCATCTTCGTCCGGCGGCGCGGATCCTTCGGTTTGGGCGCCGTTCGTATTGCTCGGCGAAACCGAAACGCGCTGATATATCTGTTGCATTGCAGCATCCTGGGCAGCCGTGATGATTGCCAACTGAATGAGCACCGCACGACGAAAAATGAGCGACGTGCATCAGCTCGCAGCGATAACCAATTCGGCCGGATCGTCTTGGCAAGACCAGCGTTGATCAGTATTAGGTCGGCGACCGCGCTTGGTAAGGCGATGTAAACGGTAACGGTCACCGCGCAACGCGCCACGCATTTCGCGCGCGAGTGATGCGGGCTCTCAGGAGGGTTCTTCGTGCAAGAGACGGGTATTCGCAACGGCGCCTTCGGTGCCGACAAGTTCGGCTTAAAGAACCTCAAGCAGGTGCATTGGAATCTCGGCGCTCCCCAGCTCTATCAGTATTCGCTGGCGGCGGGCGAGGCGGTGCTGTCGGCTGATGGGGCGCTGTGCGCGGATACGGGCGAGTTCACCGGTCGCAGCCCGAAGGACAAGTTCACGGTCCGCGACGCATCGACCGAGAAGATGTGGTGGGCGGGCAACCAGGCGATCACGGCCGAGCAGTTCGAGGCGCTGTATCAGGACTTCCTCAAGCACGCCGAAGGCAAGAGCCTGTTCGCGCAGGACCTCTATGGTGGCGCCGATCCGGCGTTCCGCATCAAGACGCGCGTCTTCACCGAGCTCGCCTGGCACTCGCTGTTCATCCGCACGCTGCTGATCCGCCCGGAGACAATCGAGCTCGACACCTTCGTGCCGGAGCTCACCATCATCGACATGCCGAGCTTCCGCGCCGATCCGAAACGTCACGGCGTGCGCTCGCAGAACGTCGTGGCCATCGATTTCGCCCGCAAGATCGTCCTGATCGGCGGGTCTTATTATGCCGGCGAGATGAAGAAGAGCGTGTTCACGACGCTCAACTACTATCTGCCCGAGCGCGGCGTGATGCCGATGCACTGCTCGGCCAATGTCGGCCCGAACGGCGACACCGCGATCTTCTTCGGCCTGTCCGGCACCGGCAAGACGACGCTGTCGGCCGATCCGAACCGCACCCTGATCGGCGATGACGAGCATGGCTGGGGTCCGTCCGGCGTGTTCAACTTCGAGGGCGGCTGCTACGCCAAGTGCATCAAGCTCTCGCAGGAAGCCGAGCCGCAGATCTTCGCCGCGTCGACCCGCTTCGGCGCCGTGCTGGAGAACGTCGTGCTCGACGAGGACAGCCGCGTCCCGGATTTCGACGACGGCTCCAAGACCGAGAATACCCGCTCGGCCTATCCGCTCGACTACATCCCGAACGCCTCGCGCACCGGCCGCGCCCCGCATCCGAAGAACGTCGTGATGCTCGCCGCCGACGCATTCGGCGTGCTGCCGCCGATCGCAAAACTGTCGCCGGCGCAGGCGATGTATCACTTCCTGTCCGGCTACACCGCCAAGGTTGCCGGAACCGAGCGTGGCCTCGGCAACGAGCCGCAGCCGGAGTTCTCGACCTGCTTCGGCTCGCCGTTCCTGCCGCTCGATCCGTCGGTGTACGGCAACATGCTGCGGCAACTGATCGCCGACCACAATGTCGACTGCTGGCTGGTCAACACCGGCTGGACCGGCGGCAAGTACGGCACGGGCTCGCGCATGCCGATCAAGGTGACGCGCGCCCTGCTGACCGCGGCGCTCGACGGCTCGCTCCGTAATGTCGAATTCCGCACCGACAAATATTTCGGCTTCGCGGTGCCGACCGCCTTGCCGGGCGTGCCGAGCGAGATCCTCGATCCCGTCAACACCTGGAAGGACAAGGCCGAGTTCGACAAGACCGCCCGCGCTCTGGTCGGCATGTTCCAGAAGAACTTCGCCAAGTTCGAAGCCCAGGTCGACGCCGACGTCCGCGCCGCCGCGCCGGACGTGAAGCTCGCGGCCGAGTAAGTTCGCCAACGCTCGTCGGGTCAGCCGCGGCTCGCGGCTGGCCCGATTTTGCATTTAATAGGTCACTATGGCGGCGCTAGAGCAGATGGCTTTGCCCGAAAGGCCCGAGGTCGCGCCCCACCCACAGCCGTCGTCCCGGCGAACGCCCGGACCCAGAACCACAGGACGGCGTGGTGAGGCAGGCTGGGCGCTCCAGCCTTCGTCAAATTTGGAATGGTGTTTATGGGTCCCGGCTCAAGGCCGGGACGACGCCGGGGTGTGACGCAGCCGACTGCGCTTGCGCGTGAAAGGCGCGCGATCACCAGTGTGACCTCCCGCACGGAAGCCGGCGTTGGTGCCGCCTATCCTCCAATCATCGAACGGCAATGACGCCGGGATCGAATGATCAGAAGGGATACCCACCATGCTCCGCTCCATCCTCATCGCCTCCGCCGCTGTCCTGACGCTCGCCTCGTCGGGCGCGTATGCCGGCAATTCGTCCTCGATCGTGCAGAACGGCAATGGCAACGGTGCCGAGACCTTCCAGAAGGGCCGCAACAACGACAGCCAGATCATCCAGTACGGCAACGGCAACGGCGCCGGCGTGCATCAGATCGGCCGCAACAACAACGCCGGCATCGGCCAGAACGGCGACGGCAACTACGCCGGCGTGTGGCAGCGCCGCCGTTGATCGGTGAGTTGGAGCGGACGGAAGCGGGGGCCTGACACCCCGCTTCCGGTTCGCTGCCCTGATCTCGCTCTATCCGACGTGCTCTCCTCGTCGACCGTCCGCAAGAGTTGCCCAGCTCGTTGCGTGAGACCGATCCAGTCCGACGCGCCATCCGGACAAATCTGCAATTCTGAATTGACCAAGTTTCCGCGCATTCGCTGCGCCCTCTCCCCCGCGTGCGGGGGAGAGTAGGAGAGGGGGCGCCACGCGCACCGCCGCCGGAGCGGGCCCCCTCCCTAACCCTCCCCCGCAAGCGGGAGAGGGGACGTACCGACCGCGTGGTGACAGCGGGGCCAACCTTCAGCCCGTTCTATCGGCGACGGTCGATTCCGAGTTCAGGCAATCAAGCCACCGCGCCCACCGCCTTGCCCTCTCCCCCGCGTGCGGGGGAGAGTTGGAGAGGGGGCGCCATTTGCACCGCTGTTGGAGCGGCCCCCTCCCTAACCCTCCCCCCGCACGCGGGAGAGGGGACGCACCGCCCGCCGGGCGACAGCGGGGATAGCCCCATCCTTGAGTCCCGCGCGCCCCGCGAAAGATTTCAGTCCGTGTCACCTTGTTGCAACGGCCGCGGGCGCGCATTCGGTTAAGATACACGTCGCCGTGAGCGTCGTGGAGCTGGACTTCGCGGCCTCGTGACGTGCGCATCGGGCTTGATGCTCAAGGCAGGATGGGGCGGGGTGTCCATGAAGACGAAGCAGGCTTCGCTGGTCTCCGTGATCGGGACAGCCGCCGTGCTGCTGGCAGCGCCGGCCGCTGCGCAGGTTGGTTTCATCGATACCAACGGCAATGGCTTCCTGCCGCTGAACGGGCCGATCGTCCTCAACCAGGCGCTCCCGCCCGGGCAGAACATCGCGGGCATCGTCCAGCTGGCGCCGAACCCGCTGGCCACCGTCACGCAGAACGGCTTCTACAACCGCACCGCCATCATCCAGGTCGACGGCACCAACACCGCCAACATCACCCAGTTCGGCGACTTCAGCCACGCCTTCATCATCCAGGTCGGCCCGACCAACAACGCCGCCATCGCGCAGACCGGCAACAATGCGTCGGCGTTCGCCATCCAGCTAGCGGCCTCTCCGATCACCGCCCTGGGGACCGGCTATCTGCAGCGCGTGGCGGCGAATCTCCTGTTCGCGCCGGAAACGGCCGCGGCGCTTCCCACCATGGCCCAGCTCAGCGCGCAGGATTTCTCGCGGGACCTGCTGTCGCAGCTCGGCACCGGACGAGGCCAGGCGTGCATCGATCAGCCGCCGCCGGCCAGGGCGCCGCTGATCACCAAGGCCGTGCCGGCGGCGGTCGCGCCGCCGTGCAAGGTCGCCTTGTTCGTCCAAGGCAATTATCACCACGGCGACCACGCCGATGCGTTCGGTTCGACTGCCTACAGCTACGATTCCGGCGGCGTGCTGGCGGGCGCGAAGTTCTATCTGACGCCCGAGCTCGCGATGGGACCGACGGCCGGCTACACCCGGACCGCCGCCAGCTTCAAGCAGGGGCTCGGCTCCACAGATCTGGACTCGTACCATTTCGGCGGCTTCCTGGCCTACGACACCCGCTCATGGTTCGTTCACGCCATGGCCGCCTATGGCTGGAACGGCTACAACATCTCGCGCACCGGCTTTGCCGCGCCGATCACGCCGAAGACCAACGGGCAGAGCGCGGTCGCCGCGATCAAGGCGGCCTATCTGTTCGATCTCGGCATGGTGAAGGTCGGGCCGCTCGGCGGCTACACCTACTCGCAGAGCCATGTCAGCGACTATGCCGAAACCGGCGACCCCTTCCTGACGCAGACGGTCGGCAGCCAGTCGCTGCGATCGTCGGTCGTCAGCGGCGGTGTCCGCTTCGAGCCGGGCGTTGCGGCGTTCGGCCCGAAGACCACAGGCTACCTCGACGTGACCGTCGAGAAGAACCTCATCAACACCACGCGGGTGGTGCAGACGACGTTCACGCTGGCGCCGGGCGTGCCGGTGTTCACGCCGGTACGTCCGTTCGACGACACCTATGTCCGGATCGCCGGCGGCATCGGCTACGATCTCGCGGCCAATACGCGTCTCACCGTGTCCGCTGACGGCGTCGTCGCCGACCGCGGCACGCGGAGCGTCGGCGTCAACGCGGGCATCCGCTTCGGGTTCTGATTTTCCGCCGAATCGCGATCGGCGCATCCGACGGTCGCGCCTCACCTTCCGCCGTCGTCCCGGCGAACGCCGGGACCCAGAACCACAGACGGCGTGGTGAGGCAGGCGATCAGCTCCAGCCTTCGCCAAACCGGCAGCGGTGTTTATGGGTCCCGGCTCGAGGCCGGGACGACGCCGGAGTGTGGCGCAGCCAGCGGCGCATGCGAGTGAGCGACGCGCGATTGCGAGTGTGACCTCCCGCACGGAAGCGGACGTTGCGGTCGCCTATCCTCCCATCATCGAACGGCAATGACGCAGTTCGAATGATCAACAGGGATAACGACCATGCTCCGCTCCATCCTCCTCGCCTCCGCCGCCGTCCTGACGCTCGCTTCCTCGGGCGCCTATGCCGGCAACTCGTCCTCGATCGTGCAGAACGGCAACGGCAACGGCGCCGAGACCTTCCAGAAGGGCCGCAACAACGACAGCCAGATCATCCAGTACGGCAACGGCAACGGCGCCGGCGTGCATCAGATCGGCCGCAACAACAACGCCGGCATCGGCCAGAACGGCGACGGCAACTACGCGGGCGTGTGGCAGCGCCGCCGTTGATCGGCCAAACGGAGCGGAAGGACGCGTGCCGCCCCCTCGCCACGCGTCCTGTCCGCTGACCACCGCCGCCAACATCAAACCCAAGGAAACAGTCCGATGAGCAAGCTTCTTCTGATCGCTGGTGCCGCGCTGGCGCTGGTTTCCGCCCCGGCCTATGCCGGCGGCATCACCGCCTGCGTGCATGCCAAGACCCAGATCGGCAACGGCCTGAGCGACAGCGTCACTCAGAACTGCCAGTATAACATGAACGGCCAGATGCAGGCCGGCAACGGCAACACCGCCAGCGCCCGCCAGACCGGCATGAACAACAGCTCGAACTCGACGCAGCTCGGCAACGGCAACGCGACCCGCCTCGATCAGCGCGGCCGTGACAACAGCGCCGGCGCCATGCAGGTCGGCAACGCCAACCGCGTCAAGGTCCATCAATGGTAAGGGCCGCCGCTCGGCCTGACCTGCAACACAACGGCGATCGGGCGAGGCCTCGCCCGGTCGCATCACCGCCAAGGAGACGGACAGATGAAGCTGATCCCGCATAAGGCGCTGCTGCTCACCGCTGCTCTGGCCGGGCTCACCAGCCTGTCGGCGCAGGCCGAGACGACATCGATCACGAACGGCAGCAACGCGGCGACCGTGACCCAGAGCGGCGTGCCGGCCACCGACAAGAAGGTCGAGACGCGTCCGGGCTATACGAAGATCGAGCAGAGCAGCGGCGGCAATTCGGCGACGATCGTCCAGAAATCCGGACCTGCGACGTCCTCGACGACCGAAACCGACCCGGGCCACACCTCTGCGACGCCGACGCCTGATCCCGACGCTGCTGACGGTGACGACGACCGCAAGTCATCGATGACCGACTCGGATGTCTACCGGGAGGTGCGCAAGGGGGCCTCGCCGCAATCGCAGAAGACGCTCGACAACCTCATGAAGTCGATGGGCCTGCAGAAGAAGATGTAAGCCGCGTCGCTCGCGTCACGCCTTGAAATAGGCGATCTGCGTCGTGGTCGCGAGCAGCCGGCCCGACGGCGACCACAGTTCGCCATGCTGGTCCTGATAGCTCCGGTTGAACACCTTGGCGTCGGCGGTCGCCAGCACATGCGTGATGTCCTCGGCCGCGAGCTCCTCGCGGCTGACATGGAAGTAGGTCGTCAGCGACACCGTGCCGAACGGGATCAGCTCGCCGCGGACGTGGAAGGCGCGGCCGAAGAACGCATCCGACATCGACAGCAGCGACAGGCAATCCAGCTTGCGCGGCTTGCGATCGGAGATCCACAGCCGCGAATAGGCGCTGCGCGGTTCGTCGGAACGACTGCCGAAGTCCGGGCGTCCTTCCACGAAGCGGAAATCATATTGTCTGGTCCAGGACATCCCGGCATCGGGATAGCGCCTGACCTGATCGAACGCGGGCGCGTCCGGTTTGACGGCCGGCTGGTGCGACCAGGACGGCCGGCGCTCGGCAAAGACAGCAGTGGCCAGCGTCGCCGAATCGGCGTCGCCCTGGCTGAGCTCCACGCACCAATGCTGGGACGAGCGGTTGGCCTTGATCAGCCGCACGTCGAGATCGAACGGACCTTCCGCGATCGGCGCGCAATAGTTCACCGTCACGGCCAGCGGATCGCCGATGATTTGCGGATGCTCGATCAACGCGCGCAGCACGGTCGCGGCGGTGACTCCGCCGAACGGACCGACGAAGGCCCAGTAGTCCGGGCTGGTGCGGCCCTGCCAGCGGCTGTCGCCGGCGGTGACGCGGGTGGCCTCGTCGAACAGATGCGCTGTTGTCTCGGTCATGCGTTCCTCCTGGCGGCCATCGTATGATGGCCGTCAGGTGAAAAGCAATCGCAGGCGGACTCAATGACCTCACAGGTCATTGAGCAGCAGTGTCACGCCCGCTGCGCGTGCGGCAGCGCGGCCGCTGGCCCGACCGGCACGTTCCAGATGTCGTCGGCATATTCGCGGATGGTGCGGTCGGACGAGAACCACGCCATGCGCGCGACGTTGAGGATCGAGGCGCGGGTCCAGGCCGGCGTGGTCTGCCAGCGCGCGTCGACGCCGCGCTGCGCCTCGTAATAGGAGTCGAAATCCGCCGACACCATGTAGTGATCGAGATGGCGCAGCGCATGCGCGATCGGCTCGAACCGGCCGGGCTCGCCGGGCGAGAACAGGCTGGACGCGATCGCATCGATGGCACGACCGAGCCGCGGCGAACGCCGGATCACGTCGGTGGCATCCAGCCCCTGCTGGCGCCGGATCATGACGTCGGGCGCCTCCATGCCGAAGATCGCGATGTTGTCGGCGCCGACATTGTCGCGGATCTCGATATTGGCGCCGTCGAGCGTGCCGATGGTGATCGCGCCGTTCAGCGCCAGCTTCATGTTGCCGGTGCCGGACGCCTCCATGCCGGCGGTCGAGATCTGCTCGGACAGGTCAGCCGCGGGAATGATCGTTTCCGCCAGGCTGACATTGTAGTCGGCCATGAACACGACCTTGAGCTTGCCGGCGATCGCCGGGTCGCTGTTGACGACATCGGCGACGTCGTTGATCAGCTTGATGATCAGCTTGGCATAGCGGTAGCTCGCCGCCGCCTTGCCGGCGAAGATCTTGACCCGCGGCACCCAATCGCGTTGCGGATCGTCCTTGATGTCGAGATACAGCGCCACCGCCTCGAGGATGTTGAGGAGCTGCCGCTTGTATTCGTGGATGCGCTTGATCTGCACGTCGAACAGCGCGCCCGGATCGAGCCGGACGTTCATGCGCTCGGAGATGAGGCGCGCGAGCTGCACCTTGTTGTGGTGCTTCACCGCGCGGAACTTGTCATGAAAGCCGGAATCCGCGACGTAGCTCTCGAGGCTTGAGAGAAGCGTCGGATCGTCGATGATGGCGTCGCCGCAGGCCTCGCGCAGCAGGCCCGTCAGCTTCGGATTGGCGAGTGTCAGCCAGCGGCGGAAGGTGATGCCGTTGGTCTTGTTGGTGATGCGGCCGGAATAGAGATGGTTGAGATCGTGGAACACGGTCTCCTTCATCAGGTCCGAATGCATCGCCGAAACGCCATTGATGCGATGCGAGCCGACGAAGGCGAGCTGGCCCATGCGCACGCGGCGGCCGCTCTTCTCGTCGATCAAGGACACCGAGGCGCGATAGTCGATGTCGCCGGGCGCGCGCTGCTCGGCGAGCGCGAGATGCTGCGCATTGATGCGGTAGATGATCTCGAGATGCCGCGGCAGCAGCCGTTCGAACAATTCGACCGGCCAGGTCTCGAGCGCTTCGGGCAGCAGCGTGTGGTTGGTGTAGGACAGCGTCGCGACCGTGATCTTCCAGGCCTCGTCCCAGCGGAAATTGTGCAAGTCGACGAGAATCCGCATCAGCTCGGCGACCGCGAGCGAGGGATGCGTGTCGTTGAGCTGCACCGCGGCCTTCTGCGCGAGACTCCGCAACTGGCCGTCGGAGCCGAGATGGCGCTTGATGAGATCCTGCAGCGAGGCCGAGACGAAGAAATATTCCTGGCGCAGCCGCAGCTCGCGGCCGGCCGGGCTCTCGTCGTTCGGATACAGGAACTTGCAGATCGCCTCCGCGCGCGCTTCTTCCGCCGATGCGCCGAGATAGTCGCCGGAGTTGAACACGTCGAGCTTCAGCGGATCGGGCGAGCGCGCCGACCACAGCCGCAGCGCATTCACATGCTGGCCGCGCCAGCCGACGATCGGCGTGTCATAGGCGACCGCCTGAACGGTCTCGCCGGGATGCCAGATCGCGCGGTCGCGGCCCTTGTCGTCGACATGCTCGACGCCGCCGCCGAAATGGACGTGATAGACCACTTCGGGGCGCTGGAACTCCCAGGGATTGCCGAACGACAGCCAGACATCGGGATATTCGTGCTGCCAGCCGTCGACGATGACCTGGCGGAACAGGCCGAAATCATAGCGGATGCCGTAGCCGATCGCCGGGATCTGCAGGGTCGACATGCTCTCCATGAAGCACGCCGCGAGACGGCCGAGGCCGCCATTGCCGAGCGCGGCATCCGGCTCGCATTTGCGCAGGTCCTGCAGGCCGACGCCGAGATCGCCGAGCGCGGTCTCGAACACCTTCATCAGGCCCATATTGTTGAGCGCGTCGGTGAACAGACGGCCGATCAGGAATTCGAGGCTGAGATAATAGACCCGCTTGCGCCCGGCGTCGTAGCTCTCCTTGTCCGCCGTCAGCCAGCGATGCACGATGCGGTCGCGCAGGGTCAGCGCTGCGGCGTGATACCAGTCCTGCTGCGTCGCCTGGCTCGCCTCCTTGCCGATCGCGAGCCGAAGCTTCGCGAGGATGTCGCTCTTGATCTCGGCGACGGCCAATTCGTCGACGGGCTGGCCGGTGCTTACGAAGCTGCGCTGGGACGGCTGATCTGTCACCTTGAAACCTGTGATGCTACGAGGAACCGGTAAAAGCATACGATGGTTGCGCGCGGTCCGAAACCCGGGGAAAGGCTGGTCCGCACAGCAAGGTGATGGAAAAAGATGCAAGGTTCAGGCCGGAGTTCCGGCGAAGGAACGCGCCAGCCTCCTGCAGGTGCGAGAAGAGGATCGCCGAATTCTCCTCATCGTCATCCCGGCGAAAGCCGGGATCCAGACTCACCGGCCAAAGATGAGGCCCGACAAGTCGCTCCAATCCGGGTTATCCTTTTCAATCAGCTCGACCTTCCAATCGCGATGCCAGTTCTTCAGCTGCTTCTCGCGTGCGATAGCCTCCAGCGGGCACGCGAAGCGCTCGACGTGGACGAGCCGAAAAACCCTGTACCTGCTGACGAACTTTGAGCCCCGCCCGGCACGATGGTCTTCCAGACGCTTCCTGACATCACTGGTTACGCCGATATACAGCGTGCCGTGATGCCCGCTGGCAAGAATGTAGACCGTCCATGCGGCTTGTGCGCTCATCGGTCCGTGCCAACCAATTGGCTTCGGTGGCTATGGGTCCCGGCTTGGAGGCCGGGGACGACGATAATTGACTTTCTTTTCCCGTCAGAACAAATTAAGAACAATTTAGCAAGCGATCGTTATCCCTGTTGCGATTCGATCCGCCCACATCCGGCATCAGAGCATCTCGCGAGGACACCATGTCCACCGTCGCCTTCGATCCCCTGGCCCTCACCCGCATTGCCGATTTCGCGCGCACGCTTTCGCGGCTGCACAAGACCGCGCGGCGGCGTGCCGTCGATGACGACCAGATCGACCGCGAGTTCAACGCGGTCTGCATGTCGGTCTGGGGCTACACCACCGACGACATTTCCGACGATTTGTTTTCCGCCACCGACCACACCTTCCTCGACGGTCTCGACGAGGCGCGGGCGCGCATCTTCGCCGCCGAGCAGGGCTACGACCTGGTCGACGACGAGGGCATGCTGAGCGACTGGTGGGGCTTCTGCTGGATGATCCTGGCCGAGAAGCGCGGCCTGCTGACGCCCGACAACCGCGCCGCCGCGCGGGCGGCGATCGAGGAGAAATATCTCGAGGCGCCGAACGTCATCGGCGTGATCGTGGGACGCTAGCCCAGTTCTCCGTCATTGCGAGCGCAGCGAAGCAATCCAGGGTGGTGTGCGGGACTCTGGATTGCTTCGCTGCGCTCGCAATGACGGGGGGCGAGACCTCAATTCACATCCGCCCGCTTGGCGCGGCCCGTCGGCTGCTTCGGCGCGATGCTCATCGGCGGCGCGACGCTGACATTCTCGATCGGGGTTTCCGGCGGCGGCACCGCAGCCATGGCATCGGCGGCCAGCATCTCGGCGCGCACCGGCGCGACCTTCAGCTCGCCGAGCCGCGCACGCGTGTCGGCGTTCAACCCGGGATAGGACGCGACCGGCTTGAAGTCGGCCGGCTGGCCGCCGCTGCCGCGCGTGCCGGAATAGGCGACCAGCCCGTCGCTGGTCGCGACGACATCACCGGGCCGCAGCGACGTATCCAGCGACAGGTCGACCGGCGCGAGCCCGGCGGGATCGCGGCCATTGCAGGTGCAGTCGGCGCGCAGCGCCTGGCGATAGGCGAACGCCGTCTCGCTGTCGGCATAGCGCTCGCCATTGGCCGCCGTGGCATAGTCGATGTTGGAGCCGTAGTAGATCTTGGTCGGGCTCGCCGGGCAGAACGCCTGGCACATCTGGGCCGGCGAGGCGAGGCCGCGGGTCAGCGGGAAATAGCGCCCGTCGCAGGTGCGCACGCAGAACGCGGCGCCCGATCCGGTCGCGACGCGCGGCTGCGGTGAGGCTTGCGGATTGCTCCCGAACGGATCGGCGAAGAAGCCGCCTTGCGCCGCGGGCCGCTGGGTCTGCGGCTTGTTGAAGCCGCCGAACAGGAAATCGAACAGGCCCTGGGCCGATGCCATCGGCGGCGCCAGCGCGACGGCCGTGACGAGGCCGATGGTGGTTGCGACCGCCACGCGGCGGGATCTCCGCCGAAACGACAACACGCTACGCAACGCCCGCTCCATTCTCACCGCAATGTCCGTCCGGCCGCGGCAAATCCGCGCCGATCATGCGCGAACAGGCCGACCATGCCCACGGCATGGCGCCATCAGCTTTGCGGTAACCTTAACGGGCGTTGGTAAATGAGCGGTGTGCGCGGGTGATCAAATGCGCCTTGCGAGTGCAGTCTCAGAGGAACTCGCGCGCCTTGTAGAGCGCGCGGAACGGCAGGCCGACGGCGGCGAACGCCTCCGCGGCGCCTTCTTCGCGGTCGACCATCGTGAACACCAGCGACACCTCGGCGCCGGCCTCGCGCAGGGTCTCGACCGCCTTCATCGCCGAGCCGCCGGTGGTGGTGACGTCCTCGACCACGACGATGCGTTTGCCGGCCAGGGTCTCGTCCCGGGTGAGGCCCTCGATCGCCAGCTTGGCGCCGTGCTCCTTCGGTTTCTTGCGGACGAAGAAGGCGGCGATCGGATGGCCCTTGATCCAGGAGATCTGCGCGATCGCGCCGGCCAGCGGCACCGCGCCCATCTCCAGCCCGCCGATATAGTCGAAGCCTTCGTCCTTCAGCGCCTCATAGGTCAGCTCGGCGAGCAAAGTCGCGCCCTCCGGGTCCATCATCGTCGGCTTCAGGTTGAAATAGAAATCGCTCTTGCGGCCGGACGCCAGCGTGACCTCGCCCCGGCCGAACGAACGCCTGCGGATGATCTCGAGGAGGCGGGCGCGGGAGGCGGATTTGGACACGGCGTTTTCCCTTGAGGGTCTTGTCTTGAGTGGATTCTCGGGTGGCGCAATCTATCGGGCCCGGGCGGCTGAGGCCAGCCGTCAGGATGTCCCATCAACAACGGTACGTTTGGAGGCTCGTGCAGTTTCGAGCTAATGGAAAGCCCGCCGCCCACGCAAGGATAATCGGCAAGGACCATCGGCAAGGACCATCAGAAGGACGCCCCATGACGATCGAGCTGCACACCTGGAACACCCCCAACGGCCGCAAGATCTCGGTGGCGCTGGAGGAGATGGGCCTGCCCTATCGCGTCATTCCGGTCGACATCACCAAGGGCGCCCAGATGGCGCCGGCCTTCCTCGCCATCAGCCCGAACAACAAGATCCCGGCGATCGTCGATCCCGAGGGCCCGGAGGGCAAGCCGGTCAGCGTGTTCGAATCCGGCGCTATCCTGCTGTATCTCGCCGAGAAGACCGGCCAGTTCCTGCCGAAGTCCCTCGCCGAGCGCGTCCCGGTGTATGAATGGCTGATGTGGCAGATGGGCGGCTTCGGCCCGATGCCCGGCCAGGTCCACCATTTCATCGCGCTCGAGAACGAGCAGGACCGCGCCTACGGCCTGAAGCGCTACATGGCCGAGACCATCAGGCTCTACGGCGTGCTCGACCGCCGCCTGGCGCAGCACGCATTCGTGGCAGGCCCGCTCTCGATCGCCGATTTCGCCATTCTCGGCTGGGCCTGGCGCCACCCCCGCCACAAGGTCGACCTCGCCGACTTCCCCCACGTCAAGCGCTGGTACGACACCCTGATGGCCCGCCCCGCCGTGAAGCGCGGCATGGAGGCGAAGCTGGATTGAGCGAAAGGCGCGGTGCGGCGTTCGCTGCCAGACCCTCTCCATGAACACGCGGCTGATGACCAACGTGCGGCGCCGATCTCGGAAGCCGACCCTCATGGTGAGGAGCGACGCGCCCATTCTGTCATTCGAGGCAAGGCCGCCGCTCGCGGCGCGTCTCGAACCATGAGGCCCCGCCGGTGGCCTCGCCCTTCGAGACGACCGCCCTTGGGGCGGTCTCCTCAGGGTGAGGGTTGAGAGGGGCCCACAAGCCGGAAGGGTCGCTGGTTCGCTGGCGAGAATCGCTACCCCCGCCGCGCCTCCAGCGCCATGCGCACCGCGAGCCCGGCGAGCACCGTGCCCATCAGATAGCGCTGCACCAGCGCCCAGGTCGGCCGTGTCGCCAGGAACAGCGCGATCGATCCCGCGGCCATTGCGATGACAGCGTTGATGCTGACGCTGATCATGATCTGGATCGCGCCGAGCACCACCGACTGCGTCAGCACGCTGCCCGCGGCGGGGTCGATGAATTGCGGCAGCAGCGCCAGGTACAGCATCGCGATCTTCGGATTCAAAAGATTGGTGACGAGCCCCATCAGGAACAGCCTGCGCGGGCTGTCGATGGCGAGCTTCTTCACCTGGAACGGCGAGCGTCCGCCCGGCTTCACCGCCTGCCACGCAAGGTACAGCAGATAGGCGGCGCCGGCGAGACGCAGCGCGTCATAGGCGAAGGGCACGGCGAACAGCAGCGCGGTGATGCCGAACGCCGCGGCCAGCATGTAGACCAGGAAGCCCACGGCCACGCCGCCGAGCGAGACCAGGCCGGCGGCGTGGCCCTGCGTGATCGAGCGCGAGATCAGATAGATCATGTTCGGCCCGGGCGTCAGCACCATGCCGAGCGAGACCAGGGCAAAGGCGAGCAGGGATGACGTGTGCGGCATGACCGGTCCGACGAGGAGAATTGCCGATCGATGCTTAGCGCAGCCGATCGCTCACCGTCATCCGATCAATTGCACCGAGAGCAATCAGCCGGCCGCCGGCGGCGCGGCGTTGAATTCGGGCATGCTGCGGCGGACACGGTCGAACACGCCGGCGATGCTCAGCACCAGCATCACCAGCAGCAGCGCCGCGGCCAGAGGGAGGCTGTGCGTGATCATCGCGAGCAAACAGGCTCCGAGTGCGATCACCAGGCCGATCTCCAGCGGCGCAATTGGCGCGCCGGCCTCGCTCCGCGCCTTCCAATGGATCGCGATCCCGGCAGCCACCATCGGCATGTCGTAGATCATCGCATAGGGCGTGACGACGATGCTGCCGACCGCGACCAGCGCGATCGCCTGATCCGTCATGCCGCGGCGGCAGGCCTTCCACACCAGCGCGACCACGGAGCAGGACAGCATCAGCTGGATCATGAGGCCAACGGTGGGCGGCGCGCCGAGCGTGTGCAGGCCGGCGATGACCGTCGGCATCATGTGATCGAGGCTGGCCTGGTTGGCCCCGAGCTGCGCCTGGTAGTCCGGAAATCTCGCGATCCATTGCAGCCAGATCCAGGGATCGAGCGCAGCGCTGGTGACGATCACGACGATCATCGTCGTGATGATCGCAGACAGGATGGCGCGCCAATTGCGCGAGGCCAGCAGCACGACCGGCATCAGCAGCACGAATTGCGGCTTGTAGGCGAGCAGGCCGAGCAGGCCGCCTGCGACGACGGGATGGCTCGCGAGCAGCCGCAAGCCGCCGATCATCAGCGCCGCCGACAAAAAGCCGTTCTGGCCGGTGATCGCGTTGATCAAGCTCGTCGGCGCCGCGAGCAGCGCGAGGCCGCCCAGCGAGCGCCAGTCACGGCCCAGCGTTGCGAGGCCATAGAGCGCGAACGTGATCGAAATCCAGCAGACATAGGCGACGGGCAATGCCAGCAGGCCGAGCGGGATCATCACCAGCAGGAAGGTCGGCGGATAGGGATAGGGGAAGCCGCCGCCGCCGAGCGTGGGATCGAGCGTCTGCTGGTAGTTGGCGAGCGCGATGGGATCGTAGATGCCAGCGCCTGCGAGTGCCGCGTATTTGCCGAACGACCACAGTCCGAAGAAGTCGCCGAACGGCGGCTGGGGCGACGACAGTGCCCAGCTGACGAGATAGGCGCCGTTGTAGAGCGCAAGCGCGGCCAGCGCGATCAGGATCGCGCGCCGGTCGCGCGTCGCGGGGTGAGCTGCGGATGCGATCGCGGTCATGGAGCTGTGCGGGGACGAGGTGTTCGGCGGCATCGGCATGATCGCGGCATGAATGGGCGGCCCACGTGATCGCTCGCGCGCGGTGCCCCTCGAAGTCTGGCCGAACACGGCTGCATGCCGCGTTACCACCGGTCCGGATGATCAGGCGACGATGCCATCGTGCCTAACGACAGGTAAAGCGGCCGCGGGCCGCGCGGCTCTCGATCGGTCGGCCATGCCCGCACGAGACGACGCCATCCGTCATCCCTCGAAAATTTAGATTGCTATTTTTCAGAAATCATGCTCTACTCCGCGCATCCCGTCCTCATGCAGAGGGGCGTACGCGTCGTCACGATACGTTGAGGCGGGGAGCGGTGGCCGCGGGTCTGTCGGGTGCTGATGCGCTGGACGATTGGCATGCTCGCGGACGTTCAAGCCGTGTGGTCCTGGCGCCCCGATGCTGGCGCCAAGCCGGTCGTGACATGATCAGTGACATGACGTGTCGCGAGGGCGACGGGGGCAAGAAAGCCCGGTCCCCGGGGAGAGCACGGAGCAGCCGTTAAACCCATCGCGCAGGGAGGGCCGGGTCTGTCCGGCTGAACCTGTGGTACCTGCCGCCTGCATTTTTTTTCGCAGGCGGGCCGCAGGCCTCAGCCGAGGCCTGGCTCTCCCTGCGCCCTTTGCATTGTCGGCAAGGGCGGACTGATCGCAAACCTCGGGCACGACATGCCGCGAGACAGCGAAGCCGTGCCCTTCATGTCCTCAGCTGTTTGAACCGTGAATGCGCCTGCACCCCAGCCGTCGTCCCGGACAAGCCGTGACGCGCATCAGCGCGGAACGGCGCCGATCCGGGACCCATACTCCGCGGCGGTCGTGTTGGGCAGAAGGCCAATGACCAGCGTGCCTCGAACCGCTCCCTGGGGGTATGGGTCCCGGCTCGAGGCCGGGACGACGGAAGTGGTTGGCGATGCGATCGGGCCTCGACCAAATGTCAACAACGTCGGAAGGAGTAGGGCGATCAGCTCAATGCGCCTCGTCCCAATTGTCAGCCGCCCGCGCGTCGACGTGCAGCGGCACCGACAGCAGGACGGCGGGGAAGGGGGCGTCCTGCATCACGTGCTGCACCACAGGCAAGGTCGCGGCGACCTCGTCCTCCGGGACCTCGAAGATCAGTTCGTCGTGCACCTGCAGCAGCATCTGAGCCGACAGCTTCTTCGCGGCCAGCGCGTCCTCGACCCGCGTCATGGCGCGGCGGATGATGTCGGCCGCCGTGCCCTGCAGCCGCGCGTTGATCGCGGCGCGCTCGTTGAAGGCGCGCACCGAGGCGTTGGACGCCTTGATCTCCGGATAGTGGCACTTGCGGCCGAACAGCGTGACGACATAGCCGTTCTTGCGGCAGAACTCGCGGGTCTCGTCCATGTAGGCGCGGATGCCGGGGAAGCGCTCGAAATAGCGCTTGATGTAGGCCGACGCCTCCTCGCGCGGGATGCCGAGCTGATTGGCGAGGCCGAATGCCGAGATGCCGTAGATGATGCCGAAATTGATCGCCTTGGCACGGCGGCGCACCTCGCTCGGCATGTCCTTGATCGGCACACCGAACATTTCCGACGCCGTCATCGCGTGAATGTCGAGCCCGTCCTTGAACGCCTGCTTCAGCACCGGAATGTCGGCGATCTCCGCCAGCAGCCGCAGCTCGATCTGCGAATAGTCCGCCGACACCAGCTTGTGGCCGGGCGTGGCGATGAAGGCGCGGCGGATCTTGCGGCCGTCCTCGGTGCGCACCGGAATGTTCTGCAAATTCGGCTCGTTCGACGACAGCCGGCCGGTGGTGGTCGCCGCCAGCGCGTAGGTGGTGTGCACGCGGTGCGTCTGCGGATTGACATAGGTCGGCAGCGCGTCGGTGTAGGTCGATTTCAGCTTCGAGACTTGGCGCCATTCCAGGATTTTTCGCGCGAAATCGTTGCCCTGCTCGGCGAGGTCGTCGAGGATCGAGGCGGAGGTCGACCACGCCCCGGTCTTGGTTTTGGTGCCGCCCGACAGGCCCATCTTGCCGAACAGGATGTCGCCGATCTGCTTGGGGCTGCCGACATTGATCGGCTCGCCGGCGAGCTCCTGCAGCTCGGCCTCGACGCGCGCCGCCGTCTGGGCGAAATCGCCGGACAGACGCGACAGCACCTGGCGGTCGATCGAGATGCCGCGCCGCTCCATGCGCGCGAGTACCGAGACCAGCGGCCGCTCCAAGGTCTCGTAGACCGCGGTCATGCGCTCGGCGACGAGCCGTGGCTTCAACACGCGCCAGACGCGATGGATGACGTCGGCCGCTTCGGCCGCGTGCGCGGTCGCGCGGTCGATCGCGACCTGCTCGAAGGTCAGCTTGTTCTTGCCGCTGCCGATCAGCTCGCTCTCGCTGAGCAAGGCATGGGCGAGCACGTGCTCGGCCAGCGAGTCCAGCTTGTGCGAGCCGCGCCCGGCGTCGAGCGCGTAGCTCATCAGCAGGATGTCGTCGACGTTCTGCAGCGTGACGCCATGCTGCGCCAGCAGTACGGCGGTGAACTTGATGTTGTAGCCGATCTTCAAGAGTCCCGCGGATTCCAGCACCGGCTTCAGCGCGGCCAGTGCGTCGCTCTCCTTGATCTGGTCCGGCGCCAGCCCGGCGTCGAACAGGCCGCCGCCGTCGCCGGACTGGCGATGCGCCAGCGGGATGTAGCAGGCCTCGCCCGGCGCCAGCGCCAGCGACAGGCCACACAGGTTCGCCTGCATGGGATCGATCGAGCTCGCTTTGACCTCGATGGTGATCCGGCCGAAATCATGCGCGCGTGCCAACCAGGCATTCAGCTCGGGCAGCGTCCGCAGCGTCTGATACTTGTCCCGATCGATCCGCGCGCTCTTCGCCGCCTCAGCTCTCGACTCTGCCAGTGCAGCCGGCGTGCCCTTGCTCATCGCGGACTTGTCCGTCCGCGGATCACCACTCTTGGGGCTCCCTCCCCCCTTGTGGGGGAGGGTTGGGGAGGGGGGTGCTCCGGAGGGACCGCCCGTGGGGGACCCCCCTCCCGGACCCTCCCCCACAAGGGGGGAGGGAACGGAGAGAGCAGTGCCCGCCTTACTCTTGAAATTCTCGTCCGCCGTCACGTCAGCCGGATCGATCTGCGAATACTCCGCGACGCGCCGCGTCAGCGTCGAGAACTCCATCGCCTTCAGGAACGCGATCAGTTTGCGCGGATCGGGCTCGTGCACCGCGAGCTCGTCGAGCGGCACCTCGAGGTCGACCTTGTCGTCGAGCAGCACCAGCTGGCGCGAGATCCGCGCCTTCTCGGCATTCTCGATCAGCGCCTCGCGTCGCTTCGGCTGCTTGATCTCGCTTGCGCGCGTCAGCAGGCTTTCGAGATCACCATAGTCGTTGATCAGCTGCGCCGCGGTCTTGATGCCGATGCCGGGCACGCCCGGCACGTTGTCGGTGGAATCGCCGGCCAGCGCCTGCACCTCGACGACCTTCTCCGGCGGCACGCCGAATTTCTCGACCACCTCGGCGGTGCCGATGCGACGGTCCTTCATGGTGTCGTACATCGTGACGCAGTCGTTGACGAGCTGCATCAGGTCCTTGTCGGACGACACGATCGTGGTGGTGGCGCCGCGCTCGCAGGCGAGCCGCGCATAGGTCGCGATCAGGTCGTCGGCCTCATAGCCGGCCTGCTCCAGGCAGGGCAGGTCGAAGGCATGCACGGCCTCGCGGATCAGCGCGAATTGCGGGATCAGGTCATCAGGCGCCGGCGGCCGGTGCGCCTTGTAGTCGGCATAGATCTTGTTGCGGAACGTGACCTCGGACTTGTCGAACACGATCGCCAGATGCGTCGGCCGGTCGGTCTCGGGCATGTCGCGCAAGAGCTTCCACAGCATGTTGCAGAAGCCGAGCACGGCATTGACCTGCAGCCCGTCGGACTTGCGGTTGAGCGGCGGCAGCGCGTGATAGGCGCGGAAGATGTAGGACGAGCCGTCGACCAGGAACACATGATCGCCTTTGGCCGCGCTCTTGACAGCGGCAGGCGCGGGGGTGGCGGACGTGACGGCGGCTTTCTGGGGAGCTTTGGGCATGGCCGCAATGTAGGGAATTTGGCGGGGATTGACACCCTGGGAACGGCAGATTCCGGCGCGTTCCCCACGCAAATCGGTGGCTGTGGAGCGCTCGCCAGGCGCGTCATATTCCGCCGTCGTCCCGGGCAAGCCACGACGCCGCGAAGCGCCGGCGGGGCGCCGACCCGGGACCCATACGCCCAGGCGGTGATGAGGCGGCAAGCTGGAGCCACAGCATGCCCAACACGCAGGACGGTGGCTATGGGTCCCGGGTCTTCGCCCGGGACGACACCGAGTTTGACGCTACTCCGCCGCCTGCAGCACGGCCTTGGATTTCGGCGGCGCGATCCAGAACGCGATCGGCCGCTCGAACAGGAAGCGGGCGCCGACAACAAGCGCGAGGCGCCAGATCACGAGTGCGCCGAGCACGCCGGCGATGGTGACCAGCAGCGAGATCGTGCCGACGTCGGCGATGATCCCCGTCTTCAGCAGCACGGTGCGCGTCGCCGCCATCGGCAGGAAGAAGGCGAGATAGATCACGATCGAATGCTCGCCGCAGAACCTGAGCGCGGTGAGCAGTTGGGCGCGCGCGAGCAGCGTGCCGGCGATGATGATGGCGACCGCGCCGGCATAGCCGAGCGTCAGGGAGATCACCGGCCACTCGCTGACGCCGAGCGTCACGAGGCCCTGGTTGATCACCGCCCAGGCCAGCAGGCCGGCGACGGCCAGCAGGGGCTGTGCCCGCGCGCGGTCCGACACTGCGAAGATGTAGTTCGCGAACAGATAGCCCGAATAGATGTAGACGAAGCGGGCGCAGAACTCGTCGATGACGGTCCAGCCGGTCACGATATGCGACATCTCGAGCCCCGCGGCGATGCCCCAGATCACGGGCGCCGGGGCCTTCCGCGTCAGCTTGATGACGACGAAGAAGATCGGCAGCAGGTAGATGAACCACAGCGTGCCGAACGGCTCGATGAAGGACTCCAGATACAGGTAGCCGGCATGCTGCCAGCCGGAGGCGGCGGCGAAGCCGGGCGCCTTGAAGCCGAACTGGATCGTCACCCACAGCACGTAGAAATAGGCGAAGTGGACGACCTTGCGGTCGATGTAGGTGCGCCAGTCGCGATCGATCACCAGCGGCAGGAACAGGCCGGAGATCAGGAAGAAGTCGGGCATCCGGAACGGCTTGGCGAAGGCGACGACGGCATGCATGAAGCCGGTCTCGCCGGCGGCGAGCTCCACGCCGAGCACCGAGTGCATCATCACGACCATGATGATGCAGATGCCCTTTGCGTAGTCGACCCAGTCGATGCGCGCCTCGGTTCCCACCGTCTGCGGCGTGCCATTTGCGGTCATGCTGTCCCTCTCTGGCGCGGAGCTGCCGCATCTTCGGGCAGAGCCGTTAATACTCCCTGCTGTCATCCAAACGTCATGCCGTTTTCTAAATTCCCCTTGGGCCGCAAATGGTCTAAGACGCTGAAGTATTAACCTTGAAGGGTGGGTTTCTATGCGAATTGCGATGATCGGCACGGGCTATGTTGGGCTGGTGTCCGGTGCCTGCTTTGCCGATTTTGGGCATCAGGTCACTTGCGTGGACAAGGACGAGAGCAAGATCGCCGCGCTTCATCGTGGGGAAATCCCGATCTTCGAGCCCGGGCTGGATGCGCTGGTCGCGGCCAATGTGAAGGCCAAGCGGCTCGATTTCACCACCGATCTCAAGCAGCCGGTTGCCGAGGCCGATGCCGTCTTCATCGCGGTCGGCACGCCGTCGCGGCGCGGCGACGGCCATGCCGACCTGTCCTACGTTTATGCCGCCGCCCGCGAGATTGCCGCGTCGCTGACCGGCTTCACGGTGGTCGTGACCAAATCGACGGTGCCGGTCGGCACCGGCGACGAGGTCGAGCGCATCATCCGCGAGACCAACCCGGCGGCCGATGTCGTCGTCGCCTCCAACCCCGAATTCCTGCGCGAGGGCGCGGCGATCCGCGACTTCAAATGGCCTGACCGCATCGTCGTCGGCACCGATGATGATCGCGGCCGCAAGGTGCTCGGCGACATCTATCGCCCGCTGTCGCTGAACCAGGCGCCGGTGATGTACACCGCGCGTCGCACCGCCGAGCTGATCAAATACGCGGCGAACGCGTTCCTCGCCACCAAGATCACCTTCATCAACGAAGTCGCCGATCTCGCCGAGAAGGTCGGCGCGGACGTCCAGGAGGTCGCGCGCGGCATCGGCCTCGACAACCGCATCGGCGCGAAATTCCTGCATGCCGGCCCCGGTTTCGGCGGCTCGTGCTTTCCGAAGGACACGCGCGCGCTGATCAAGATCGCGCAGGACTACGACACGCAGCTGCGCATCGTCGAATCCGTGCTGGCGGTGAACGACAACCGCAAGCGCGCGATGGCGCGCAAGGTCGCGCACGCGGTCGGCGGCAACCTGCGTGGCAAGACGGTCGCCGTCCTCGGCCTCACCTTCAAGCCGGAGACCGACGACATGCGCGAGGCGCCGTCGATCCCGCTGGTGACCGGGCTGCTCGACATGGGCGCCAAGGTGCGCGCGCATGATCCGGTCGGCATCGAGCAGGCCAAGAAGGAGCTGCCGGAGATCGCCTATTTCGACGATCCCTATGATTGCGCCGCCGGCGCCGATGCCATGGTGCTGGTGACCGAATGGGTGCAGTACCGCGCGATGGATCTCGATCGGCTCAAGCAGGTGATGGCCCATCCGGTGGTCGTCGATCTGCGCAACGTCTATCGTCCGGACGAGATGGCGGCCCACGGCTTCGTCTATGAGAGCGTCGGCCGTCCGTCGGTGACGGGTGCGTGACACGCCGTTGTCATGGGCCGCGCAGGCGGAGTATGCACGACGACCGATTGCCGCGAGGTGATCTGCACTGACTGGATCACCCGCTTCGGCGGGTGATGATTGGTTGATCGATTGCCCCTTCGCTTCGACACGCCGCTGCCGATCGACGCCGTGCTGGACGAATTGTCCGGCACGCTCGAACGCAGCAACACCGCCGTCCTGGTGGCGCCGCCGGGCGCCGGCAAGACCACGCGGGTGCCGCTGGCGCTGCGCGATGCGCCGTGGGTCCGGGACAAGAAGATCATCGTGCTGGAGCCGCGCCGCATCGCGGCCCGCGCCAGCGCCGAGCGCATGGCCAAGTCGCTGGGCGAGCGCGCCGGCGACACCGTCGGCTATCGCGTGCGCTTCGGCTCGAAGGTGTCGCGCGCGACCCGCATCGAGGTCGTCACCGAGGGCATCTTCACACGGCAGATCCTCGACGACCCGGAACTGACCGGCGTCGCCGCGGTGCTGTTCGACGAATTCCACGAGCGCTCGCTCGACGCCGATCTCGGCCTTGCTCTGGCACGCGATGCGCAGCAGGGCCTGCGCGAGGATCTCCGCATCCTGGTGATGTCGGCCACCCTCGACGGCGCCCGCGTCGCCGGCCTGCTCGGCGATGCGCCGGTGGTCGAGAGCGAGGGCCGCGCCTATCCGGTCGAGACGCGCTATGTCGGCCGCAAGCCGGATGCACCGGTCGAGCGGCAGATGGCCGAGACCATTGCGAGCGCCCTACGCGCCGATGCCGGCTCGGTGCTGGCCTTCCTGCCCGGCGCCGCCGAGATCCGGCGCACCCAGACCATGCTCGCCGAGCGCGTCCACGACGCCAGCATTGAGATCGTGCCGCTGTTCGGCGCGCTCGACGCCGCGGTCCAGGACCGCGCGATCTCGCCGGCGCCGAAGGGCCACCGCAAGGTGGTGCTGGCAACCTCGATCGCCGAGACCTCGCTGACCATCGAGGGCGTGCGCATCGTGGTCGATTCCGGCCTCGCCCGCGTGCCGCGCTATGAACCCGATATCGGCCTGACCCGGCTGGAGACGGTGCGGGCCTCGCGCGCCGCCGTCGACCAGCGCCGCGGCCGCGCCGGACGCACCGAGCCCGGCGTCTGCTACCGGCTGTGGGACGAGCCGCAGACGGCCTCGCTCGCGGCCTATACGCAGCCCGAGATTCTCAGCGCCGATCTGTCCTCGCTGGTGCTCGACCTCGCGCAATGGGGCGTCAGCGATCCCGCGAGCTTGAGCTTCCTCGATCCGCCGCCGCAGCCGGCCTGGAAGGAGGCCCGTGGTCTCCTCAACGAACTCGGCGCGGTCGATGCCGACGGCCGGTTGACGGATGAAGGGCGCCGGCTGCGGGCGTTGGCGCTGCCGCCGCGGCTGGCGCGGATGATCGTCGATGCCGCCGATCACGGCGCGGCCGCGCAGGCTGCCGACATCGCGGCGATCATCACCGAACGCGGGCTGGGCGGCGACAGCGTCGATCTCGAAGTCAGGCTCGATCAGTTCCGCCGCGACCGTTCACAACGGGCGCAGAGCGCGCGCGACATGGCGCGCCGGTGGGCGCAGCAGGTCAGTACCGCCCCGTCGTCGCAAGGGGCGGGGGAGCTGACTACCGGTCTGATGCTGGCCTTCGCCTTCCCCGACCGCGTCGCCCGCAATCGCGGCAATGGCAGCTTCGTGCTGGCCAATGGCCGCGGCGCGGCGGTCGAGCAGACCTCGTCGCTGGCGCGCGTGCCCTATATCGCCGTCGGCGAGCTGACCGGGACGGCCGCCAGCGGCCGCATCCTGCTGGCTGCGCCGCTCGCGATCGAGGACATCGAGCGCCACTTCGCCGCGCACCTCGAGGCGAAGGACGAGGTCAGCTTCGATTCCACCGCCATGGCGCTGCGGGCGCGGCGCCGGCGCAAGTTGCATGCGATCGTGATGGCCGATGCGCCGGTGGCGCTGACGCCATCGGAGGACACTGCGCGCATCTTCGCGGATGGTCTCTGCGCGGCCGGGCTGGACCGGCTGCCCTGGTCGAAGGCCGCCAAGCAATGGCGCGACCGGGTGACCTTCCTGCGCAAGGCCGAAGGCGACAGCTGGCCGGACCTGTCGGATACGGGTCTCGCCGAGCGGCGCGAGGATTGGCTGGTGCCGCTGCTCGCCGACAAGATTTCGCTGAAGGAGGTGTCTCCCGGCGATGTGTCGGATGCGGTGATGGCGCTGCTGCCCTGGGATCTCCGTGCCCGGCTCGACAAGGAGGCCCCGACCCATTTCGAGGCGCCGACCGGCACCATGCTGGCGATCGATTACGAGGCCGAGCAGGGTCCGACCATCGCGGTGCGGCTGCAGGAGCTGTTCGGGCTGAACATTCACCCGTCGATTGCCCGCGGCGCGGTGCCGCTTGTGCTGGAGCTGCTCTCGCCGGCGCAGCGGCCGGTGCAGGTGACACGCGATCTGCCTGGCTTCTGGCGCGGCTCCTATGCCGCCGTCCGCACCGACCTGCGCGGCCGCTATCCCAGGCATCCCTGGCCGGAGGATCCGGCCAGCGCGGTGCCGACCCGGCGCGCCAAGCCGCGCGGGACCTAGCTGATGCAAATTATACCGTCTGCCTGGCCGGCGTTAACGCTTCACTCATCGTTTTCGCCAAAATGGCTCCGGCAGCCGGTCCGCCTCAGTCGCCCCCCAGCGGCTTTGATGCTCCAATCGGAGGCGGTGTAGCGTTGGATGGCGTTGTATGCGTAACATCATGATCTTCGCGGCTGTGCTCGTGGGGCTCGGCACCTTCATGGCGCAGCTCGCCGATCGTCTGACGCCCGCATCGGCTGCCGCGACGCCTTCCGCCCGTGCGGCGACGATGGAACCGGTCGCTGCCGGCCGCAGCCTCAGCATCCCCACGGACCGCCGCGGTCATTTCCGGGCCGACGGCCGCATCGACGGCCAGCGCATCAGCTTCATGGTCGATACCGGGGCCTCGATGGTGGCGCTCAACGAGAGTTCGGCGGCCCGTTTCGGCCTCCGCCCGGCCCGCGGCGACTACACCGCGACGGTGACCACCGCCAACGGCACGGTCAAGGCTGCGCGGGCCCGGCTCGCGATGGTCGAGCTGGGCGAGCTCACCGTCCGCGACGTCGATGCGCTGGTGCTGCCGGACGCGGCGCTGTCGGAGAACCTGCTCGGCCTGTCGTTCCTGTCGAAGCTGAAGCGCTTCGCCTATGCCAACGGGCAGATGGTGCTGGAGCAGTAGCCCGCGCCAAATCTGCTTGGTCGACGCGTCGGCTGCCCCCATATACCAGCAGGTTCGGTGATCGGGCGGGCCGGTGCATTCTGCCCGATTGTTGCCTGCATTCATCTGCCTTCTGCCATTGTCCGATCATGTCGTGCCGCGCGCGACCGTTTTCTCCTTTGATGTGATTTTCTGAGGCCTCCCCTGATGTTTCCCAAGCCGAAGCCCGTCCTGCGCCCGAACACCTACGCCTTCGAATCAGAGCCGATGGTGAAGCCGACGGGTTTTCGCGAATATGACGCGCGCTGGCTGTTCAACAAGGAGATCAATTTGATGGGGGTGCAGGCGCTCGGCATGGGGCTGGGCGCGCTGATCGCCGAACGCGGAGTCAAGCCGGAGATCGTCACCGGTCATGATTTCCGCGGCTACTCCGCCTCCATCAAATACGCGCTGATCTCCGGCCTGATGGCCGCCGGCTGCAAGGTGCACGATATCGGCCTCGCCGTGACGCCGATGGCCTATTTCGCCCAGTTCGAGCTCGACGTGCCCTGCGTCGCGATGGTGACGGCCTCACACAACGACAATGGCTGGACCGGCGTGAAGATGGGCGCCAACCGGCCGCTGACCTTCGGGCCTGAGGAGATGACACGGCTGAAGGAGATCGTGCTCAACGCCGAGTTCAAGAACGAAGGCGGCGGCTCCTATCAGTTCCACGAGAATTTTCCGGCGCGCTATATCGCCGATCTCACCAACCGTCCCAAGCTGAAGCGCAAGCTCAAGGTTGTCGCGGCCTGCGGCAACGGCACAGCTGGTGCGTTCGCGCCGCAGGTGCTGGAGGCGATCGGCTGCGAGGTGATCCCGCTCGACACCGAGCTCGATCACACTTTCCCGAAATACAATCCCAATCCCGAAGACATGGAGATGCTGCACGCCATTCGTGACGCCGTGCTCGCCCATAAGGCCGATGTCGGCCTCGGCTTCGACGGCGACGGCGACCGCTGCGGCGTGGTCGACAACACCGGCGAGGAGATCTTCGCCGACAAGGTCGGCGTGATGCTGGCGCGCGACATGTCGGCGATTCACAAGGATGCGCAGTTCGTGGTCGACGTGAAATCGACTGGCCTGTTCATGACCGACCCGGTGCTGCAGGCGCAGGGCGCGAAGACCGAATATTGGAAGACCGGCCATTCCTACATGAAGCGCCGCACCAACGAGCTCAAAGCGCTCGCCGGCTTCGAGAAATCCGGCCACTTCTTCTTCAACAGGCCGTTCGGCCGCGGCTATGACGACGGTCTCGTCTCGGCGATCGCGATCTGCGAGATGCTCGACCGCGCGCCGGGCAAGTCGATGGCTGATTTGAAGGACGCGCTGCCTAAGACGTGGTCGTCGCCGACGATGTCGCCGCATTGTGGCGACGAGGTCAAATACGGCGTCGTCGATGCCGTCGTGAAGCACTTCCAGGCGCTGCAGCAGCAGGGCGGCAAGGTGGCGGGTCAATCAATCCGCGATCTCGTCACCGTCAATGGCGTCCGCGTCACGGTCGAGGACGGCAGCTGGGGGCTGGTGCGGGCGTCATCGAACAAGCCGGAGCTTGTCGTCGTAGTCGAAAGCCCGGTGTCGGAGCAGCGGATGCACGACATGTTCGAGGCCGTGAATGTCGTGCTGCGCACGCATCCGGAGGTCGGCGCCTATAACCAGACGATCTGACGCGACAGCGCGAGCATGCCGACTCACGAGGCATGCTCGCCGACGTTCAGCGATGCGAACTAAGCGGCTCGCAGCGACTTCAGGAATTGATCGACCTCGGACTTGAGCCGCGCCGATTGCGAGGACAGGCCGTTCGCGGATTCCAGCAGCCGGGACGCCGCTCCGCCGGTCTCGTTGGAGGCGTTCGTGACGCTGCCCATGCTCTGGCTGACCAGCCGCGTGCCTTCCGAGGCCTGCTGCACATTGCCCGAGATCTCGCCGGTCGCGAGGCCCTGCTGCTCGACCGCGGTGGCGATTTCCTTGGAGATCCCGTCGATCTCCGCGATGGTCCCGCCGATCAGCTGGATGGCGCTGACGGCATCTCCGGTGGCGCTCTGGATGCTCTGCACCTGGCTGGAGATCTCCTCGGTCGCTTTCGCGGTTTGATTGGCCAGCGCCTTCACCTCGCTGGCCACGACGGCGAAGCCCTTGCCGTGCTCGCCGGCGCGGGCGGCTTCGATGGTGGCGTTCAGCGCCAGCAGATTGGTCTGGCTGGCGATGGTCTGGATCAGCGTCACCACCTCGCCGATCTTCTGCGTGCCCGCGGCAAGGCTTTCGACCACGCTGTTGGTGCGGCGCGCCTCCTCGGCGGCTTTGGCGGCGATTTCCGCCGAGCGTGTCACCTGCTGGGAAATGCTGCCGATCGAGGCCGTCAGCTGTTCGGTCGCGGCCGCGACCGTCTCGACATTGGTCGAGGCGCGCTGTGAGGCCTGGGCGGCCGCCGATGTCTGGCGCGAGGCTTCGGTGCTGTTGCGGCTCATCAGGGATGACAGGTTCTGCACTTCGTTCGCGGCGACTGCCACCGCCTCGACGATGCCGCCGATCTTGCGCTCGAACCCCTCGGCGAGGGCGCGGCGCGCGGCCTCGCCCTGGTCCTTGGCACGGTGCTCGGCCTCGATCCGCTCGGCGTTGGCACGCGCTTCGGCTGCGATCGCCGCGTTGGCTTCCGCGGTCTTGCGCATGCTGGTTTCGAACAGCTGCGTCAGCTTGAGCGCGAGCGCGACCAGGACGCCCGCCTCGATCAGGAGGATCACGGCATGCAGCACGACCCGGCCGAAATCAGCGCCGCCTGGATAGATGGCGGCTGGAAAGACAAAGTTCAGCACCAGATGGTGGAGCGCGACGGCGACGGTTCCGGCCACGATGGGCCGATAGTCGCAATAGGCGACGAGGCACGCCAGCGCGGCGAAGAAGTACATGTGCATGTCGATCTGCCACGCATGCCCGGACATCTGATAGACGAGCACGGACACGCCGCCCATCAGGGCGACCGCGACGGTGAGCTGGGTCGACAGGTTATCACCGGCGCTGCGCCAGGAGAGCGTCGCCACGACGGCGAGCGCGGCCATCATCATGGTCGGCATCATCCAGTCGCCGCGCGACAGTCCGATGATGAGGGACAGTGGAACGTGAATCCAGAGCACCGCCAGCAGGAGCTTGCTGGTCGTGCCACGGAGAATTGCCAGATCGTCGGTCTCGCCGGTCATTCCCATCCCCCGATATTGATCATTTTGTAAGGCAGGCGGAGACCGCTTGCGGGTCGATGATGAGCCAGGCTCCCGCCTCGCGCAGCCGCGCCAAGCCGTCATGATCCCCGGGCCGGACCACCAGCAGCGACGATAGATTTGTCGTGCGCACGAGAGCGGCGTCAGCCGACGCTGTAGCCAGCATCGTCTGCTGCGCGCTCCACCAGGGTGGAAAGGCGACGGCCACGATCTCGCGTCCGGGACGTACCTGCAGCGACAGCGCTGCCACCCCGACGAAGCTCGCGATCAAGAGGGCAATTGCATTCAGCCAGGCGCGCGACGACGAAGGTATTTTTGCACCGGACATCATCACATCTGAAGATAGATGGATGGAGATAACTTCCGGTAAACGATAACCGGAGAGGACGTAAAAATCCGGGCCAAGGCCGGCGACGATCCTGCGGCATGACCCAAGTGAACGGCCGGACTTCCCGGCTGACCTAGACCGGCGGCACCGGCAGCGCGGTCACCGACTTGATCTTCTCCATCGCGAAGCGCGAGGTGACGTTCTTGAGCGGCACGGCGCTGATCAGCTTCTTGTAGAACACGTCATAGCTCTGCATGTCCGCGACCACGACGCGCAGCATGTAATCGACATCACCGGCCATCCGGTAGAACTCCATGACCTCGGGCATCGAGCTGACGGCTTCGGCGAATTTCTTGAGCCAGGCCTCGGAATGGTCGGCGCTCTCCACCGAGACGAACACGGAGATGCCGAGCCCGATCTTGTACTGGTCGACCAGGGCCACACGGCGCAGGATCACGCCATCCGCCTCCAGCCGCTGGATGCGCTTCCAGCACGGCGTCGAGGACAGCCCGACCCGGTCGCCGATCTCGGCGACGGAGAGGGACGCGTCCTCCTGCAGGACCATCAGGATCTTGCGGTCGATGGCGTCGAGCCGGCGGTTGGCTTCGGGGCTCTGGGCGGAGACGTCGGACATGGAGAAATTTGTTCCATATGAAGGTCAGGAAACCCTCATATAGAGAAAATCGTTCCAAAGCAAGGATCGGCCATTCACGCCCCTGATGCGGTCGGCCGAGAGGGTGATTTTGCACGGCGATGGTGTTTGGGTGCCTTCAGACGCCGTCCTTGAGCCAGCGTCCGACCAGATGGTGGGCAATCGCGAACGGATGCGGACCAGCCAGCCCGTCCGGATGCTGCCGCTGCAGCATGAGCCGGGCCTCGTCGCGGCTGAACCAGCGGACGTCCTCGAGCTCGTTGCGGTCGATGACGATGTCTTCGTTCAGCGCCCGCGCACTGCAGCCGATCATCAGCGACGAGGGGTAGGGCCAGGGCTGGGTCATGTAGTAGGCTACGTCGGTGCAGCGGATGCCGGACTCCTCGAACACCTCGCGCCGGACGGCGTCCTCGATCGTCTCGGCGGCTTCGATGAAGCCGGCGAGGCAGGAATACATCCCGGCCGGAAACTGCTTCTGCCGGCCGAGCAGGCAGTTGTCGCCGGAGGCGACCAGCGAGATCACGACCGGGTCGGTGCGCGGGAAATGCTCGGTCTTGCAGTTCGGGCATTCGCGCTTCCAGCCGCCCTCGCGCATCGCGGTCTTGGTGCCGCAATTGGCGCAGAAGCCGTGGCGCTGATGCCAGGACACCATGGACTTGGCCATCGCGATGGTCGCCAGCTGGTCGACCGGGATCGCGCCCTGCATCGCCATCCCGCGCAACTCGGTCACCGAGACGTCGTCGCGGCCTGCGAGCTTTTCGACCGCCGCCGGCGAGATGCCCATGCCGAACACGGCCGCGCCCTCCTGCAGGCCAAGGAAGATCGTGCCGGGATTGGCGCCGAATTTCAGCGCCTCGTCGATCGACAGCAGGGCGCGGAGCTGGTCGCCGTCACGCTTCAGCACCAGCGAATCGCGATGCACCACGTAAGCGCGCGTCGACGGCTTGCTCTCGAAAGCCAACAGCTTGTCGTCATGAAAACGCAGATGCGCGGCGCGCTCGATCGGATGGCCGACGAAGGCCGGCTTGCCCAGCGGAAACAAGTCGAATGGCGACATCTCTCACCCTAGCCAGATCTTGCGCCTGATCGCGCCGATGAAACTCTCGACCTCCTGCGGGTCGTGCGGCACAGGAGGGGCGACGCCCCACACCGGGCGCGGCCACGCCACGTCACTGGTGCGGCGCGCGATGATGTGGACGTGCAACTGCGGCACCATGTTGCCGAGCGCGGCGATGTTGAGCTTGTCGCATTTGGTGATCTCCTTGACCGCGCGTGAGACTCGCGTGATCTCGGTCATCAATTGGGCCTGGGCGACCTCGTCGAGATCGATGATCTCGACCGCGCCTTCGCGGCGCGGCACCAGCAAAAGCCAGGGATAATTGGCATCCTTGATCACCAGCACGCGCGACAGCGGCAGGTCGCCGATATTGATCGTGTCCTTCGCAAGTTGCGGATGCAGCGACCAGGCTGATTCGGGCATGCGGTGGTGTTCCTGGCAGGGCGGTCAGGCGGGAAGATCGACGGCACCTAAAGCCTTTCCGAGCTGCGGCACAAGCCCGCGCGGTGGCGGGCCGGTCCGGCGAAGCTCGCGCTTGCTTTCCGGACGGTTTGGCCCCAAATAGGCAGCGGGAGATTGGCGGTGGACGAGCCACTCGCCAACCGGGTCAGGTCCGGAAGGAAGCAGCCCTAACGAGGTCCGGATCGGGTCGCTCGTCAGTCTCCTACCTGTTTTTCGAGCGAATCGCGCAAAGTCGGCGGGGACCCCGCGCAGGGCGGGCGCTCGACCGCACTCCGGTTGATTGCGTCGAAGCCGTTGGCGTCGACGACCGCGATCGAGACCGGCCTGGAATACTCACTTGCGGATCGATCGATGACTGACGCTGGCGCCCCACCCGTTCCGCCCGACAGCGCCGACGCTCCCGCCAAGCCCTACAGGGTCCTGGCGCGCAAATATCGCCCCTCAAGCTTCGCGGATCTGATCGGCCAGGAGGCCGTCGTGCGTACTGTCTCGAACGCATTCGAGACCGGCCGTATCCCGCAGGCCTGGATTCTCACCGGCGTCCGCGGCGTCGGCAAGACGACCACCGCGCGCATTCTGGCTCGCGCCCTGAATTACGAATTGCCGGATGGTTCGGTGAAGGGACCGACCATCCACATGCCGGTGCTCGGCACCCATTGCCAGGCGATCATGGAAAGCCGGCACATGGACATCCTGGAGATGGACGCGGCCTCGCACACCGGCGTCGACGACGTCCGCCAGATCAATGACAGCGTGCGCTATGCGCCGGCCAGCGCGCGCTACAAGGTCTACATCATCGACGAAGTCCACATGCTGTCGACGGCGGCGTTCAACGCCTTCCTGAAGACCCTCGAGGAGCCGCCGGAGCACGCCAAATTCGTGTTCGCGACCACCGAGATTCGCAAGGTCCCGGTGACGGTGCTGTCGCGCTGCCAGCGCTTCGATCTCCGCCGCGTCGAGGCCGACGTGCTGATGAAGCACCTCGCGGGCATCGCCACCAAGGAAGGCGTGACGATCGAGCCCGAGGCGCTCGGCATCATCGCGCGCGCCGCCGAAGGCTCGGTGCGCGATTCGCTGTCGCTGCTCGACCAGGCCATCGCGCACAGCGCGGGCGAGGTGCGCGCCGATGACGTCCGGCAGATGCTCGGCCTCGCCGATCGCACCCGCGTCATCGACCTGTTTCATCACCTCGCGAGCGGCGACATCGCCGCGGCTTTCAAGGAATTCCGCGAGCAGTATGACGTCGGCGCCGATCCCGTGGTCGTGCTGTCCGACCTTGCCGAATTCGTGAACTTCGTCACCCGCGTGAAGGTCGTGCCGGCCACCGCCGACAACGTCGCCTTCAGCGAGACCGAGCGGCTGCGCGCGCGCGACTTCGCGACCAAGCTGTCGATGCGCGTGCTGTCGCGGATGTGGCAGATGCTGCTCAAGGGCATCGCCGAGACGCAAGGCGCGACGCGTCCGGCGGCCGCGGCCGAGATGGTGCTGGTACGAATCGCCTATGCGGCCGATCTGCCGACCCCGGACGAAGCCATTCGCATGATCGACCAGAACGGCGGCGGATCGCCTGTTCTGACGAATGGCGGCGGCGGCCGCTCTGCACCAGCGCCGAGCATGAGCGCGGCAGCGCCGCCGGTGATGAGTTCGGCATCGATGCAGGCCCCGCGCATGCAGGGGCCGACGCTGGCCGCGGTCGGCGGCGGCATGCGCCCGCAGGCGATGGCGTCGCAGCCGGCACCAGCCCAGCAGGATCAGCCCGCGCTGCGGCTTGGAAGTTTTCAGGAGCTCGTTGCGCTCGCCGGGAAAAATCGCGACCTGATCACCAAGAGCGCGCTCGAGATGGACGTGCGCCTCGTCCGCTTCGAGGAGGGCCGCCTCGAGATCGCGCTGGAACGGACCGCGCAGCGCTCGCTTGTCTCGGACCTCGGGCGCAAGCTCGAGGATTGGACCGGCCGGCGCTGGACCGTGATCGTCTCCAACGAGCAGGGCCAGGCGACCTTGCGCGAGCAGAACCTGCGCGCCAAGAGCGAGCGCGAGGCGGCAGCCGAGGCTGACCCGCGCGTGCAGGAGATCCTGGCACGGTTCCCGGGTACCAAAGTGATCGAAGTGCGTCGGCTCGCCCCCGAGCCGCCCGAATCCGACGCCAGTGCTGTCGAGCCGCCGGACGAGTCCGATTCCGACAATGATGATGATTTCTAGAGCATGATCCGGAAAAGTGGGAACCGGTTTTCCGAAAGATCATGCTCACCAAAAAGGCTGATGACGAGGTGCTCCGATGGCTGACTTTCTCGGCATGATGAAACAGGCGGCGCAACTGCAATCGAAGATGCAGGAGATGCAGGCCGAACTCGGCAACGTCGAGGTCGAGGGCATCTCCGGCGGCGGTCTCGTCGCCGTGCGCATGACCGCCAAGATGGATGTGAAGTCGATCAAGATCGATCCGTCGCTTCTGAAGCCGGAAGAGGCCGAGATCCTGGAGGATCTGCTGGTCACCGCGCATGGCGATGCGCGTCGCAAGGCGGAGGCCGCGATGCAGGAGAAGATGCAGGCCATCACCGGCAAGCTCGGCCTGCCGCCGGGCTTCGGCTTCGGTTAGTTCATGATCGTCGTGACCTGATGGCCGTCGCCGGTCCTGAAATCGAGCGCCTGATCCAGTTGCTTGCGCGCCTGCCCGGCCTCGGGCCGCGCTCGGCGCGGCGCGCTGCGTTGCATCTGATCAAGAAGCGCGAGGCGCTGATGGTGCCGCTGGCGTCGGCGCTACAGGTCGCGATCGACCGCATCCAGGTGTGCAAGACCTGCGGCAATATCGATACGCAGAGCCCCTGCACGGTGTGCACCGATCCGCGGCGCGATCCGGCGATGATCGTGGTCGTCGCCGATGTGGCCGATCTCTGGGCGCTGGAGCGCGCCAAGGCCTCCAACGGCCGCTATCACGTGCTCGGCGGCACGCTCTCGCCGCTCGATGGTGTCGGCCCGCAGGACCTCACCATCGACGCGCTCGTGCAGCGCGCGCATGCGCCGGAAGTGTCCGAGATCATCCTGGCGTTGAACGCCACGGTGGATGGCCAGACCACGGCGCACTACATCACCGACCTCCTGCAGGAGGCGAACGTCAAGGTCACGCGGCTGGCGCACGGCGTGCCGGTCGGCGGCGAGCTCGACTATCTCGACGAAGGCACGCTCTCGGCCGCCATGCGGCAGCGGACCTTGTTCTAAGCACAGACGGAAGTGAATGATGACGAATTGCGGATTCGGCAAACGGCTGGCTTTGGGCGCGATTTGGATGGCGCTCTCAGTGCCCTCCGTGCTCGCCCAGCAGGGCGAGGTGGCACAAAAGGCCGGCAAGCCGCTCAACACCGGCGACGTGCTGTCGGGCGAATTGAACGCGCTGAAGGTCAAGGGCGCCAAGCCGGGCCAGCCCACCGCCGCCTATCAGATCACCAGCGAGCCGCGCCGCCTGCCGCCGCCGAGCGGCCTGTGCAATCTCGAGACCGGCCCGGAGACGTTCCAGCTGGTCACTGCGACGCCCGCGCAGGCGTCGCAGCTGAAGGGCCTGCTCGGCAAGCAGATCGCGGTGAAGGTCGACGAGATCGCCTGCGCTCAGGACGCCGGGCAGATCAGCGAAGCTGTCGTGACAAAGTGGAGCTTGGTAAAGCGGTGATCCTCGGCTAATACTACTGCGTCACAAATTTCTTCTTTTTGGCTTTGGCGCGAGGCCGCAACATGGGCATCGAGGTAAAGTTCTGGCC
>NZ_JBNPTW010000013.1:0-223185 GCF_051167855.1 Bradyrhizobium sp. HKCCYLRH3099
AGCCCTCAATCCCGAGACCCGCAAGGACTCCGCCGTCCACGTTTCTCTTTCTTCATCTTCACTTGTCAAACAGCCCGCACTTGTTAGTTCGCGAACTCAGTCGCTCCGAACTAATTAGTGCACCTTCTTCGGTCTCTTTCGCCGTCGAAGTCTCCGTTGCCGGGGCGCTTCAAATAGCTGATTTTTCGAGACCGTCAAGAGCTTTTCTGAAGAAAAACTCAAGAGCCAGTCGGAAGAAGAAACATCAAGGAAAACAACGTTGGTCCCGGAAGTTCGGGGGCCTCAGTCATCAGTGATGTCCGGCTGGCGTGGTGGTGAGATAGTGCGATGCCGCATCCCGTGCAAGAACTTTTTGCGACGGCTGTGAAGAAATGTGGACAGCGCGGTCGCACCCCGCTCTGCGCGCTGTCACACACGGCTTCCGTTCCATTTTGAAACGGAACGCGCGCGCAAGCTCAAAAATTGCTCGCCTTGGATTGCACCAGCGCGCGATACGAGTGCGGCATGCGCATGCAGACGAGATCTTTGCGCCGGACGACGTTGGTCGGATAGACGCTGTCGAGATTGCTGGTGTCGATCTCGAGCGTCGCAATCCCCTCCCCGCGCTCGACCATCGCCTCGCGACGCGGAAACGCAAACGTATCTGGACCGAACACGCCGCTCAGCCCGCGATCCTCATTCGCGGCGTCGCACACATTCGCGAATGCGAAGTAGGCGTTGTTCTCGCCACCGCGAACGCGGAAGTGATGCCAATGATGCGCGTCGGCCCCGGTCGGGATCGGCGCCGGCTGCATCACCTCGGTCCCTGCATGCGCCGCACTGAAAGTCCCCTTCACCGCCGAAGGACACACGATCAGGTCGCAGCCGCGCAAGGCGAGCACCCGGCCCGCTTCCGGAAACGCCGCGTCATGGCCGATCAGGATGCCGATCCGCCCCATCGGGGTATCGACAACGGTCCAGTCGTCTCCCGCCGTGGCCCAGCTGCGCTCGGCCGTGGTGAGGTGCGTCTTGCGGTAGGTGGTGATTTTACCGTCGGGTGTGACCAGGACGGCCGAATTATAGATGGTGTTCCCGTCTCGTTCTGCAAGACCGCAGACCAGCGTGAGCCCCTGCTCCGCGGCGATCCCGGTCAGCGTCCCCGTGATCCGGCCCGGGATCGGCTCGGCGGTTTCGGCCGGATCGGTCAGCCCCGTTGCCGCAAGTTCCGGGAAGACCACCAGCTCGGCGCCCTCTCCCTTCGCCGCAGCCGCCAGTTCGGCGATACGGGCGAGATTGGCCGCGACGTCGGAGCTCGGCGCGAATTGCGCCGCGCTGATCCGGGAGCGCTTGCCCACCGGCCATGGCTGATGGCCATAGAGCCCGAAGAAGTCGCGCGGGTTCCAGCTGTAGGTATTGGTGAGCAGCTCGGGATACAGCTCCGGCCGGCGCTGCGCGAACACCGGCTCGCCGAGCACCTTGCGTGCCCGTGCCCATGCGAGATCGATCTCGGCGAAGGCAACGCCGTCGCCCTTGTCGATCACGGCCGGCAGGCTGCCATCGGGCGCGATGACGCAGCTGCCGCCGGAGAACTGCACGGTGCGCTCCAGCCCCCAGCGGTTGCTCTCGATCACGTAGCAGGAGTTCTCGAAGGCGCGGCTGATCCAGTACGGCGCCGGCGTCCGCTCGGCGAGCCAGTTCGAGATGTGGCAGATGATGTCGGCGCCGCCGAGCGCCATCAGCCGCGCCGTCTCGACGAAATGGATGTCCATGCAGATCAGGAGCGCGATGCGGCCGATCGGCGTCTCGAACACCTGGTTGTGCAGGTCGCCCGCGGCGGCCCATTTCGGCTCGGAGATGTAAGGGTGGGTCTTGCGGTGCCGGCCGATCACGCCGTCGGGGCCGATCAGCACCGCGCTGTTGTAGTAGATGTCGTCGTCATCGACCTCCGGCATGCCGATGACGATGTAGCAATCATGCCGTCTGGCCAGCGCCGCGAAGCGGTGCGTGGTCGAACCCGGCACCTTTTCGACATAAGGCGCCACTTCCGCGCGGTCGTACCAGCAATAGCCTGTCGTTCCCATCTCGGGCGTCACGATCAGCTTCGCGCCGGAGGACGCCGCCTGCTCACACAGCGCGAGCAGGCCTTCGATGTTGCGCTCCTTCTCGCCCAGTGTGGGCTCGAACTGAACGGTGGCAACCTTGTAGGTCAACGACATTGTCTGCTGCCTCAGACCAGGAAGTGCTTCTTGATGGACGCGCCGAGCGTGTATTTTGGATCGACCATGTTGCCGAGCCGGACGCGCCCGGCCTGCGTCAGCAGCATGTAGGCGTCGATCTCGTCGAAACCGTAATCGGCGGCCATCCAGCGGCACAGCTCGCGATAGGCGATACGCGCCGCGTCCTCCATCGGCCGGGCCGAGCCGATGGTCATGATGACATCCTTGGTCTCCAGCCGCGGCCAGGCGATGCTCCAGTTCTTGATCAGGTCGACCTGCACCGTCGTCACGGTCGGATGCTCGATCGCGACGCCGCACAATTCGCCGTCGCCCTGCGCGGCGTGGCAATCGCCGAGATAGAGCAGCGCGCCCTTGGTATTCACCGGCAAATAGATGATCGCACCGGTGCCGACATCCGGCAGATCCATGTTGCCGCCGTAATAGTCCGGCACGAGCGAGGAGATCGCCTCGATCTCGGGCGAGGTGCCGATGGTGCCGATGAACGGCTCATAGGGCAGCGTGATCTTGTCGTTCCAGACCGTGCCCTTCTCGGCCGTGATCTCCAACTTCTTCACGCGCTCGGGCAGCGCCGGGTTGAGCAACGCGGTATTCCCCGTTCCGACCAGCCCGCCGAACTCCGGCATGATCACGGTGGTGCCGCGTGGCTGCGGCCCGCGCGGGACGATGCTCTCGATGTACACCGCGAGCGTGTCGCCCTTCTCGGCACCATTGACATAGATCGGTCCGTTCTGCGGGTTGAGGAACGGGAAATTCAGGATCTTCGACGGGCTGTCGGTCTCATGCTTGATCGCCCCCTCGAACGCGTCATGCGTTTCGGCCGAGACGACGGCGCCGGGGTCGATGATCAGCACCGGATCGACATAGGGGCCGTAGACGTAGTGATACTTGCCCTGGTCCTGTTCGGTGATGAGATGGTGCGCGCCGCGCTCGCCCTTGGCCACGCCCTTGCGGGCCATGATCGATTCCGACTGCCAGGCCATGCTCGTTCTCCTTGTGCTCGTTTCAAGTTTCTTCAGACTGCGAGGTGGCGGCGCATCTCGGCGGCGTCGTCGAGCGCCTCGCGCGCGAGGCTCGCTGTGATGCGGCCCTTGTCGATGACGTAGGCGCGCTGCGCCATGGCGCGGATCATGTCGAGATTCTGCTCGACGAGGATGATGGTGACGCCGGTCCGGCGGTTGAGCTCGACCATGTTGCGGGCAATGTCCTGGACGATGTTGGGCTGGATGCCTTCCGACGGCTCGTCGAGCAGGATGAGATTGGGATCGGCGATCAGCACGCGGCCGATCGCGAGCTGCTGCTGCTGGCCGCCGGACATCGTGCCGGCGCGCTGGCTCCAGCGCTCCTGCAGGATCGGAAACGCGCCGATCACGCGCTGCTTCCCTTCCTCCGGAATGCCGCCGCCCTTGATCGCAGCGCCGACCGCGATGTTCTCGCCGACGGTCAGCCGCGGAAACACGTCGCGGCCCTGCGGCACATAGCCCATGCCGAGCCGTGCGCGCTTGTGCGCCGGCAGGTGCTCGACGGCCTCGCCGCGATAGACGATCGAACCGGACATCGCAGGCACCAGCCCGATCAGGCTCTTCATCAGGGTCGACTTGCCGACGCCGTTGCGGCCGATCACGGCGACGATCTCGCCCTCGCGAACCTCGATCTCCAGACCCTGCAGCACCGGCTTGCCGCCATAGCCGGCGCGAAGCCCGACGGTGGTGAGGATGACTTCCTTACGCATGCGCCTGCCCCAGATAGATCGCCGCGACGCGCTCGTCGGCCACGATCTCGTCGATCGAGCCCTGCGCGAACACCTGTCCGAGATGCAGCACAGTGACGCGCTGCGCGACCTGGCGCACGAACGCCATGTCGTGCTCGATGGCGAGCACGGTCATCCCGGCCGCGTTCAGCCGCCGCACCATCTCGCCGGTCATGTGCGTCTCCTCCGGCGACATGCCGGCGGTCGGCTCGTCGAGCAGCAGCAGCCGCGGCTTCAGCGCGATTGCCATGCCGATCTCCAGCCACTGCTTCTGGCCATGGCTGAGATTGCCGGCGAGCTGCGCCTGCTCGGCTTCGAGGTTGAGGAAGGCGAGCAGCCGGTCGATCTCCTCGTCGAGCGCAGGACCATGCAGCCGGCTCTGCAAGGCAATCTCCAGGTTCTGTCGGACCGAGAGACCCTTGAACACGCCCGGCACCTGGAACTTGACCGAGAGACCGCGGCGGATGCGGGCGAAGGATTTCAGCGCGGTGATGTCTTCGCCGGCGAAATAAATCTGGCCGCTGCCGGGATGATGCTCGCCGAGGATCAGCCGGAACAAGGTGCTCTTGCCGGCGCCGTTCGGCCCGATCAGGCAGTGGATCTCGCCCTGCTCCAGCACGAGATTGACGGAATTCGTCACGTGCAGACCGCCGAAATGCTTGTTGACATCGCGCAATTGCAACAGCGCCATCACGCGGCCTCCTGCTTGCGCCGGGTGACGAGCTTGGTGATCCCCTTGATCACCCCGAGCACGAGGCCATTGGGCGCGATCAGCACGGTCAGCACCAGCAACACGCCCATGAACACCAGCGCATATTGGCTGCCGTAGATCGTCAGCGCCTGGAAGCCGGACAGCACGACCAGCGTGCCGATCACGGTCGCGGTGAGATCGCTGCGGCCGCCGACGGCGACCCAGATCAGCGGCAGCGAGGCCGCCGTCATGCCCATGCTGGAGGGCGTGATGTACTGGCCCCACACCGTGTAGAGCACGCCGGAGAGGCCGGCGAGCGCGGCACCGATGACGAAGGTGATCAGCTGATATTTGCGGATGTCGTAGCCCAGCATTTCCGCGCGCTCTGGATTTTCCCTGATAGCGACGATGACGTTGCCGAACGAGGAGTTCATCAGGATGCGCAAGCCGAGATAGACCAGGACGAGCATGCCGAGCACGACGTAATAGAGCCCGACATCGGCGAACAGCACGATCGGGCCGCCGAACCAGGGAATCGTCAGCGGCGGCATCGCGCTCATGCCGTTGAAGCCGTTCAGCCGGGCGGCCCCGATGCGCCATTCGGGGCCGGCCGTCTGCGCCATGAAGCGTTCGAGCATCAAGGTCACGGCCAAGGTGACGATGCCGAGGAAGACGCCGGCGATGCGGCCGAAGAACATGAAATAGCCGAGCAGCGCGGCCACCAGCGCCGCCATGCCGATGGCCAGCAGCAGCGCGATCCAGGTGAAGCCGTAGGACGCGCCGAAATTGATGGTGAGGATGCCGTAGCCATAGCCGGCGATGCCGAAGAACGCAGTCTGGCCGAACGACAGCGAGCCTCCATAGCCCCAGATCAGGCTGAGGCTGAGCGCGATGAACACCCAGACGAAGAAGTACACGGTGTTGCCGACCGTATAGCCGTCGCTGAACAACGGGTACGCCATCGCGCCGGCGAGCACGAGCGCGAACAGCGCCCAGAACGCAGGCCCGCGGCCGAGCGTCTGCGGTCCTTCGAGACGGCGGAACAAGGACAAGAAACCGGTCATCGCGGCGCTCCTCAGGTCCGCTCGCGCAGCACGAAGCCGGAGATGCCCTTCGGCAGCACCCGGACGACGATGATGACGGCGATCAGGAGGCCGATCTGGCCGAACAGCTGGCCCTGCCACGAGGTCATGCCGGACTTCACGATGGCGAGGATGCCGCCGGCCGGCGCGGTGCCGAGGAAGACGTCGGCACCGCCGATCACGACCGTGACGAATGCCTCCATGATGAAGGTCGCGCCCATGGTCGGCACCAGGGTCATGGTCGGCGCGTAGAGCCCGCCAGCAAGGCCGGCGAGCCCTGCCCCGCAGGCGAAGGTCAGGCTGTAGATCAGCCTGGTGTCGACGCCGAGCGCGGCCGCCATATGCGGCACCTGGATGGTGGCGCGCGCGAGCACGCCGAACCGTGTCCAGTTGAACAAGGCATAGAGCGCGCCGAGCACCGCGAGCGCGGCGACGAACAACACAATGCGGTAGATCGAATAGGAATAGGCGCCGACCTGAAAACTGCCGAATGGCGTGCCGACACCGGCCATGGTCGAGCCGACCAGGATCAGGGTGCCCTGCGTCGCGATCAGGCTGAGTCCCCAGGTGGCGACGATGGTGTCGAGCGGCCGCTCATAGAGATGGCGGATCACCAGCAGTTCGACGAGGACGCCGACGAAGGCCGAGGCCAAGGTGCCGCAGAGAATGCCGAGCGGCAGCGGCAGGCCGGCATGCACGGTCGCCGCCGTGACATAGGCGCCGCACATGATGAACTCGCCATGAGCGAGATTGATCACGCCCATCATGCCGAAGATGACCGCGAGCCCGCAGGCCGAGAGCACCAGGAAGGCGAACGCGTCGCCGAACTGGTAGAGCGCAGAGAATGCCAGGGTTGCGATGTCCATGTCTTCGATCGATGTGGGGTTCGGATGCGTGAGGGGATGAAACAACGGGCCGCTCCGGCGTGAGGGGACGCCGGAGCGGCCGCGGCCGCCGATCAGGGCTTCGGCGGCGGATTCGACGGCGTGTACTGCGCCATCGGATCCTTCTTGGTCAGGTCACAGCCGGCCTCGCCGAGCCAATACGGCTTGATGTCCTCCCAGACCTTCGGAAACGAGATCGAGTGGTCGGCGCCGACCTTGGCGAGGTAGATGGTGTGCGACATGTGCTGGCTCTTGGGGTCGATGCAGACCTTGCCTTCCGGCGCGTCCATGCAGACGTCGCCCATCGCGATCACCTTGCGGATCTCGTCGCGGTTGGTCGACTTCGCCCGCTCCACCATCTGCTTGTAGAGATAGAGCGCGAGATAGGAGTTCTCGGCCTCCTGGTTCACATAGGGCTCGTTGGGGAACTTGGCCTTGAACTTGGCCAGGAACTCCTTGCTCTTCGGCGTATCGATTTCCTCGATGTAGTTGGTGGTGACGTACATATCCTTCAGGCTCGGCGGCTTGAAGCGCTTGTGCTCGTAGCCCTGGCCGACGTTGACGGACGAGGCCATCGGCAGGTTGACGTTGGCGGACGCCGCCTGCTCGTAGTAGGAGGCCTGCGCGGTGCCGACCAGCAGGGTCACGACGAAGTCGGGCTTGGCCTTCTGGATGTTCTGGATGCTCTGCGAGAACTGCGACACGCCGAGCGGGATGAACTCCTCGCCGGCCATCTCGCCGCCGTTCTCCTTGACGATCTTGCGCACCCATTCGGCCGAGATCTGGCCGAAATTGTAGTCGGCGGCCAAGGTGTAGACCTTCTTGCCGTAGGTCTGCATCATGTACGGGATCAGCGTCGAGAACTGCTGCTCCGGCACCGCGCCCGTCACCACCATGTGGCCGTCGCAGACGCCGCCTTCATACTGGTTGTTGTAGAAGGCGAAGCCGTTGAACTGGTCGACGATCGGGCGGTAGGCCTCGCGGGAGGCCGAGGAGAAGCCGGCGAACACGACGTCGACCTTGTCCCGCTGCAGCACGCGGCGCATGAACTCCTGGTAGCGGGTGTTGTCCGACTGAGTGTCGTAGGTCACGAGCTCCAACGGACGACCCATGATGCCGCCGGCCTTGTTGATCTCCTCGGCCGCGAGCTGGATAGCGTGGACCTTGCCGATGGTCGCGGCGGCGAAATCGCCGGACTGGTCCTCCAGCACGCCGAGCTTGATCGGCGCCTCGGCGGCATATGCGCCTGCCGCGAAGACAAGCGTCCCCGTGAGGGCTGCGGCACGCAGCCCCCCGCATTCCAGATCTGGTCATGTGATGCTCCTACATCGCTTGCTTGTTGCCGCCTTGCAGCGTGATGCTGCTCGGGCGTTCCGGCGTATCGGGCGGCATCGCCCGTCTCTTCAGGAACTCCTCGCAATAGAGCTCCAGACTTTGCCGCGCCCGCATGCTGTCGCGGCGAAGCGCGGAATAGGCATCGTCGTCGTTGAGGCCGGTCTCCTGCATCAGCAGGACGACGGCGCGGATCACGGCGCGGCGGCCGCGGCGGCGGCTCTCCAGGTCCTGCAGCTTCTCGTACATGTCGGTGCGCAGCAGGAACTGGTTGATGCCGAGAAACAGCGCGGTGTAGACGGCGCCGCCATGCACGGGCTTGCGCAGGAACGAGGTGGCGCCGAGATTGACCAGCGCCTTGAGCCGGCTCGGCGCCTCGACGCCGACGAGGCCAATCACCGGCACCGGCGGCAGCTTCGAGGCGGGATTGACCTCGAGCGCCACAGCGCCTTCGAGGTCGCCATCAATGAACAGGATGTCGCGCTCGGGCAGTAGCGCGCTGACGTCGAGCTGCGCGCGGCCCTCGACGATCTCGGGATACTCGCAGGCAACGCCCAGCTTGGCGAGCGTCGACTCCAGAGTGGTTTCCCACCCTGCCCGCCGCGTGATCACCAGCGCGCGGCCACCCTTGAAGTTCTGCAGCAAGCGGAAGGTCATGACTTCACCATTCGGAGCAGCGGTGGACGCATGGAGGTCGCAAAGCGCGGCGACGACTGCACGAGATACGGATCGGGCGCGATCGGCTGGCGGGCTTCGAGCAGCAGTTCGAACTGGCCGCCGGCCGAGGAGCGGCCGATCCGCGGCGTGAGCCAGGCGTGATAGGTCTGCGGATCGATCCGCACCTCGCCCTGCGGCGCCAGCAGGCGCTGATTGGCGACGGCGCAGCGCACCAGGCGCGACTCGTCGCTGCCGGCCTGCGCCAACGTCGCGGCGAGCAGCTTGACGGCGATGTAGGAGGCTTCGGCGTCGGCCGAGACCACCGGACCATCGGGAAACGCGGCGGTATAGGCCTGCATGAAGGCGGCATTCTCCGGCGAGCTCAGCGAGGAGAAGTACACGCTCGACGACAGATGGCCGTCGACCGCCTCGGCGCCGATCTCCTGCAGCTCCGGCTCGGACAAGGTACAGCTCGCAACCGGAATCTCGTTCGGCTGATCGATGCCGGCGGAGCGGCAGGCGGCGCGGAAAGCGCGGAAGAAGGCGTAGGCACTGGTGCCGATCAGGTTGTTGAAGACGACGTCGGGACGCTGCTCCAGGATCGCCGCGATCACCTGGTCGAACTCGGTGTCGCCGACCGTGAGATAGCGCTCGGCCAGCACCGTGCCGCCGCGCGCGGTCAGCGCCTCGCGGAAGATGCGGTTGTTCTCCCAGGCCCAGATGTAGTTCGAGCCGACGCAGAAGGCGCGGGTGCCGACCCGCGAGGCAAGATACTCGACCAGCGGCAGCACGTGCTGGTTTGGCGCCGCCCCCGTGTAGATGACGTTGTCCGAGCTCTCGAACCCCTCGTAGTGCGAGGGATACCAGAGCAGGCCGTCGAACTTCTCGAAGCAGGGAATCACCTCCTTGCGGCTCGAGGAGGTGTAGCAGCCGACCACCTGGCGGATGCCGGAGCTCAACAGCTCCCGCGCCAGCACCCGATATTGCGCGAGGTCGCCGGACGGGTTCACCACGACCGGCTCCAGCGTGATCGGCCCATCGGCGGCGTTGACCTCGGCGAGCGCGAGCTGGGCGCCTTTGAGCATCGAGCGCGCGACGACGCTGTACGAGCCCGTCGTCGAGAACATCACCCCGATGCGAAACGTCGTCCGTGTCATCCCGCGTCCCAAAAACAAAAAAGCGCCCGTCGGCTGTCAAGCCGAGGGCGCCCTCGCCACCAACCAAACACGCTTGAAACAGCGCGGCGTTGGAAATGGTTTGATCGTGCTCGCGTCCAAAGGGCCGCTGTGCCCAACGCGTGGATGTTACGGTCTCTTAGAACACCTCACCTGTCAAGCGCGTTGTAGCAGCGATGCCTGCATCAAAACGTGCTCTTGTGCAGCAAATTGATGCAGGTGCGACATTGTCGACCGGCGATGCCGCAAGCCGAAGGCGACGACCGCGTCGCGCGTCGTCAGCTCCTCCGCGTCGGACTACTCCGCGCCGGCGCGGTGAGGAAGCGATCGAGCTCGACGATCGCCTCCGCCTCGCGCGCGCGGCGCAACTGCCTCGCCTGCTCGATGCCAGGCGGCAGTCGCTTGGCGAGATCACGCGCCTCGCGCGCCGTCTGCATCAGCCGCTCGCCAAGCGACATCGTCTGCTTGACGCGCCGCCGCCGTTTCTTCTCAACCTCTACGTCATCCATGCGATCCGGACCCGGTTCAAGTTCGACGTGTACGCAACCCTAGATGATCACGCCTTCACCGCACCCACATAGGTGAATCCGAAATGGCGGGATGCCCTGGGCTGCAGGACAGCTTTCCGCTACACGACATCCCGAAGGTTAGTCGCAATGCAGCGACCGCCACGTATCAAATGATCTGGATGGCGCCGGCTGCGCGGACAAAGGAACCAAGGTCGGCCGCAGCGGTTCAAAACCGGAATGAAAGGGGGTCCCATGAAGCAGAAGCAATTCGCCGCCCTGCCCTTTCGGATCAAAGCCGCGGAACTTCGCATTCTCCTGATCACAACCCGCCGCAAGCGGCGCTGGTCAGTGCCGAAGGGGTCGCCGATGCTGCGCAAGCGCGCGCACCGGGTGGCGGCGATCGAGGCCTATGAGGAGGCCGGCCTGCGCGGCAAGATCAGCCGCCATGCGCTCGGCCGTTTCAAGCACAGCAAGCGCAAGGGCAAGCGCAAGATCCAGTGCGAAGTGGCGCTGTTTCCCCTGGAAGTCACCAAGCAGCATCGGCGATGGCCCGAGCGCGGCGAGCGCAAGCTGCTGTGGCTGCCGGCGCCCGAGGCTGCGCGGCTCGTGCATCGGAGCAAGCTGCGGCAACTGATCGAAAGCTTTGCCGTCGCGCATGCGAGACGGCGCTGACGCCTCCGCCCTGCTCCGCTCAATCCTGCGCAAACCTGATCGTCGACACCGGCCAGCGCCCGTCATGGCCGCTGATCGAGATGCGCAGACCATGCAGCTCGTCGAGATGGACCTGCTCCACCGTTCCAGCCTTGCCGTCACTCAACGCCACGCACTTCCCGATCAGCTCGGTCTGAGCATGCTCGAACTCGTACAGGATGGTGAAGGCGCGAGTCTTGACGGCAACCATGAGGACACGAATGCGGGCCGATGGGACGCCGCGAAGGCGGGCCGGCGCTGGCCGGGAGATCGGGGCTCGCGCGCGGCACGTCAACCACCCATCAAGCGATCGTGCACGCCATGCGGACGACTTGCACGATCCGTTCAGCGGCACTCGAAATTGGCGGCGTCCTCGAGGCTGCCGCTGCCCTTGTAGGTCACAACCTTCGGAAACGCGCAGAGATCACGTGTACGCCCCGGCCATGGCACGTCCGGCGCACGCCGCGCCGTCGCGCGGATCGCCTCCGGTGCGGCCGCCTTGCCTTCCACCCATTGATCGAGCGCGCTCAACAGATCGAACTGGTCGGTTGCGGGTCCGCCGCCGCAATGGTTCATGCCGGGAACCAGGAACAGCCGCGCGAAGCCGTCGGCGTCGGCGTATTTCGTCTTGAGCTGGTCGACATAGTCGATCGTATCGAGCGCCGAGAAGATCGGATCGGCGACGCCGTGATAGAATAGCATCTTGCCGCCCTTCGACTTGAAGGCGTCGAGATCGGTCGAGGTCGCCGCCTCATATTCCATGCCGGCGTCGAAGCCATCCGCGCCCTTCATCACCTTCGGCGTGTCGCGGTCGAGATCGAAATTGCGCACCCAGGAGACGAGATCGTCGGGCGTTTGCGGCGGACTCATGAAGTCATAGGCGACGCCGCCGGGAATGAGCGTGAGATTGCGCGCGTTCGGCGGGCTGGCCTTCGGCGTCCCGAGCTTCCAGGCCCGCCAGCCCGGCGCGGCGAGGCCGGGATCGTAGGGCCAGCGCGCATAGATCAACCCGCCCATGGCATTGCGGATGCCGTCGAACATCAGCTTGACGGCCTTCAGCTTGGGCGGCGACAGGCACTGCGCGTTCTGCCCGTCCTTGCAGGCCAGCACCGCCGCATCGAAGCGGCAGGCCATGACGTCCTGCACCATGCCGTCCTTGGCACCGTCGGCGCCATCGCACGCCTCGGTCACGCCATCGGCGACCAGCTTCAGATCCTCGTCGGTGAGCGCGCTGCCGACATCGGCCTTGCCGTCGGGCCCGGGCGGCGCGATCGCTAGCAGCAGCTGCTCCTGCGCGATCACGTCGATTCCGGCGAGTGGCACGCGATAGGCCGGCGCCCCGGCGATGACGCCGTCGAACAGCTCGGGAAAGCGCTGCGTCACCGCCATCGCCTGCCGTCCGCCATTGGAGCAGCCGGCGAAGTAGGAGCGGCGCGGCGCGTTGCCGTAGAGCTTCTCGCTCGCCGCCTTGGCGGCGGCCGCCACCGGCGGAATCGAGCTGTAGCCCTTGTCGCGCCGCGCCTGCGGATCGAGGCCGAACAGATACGGCCCGAGCGGACCGGGCTCCTCGAGATGGCCGGCGTCCGTCGAGGCCGCGACATAGCCGTTGGAGAGCGCGTTCGGCGGCGTGGTGCCGGTCAACAGGCCGAGCGCCGGCCGCAGCACGCCGTCGACGCCGCCGCCGCCCTGGAAGACGAACTTGCCATTCCACGTCGCGGGCAATCGCAGCTCGTAGCCAACAGCGTAGGGCTTGCCATCGATCCCCGTGCGCTCGTTAATCTTGCCACGGATCAGGCAATGATCCGGCGCCGGGCTGGTGACCCCCGCAGGGGCCGGCGGCGCCAGTTGGACGCCGCCGGCCGCGACGAACTCCACCGTCACAATGCGGCCGCTGCCGGAAAAGCCCTGCGCCAGCGCCGCACAGCTCGCCTTGAAATCCTCGGCATGGGCGCATGACATTGCTGACCCCGTCAGCAAGACCGCGGCCAGCGCCGCCATCCGGATCTGCATCAGTCTCGTCCTCTCCCCACATCCGGGCCTTCGCCCGTCGCGCGCCATCATTGCTTCGCAGCGCGCTTGATCACATCGCGACCATAGCCCAGCCTGCGCGCGCCGCAAGCGGCCGTGCGCTCACGCGCAATTGAAAACATCGGCCGAAGCGTGCCATCTGTCGGCACCACACGATCGAGGGACATCATGGCTGCGGACATCCGGTTGAATGCGTTTGCGATGAACTGCGTCGGGCACCAGTCGCCCGGCCTGTGGCGACATCCGCGTGACCGCTCCTCCGATTACAACCGCTTGCCCTATTGGCTCGACCTCGCCAAGACCTTGGAGCGCGGCCGGTTCGACGGGCTGTTTCTCGCCGATGTGCTCGGCGTCTACGACGTCTATGGCGGCAATCCGGACGCCGCGCTGCGCCACGCCATCCAGGTGCCGGTCAACGACCCCATGATGCTGATCTCGGCGATGGCCGCCGTGACGGAGCATCTCGGCTTCGGCGTCACCTGCACTTTGTCCTACGAGCCGCCCTACCCGTTCGCGCGGCGGATGTCGACGCTCGATCATCTCACCGAGGGCCGCATCGGCTGGAACATCGTCACCGGCTACCTCGACAGCGCCGCGCGCGGCATGGGCAAGCAGCGCCAGACCGGCCACGATGATCGCTACGACATCGCCGACGAATACATGGAGGTGGTCTACAAGCTGTGGGAAGGCAGCTGGGAAGACGATGCCGTGAAGCGCGATCGTGCCAGCGGCATCTTCACCGATCCGGCGAAAGTCCACCGCGTCAGCCATCAGGGCGAGAACTACCAGCTCGACGCCATCCATCTGTCCGAGCCGTCGCCGCAACGGACGCCGGTGCTGTACCAGGCCGGCACCTCGCCACGCGGCCGCGTGTTCGCAGGCCGCCACGCCGAATGCGTGTTCATGTCGGGCCCATCGGCCAAGATCATCGCGCCGCGCGTCGCGGCGATCCGCCAGGCCGCGGTCGAGGCCGGCCGCGCGGCGGGCGACATCGTGATCTTCAGCATCGCGACCGTCGTGCTCGGCGAGACCGATGCAGAGGCCGAGGCCAAGTTCGCCGACTATCGCCGCTACATCGACCACGAGGCCTCGCTCACCTTGATGTCCGGCTGGACCGGCGTCGACTTCTCGACCTACGAGCTCGATCAGCAGGTCCGCCACGTCCTCAACGACGCCGGCCGCAGCGCGATGGACAACGTCACCCGCGCCGATCCAGACCGCGTGTGGACCGTGCGCGAGGTCGCCGAGCATATCGGCATCGGCGGCATCGGCCCGGTGTTCGTCGGCTCGCCGGGGAAGGTTGCAGACCTCATCGAGAGCTGGGTCGAGCAGACCGGTGTCGACGGCCTCAACCTCGCCTTTGCGTTGTCGCCGGAGAGCTTTGCCGATGTCGCCGACCTGCTGGTGCCGGAATTGACCAGGCGCGGCCGCTACAAGAAGGCGTACCAGCCGGGCACCTTGCGCGAAAAGATGTTCGGCCGCGCGCGGCTCGCCGCGCCCCATCCGGCGGCGGGCTATCGGCCGTAAATGGCCGCAGCACGGGGATGTGAATCTCTGGCTCTCGCCGCATTCGATCTAGCATGAGTTATTCGTCATGCCCGGGCTCGTCCCGGGCATCCACGTCGTGCCGCACACGCGGACGTGGATGGCCGGGGCAAGCCCGGCCATGACAGTGTAGACCTTCAGCGCCTTTCGAGCGGAAGGTCATGCGGAAGGCGCGCCCCACTCAGCGTGAGCTACTTTTCGCGCAGCCCCTTCTGGATCGGCGTCATGCCCGGCGAGCCCTGCTCGTCGGCCTGCTGCAGCGCCAGGAATTCGCCGAGCCGCTTGCGCGCGGGGCTGCCGAGCGCGCGCGCGACCTCGGAGATCAGGAGCTCGGTGAGCGCGAAGCCGCCGGCCATCGAATCGAACGGCTCGAGCCCCCTGGTGCTGCTGGTCAGCAAGGTCGTCGCATGCGAGGCGAGCGGCGACAGATATTGATCGGTCACCAGGATCAGATGCGCGCGGCGCTTGGCCGCCTCAAGGCCCCAATCGAGCGTGCTCTGCTGGTAGTGGCGGAAATCGAACAGCACCACGACCGTCTTCGGCCTGAGATCGACCAGGGCGGAGATGCGCTCCGTCCCATCGGAGGCGATGTGGACGACATCCTTGCGCAGCATCGAGAGATAGGTCGCAAGCTGCGTCGCCAGGATGGCGCTGATGCGGCCGCCCATCACCAGCACCGGCCGCGAGACGTCGGCGAGCGCCGTCACCGCCGCCTTCAGCTCCTTCGCATCGAGATGCGAGAAGGTCGAGCGGATGCAGTCGACATAGGCGGCCTGCGCGCGCGCCGCCGGCGTCTCTGCGGCCGGCTGCCGCTTCGCATCGGGATAGGCATCGACGGGCGAGAAGATGCGCTGGTGGATTTCGGCGCGCAAAGTTTCATGAAACGCGCCGTAGCCGTCGAAGCCGAGCTTGCCGACCAGCCGCAGCACCGTGGGCGCGCTGACCTCGGCGGCGGTCGCCAGTTGCACGATCGGCACCAGGCCTCCGGTCGGATAGTTCTCCAGGATCACCTTGGCGACCGCGAGCTCGGCGGGCGCCAGATGGTTGCGCACCACGCGGATGCGCTCGGCGACCGTGCCGTCGCTCGGGACCGGCGCGCTCACGACAGGCTGACCCGCGATTGGAGGAGCATGGTGATCATCATCACCACGCAGCTAGCATGAAAAGCCGATCCGCAAAAGCGAGCGCCTCAGAGCAGGAAGGTCATGTTGTGCTGGCTTCTCGCGGCGTCGAGCAGCGCCACGAGCTTGCGGTCGATCTTGAGCCGGCCGTCCTCCTCCTTGAGCACGTGGCCCATCCAGCCTGTGAGGGTCCGCACGGTATGACCTGCCCGCATCTCATGGACGATGAATTGCGAGCGGATCTTGACCTCGTCGCCCGCGGCGCTCGTAACCCGTACGAAGCCTGAATTGAGATGGCTGGTATAGGATGGCGGCAGCTGCGACGAGGCCACGCCGGTGCGCAGCCAGACGATGCGGTCGCCCATCCGCCGGCGATCATCGAACGCGATCGTCACCTGGCGCTGCGGATCGCCGCGCGCCGCATCCGGCATGCCACCGGCCGCCGGCACCCAGTACAAACACTGCCGCGTGTACAGCTGATACCAGCGCTCGAAGGCGCGGCGGTCGAGCAGCCAGTGCTCGTGCAGGATCAGCGCCTCGTAGCGCTGCCGCTCGGCCTCGGTGAGCGGCGTGCCGATCGCCTGCCATTCGCCGAGATCGGCGCGCAGCCGCGCGTAATAGTCATCGTCGACATAGGTCGATTCCAGGCTGTCGCGCAGGATGTCCTTGAGCGTGAAGCCGTCATCCATGTTGAGATCGAGCGGGGTCATGCGGCGGCCAATCGTGTCGTTGACGTCATCAGGCGCTTCCACTCGCGCCAGAACGCGCGCAGCGGCAGATCGTCGGTCACCGGCCCCGTGAGCATGCCCTTCGGGCCGATATATTCCTTGCCGGTGCCGAGATGTCGGTTGGTCAGCACCCATTCCATCTCGGGGATCGACAGGCCGGCCTGGCACTCCTCGAAATTGGCGAGATCGTCGGGCTCGCCGAAGCTCGGGAAATCCTCCTGCAGCCGCATCCTGAGCGCGTTGACCTCGTCGGGCAGATCGGGCGCCTCGAGCGCGGTCGCGTACCATGTGAGATGCGTGAGATCGACCTTCTGCGGCTCGATCACCTGGATCTGGTTGCCGATGATCAGGAGGTTCGGGAAGATGTTGAGGTTCATGCCCGAGCCCATCACGACGTCGAGCGCGGCATCGGCTTTGGCGCCGAGCTTGGCGCGGATCGCCTGCTCATAGCGGGTCTCGCCGGGCATCGGCGCCGCCTGCTCCCAATAGCGCGTGATCTCGGCGCGCTGGTCGATGAAGGTGTGGCCGTTGCCGACATCGGCGACCGTCTGCAAACCGTGATCGACATTGCCGATCGTCCACTGCATGTCGACGCCGGCACCGTAGCGATCCTTGCGCATGCGCAGCAGCGACATGTGCGAGAAGCCGGGATGATAGCCGTCGGCGGAATTGTCGTAGACCAGCTTCCAGTTGCCGAGGCAGATCATGCGATGGGTGCCGCGCTGCAGTTTCAGCGTGGCGCCCGGCCAGCGGTCGAGCCATTCGTCGATCAGCTGCGCGGCGGGACCGAGATGCGTGACGAGATCCGGCATCTCCGGATTCAATGTCGCGAAGATGAAGCCGCGATAGCTCGCGACCCGCGCGCGGCCGAGGCCGAGTTCGGCCTTGTCGAAGCCCGGCCCGTAGCCCTCCTCGATAGGCACGCCGACCAGCGCGCCGGCGCTGTCGAACGACCAGTTGTGATAGGGACAGGTGAATCGCCGCGCGGTGCCCTCGTCCTGGCGACACACGGTGGCGCCGCGATGGGTGCAGCGGTTGAGCAGCACATGCAGCGCGCCGTCGCGGTCGCGGCTGACGATCACGGGTCGGAGGCCGAGCTTGCGGCGCACGAAGCTGTGCGGCGCCGGCAGCTCGCTCTCATGGGCGAGGAAGGTCCAGGTGCTACCAAAGACGCGGTTCATCTCCTCGGCGAAGATGGCCTCGTCCGTGTACAGCGAGCGGTGCACGCGATGCTCCTGCACCAGCTCCTCGAACGGCAGATCAGCTCGATGGGTCATGCAATCTCCCCGCGCAGGACGCCGCGCCTCTGCGGCCAGCGCCCTGCGCCACGGTCAGTAGCGCGTGAAATACTCGCGGTGCTCCCAGGCGGTGACGTCGTCCGGCGTCGCCTGCCAGTTCGGCTCGGCAGCAAGGAAGCGGTTCACCTCGCTCTGCTTCATCCCGAGCAGCCAGTCGACGAAGACATCACTTAGTTGGCTGCGGAAATACGTGCTCGTCTTGAGCGCCTCGAGCGCCTCCATCAGATTGGTCGGCAGCAGCGGCCGGTGGGTGGCCGTATAGGGGCTGGTTTCCAAGGGACCCGGATCGAGCTTGCGGCGCAGGCCGTCGAGGCCCGCCAGCGCCTGCGAGGCGATGTACAGATACGGATTGGCGCCGGGCTCGCCGATGCGGTTCTCGATATGCGCCGATGGCTCGCCCGGCATGCCCTGCACCCGGATCATCGCCGCGCGGTTGTCGTAGCCCCAGGTGGCACGGTCCGGCGCCAGCGAGTTCGGCTTGCGGCGGCGATAGCCATTGACGGTCGGCGTCGTGAACACCGAGGCGGCCGCGGCGTGCTCGAGCAGGCCGCCGACGAAGTGGCGGCCGACGTCGGAGAGCAGCTCGCCCGAGCCAGGCTCCGAGGCGAAGGCGTTGCGGCCGTCGGCGGTGGCGAGGCTCTGATGCAGATGCCAGCCGCTGGCCACGTAGTTCGGCAGACCCGGCCGCGTCATGAAGGTCGCATGCAGCCCCATGCGGGTCGCGACCTGCTTCACCATCGAGCGGAACAGCGACATCGTGTCCGCGGTCTTCAGGCCCGTCTGGACGTCGAAGGTGAATTCGAGCTGGCCCGGGCCCATCTCGTTCTCCATCGTGCGCAGCGGCAGATTGAGCGCCACGCAATGGTCGGCGAGCGTGCAGATGAAGTCGTCCATGCGGTCGAGATTGTCCTCGACCTGGTAGGAGAAGCCGCGGGCGGCAGCCTCGACCTGCGGCGGCGTCGGCGGCACGCCGAGCGTGCCCATGTCCTCGGGCGCGAGCTTAGGATCGAGCACCTTGGTGACGTAGAACTCGATCTCGAGGCCGGTGATGAAGGTGTATTTCTCGCGCGTCAGTTCGGCGAGCGCGGCCTTCAGCTTATGGCGCGCATCGAACGGCACCGGGCGGCCGTCGCGGAAATAGAGATCGCCGAGCACCCAGCCGGTGCCGGGCGACCACGGCAGCACGCGGAAGGTCGTGGGATCGGGCACCAGGATGACGTTGGCAAAGCCCGCCATCTCGGCCATGCCGAAGCCGCCGCCGTCCATGAAAGGATTGTAGGCGATGCCCTCGGCTGAATCGAAGCCGTATTGCGCGTTGGTGAACTCGATGCCGTTCTTCAGCGCCGCATGAAACGGCCCCGGCATCAGCGTCTTGCTGCGCAGCTTGCCTTGCGGATCGGCGACCGACACGCGGATGCAGCGCAGGCCCTTTTCCTTGACGGCCGCCAGCGCCTCGCCCGCGGCCGCCTTCTGCTCGTCGCTCCAGAGGCCATGGGCCTCGATGAAACCCGCTGTCGTCACGTTGGCTCCTCCTCGCATGAACGCGCCGCATCGCGGGCATTCGTTGGATGGTCACCGGCGCGGAGAAATCTGTTTCATTACGCATAATCTTAAAAGCGTAAAATTTATTACTCATGCCGAAATTGTAAGCCGCGCCCTGCCCGCGCGCGAGCCAGCGCGCGGCGCGTCGCTTGGAATGATATGCAGGCGTTCAGACGCCGAGCGTCGCCAGCAGCTGCGTCACGGCCGCCGCGATCGGCTTGATGATCGGCACGGCGAATTGCGGCTGCAGCTGATCGGCGGCCTGGGCGAGCGGCCCGCCGCCGATGATGACGGCCTCGGCGCCATCCTGTTCGATACAGGCGCGCACGGCCTCGGCCAGGGCGGCAGCAAGCCGCGCGGGATCGGCGGCAAGTGCGGCGGGGTCGCCCGGCGTGAGGCGCGTTCCGGTGAACTGCGCCGACAACCCGATGCCCTCGGCCAGCGCCGCGATGCTCGCGACCAGGGCCGGCGTCACGGTGGCGATCCCGAAGCGCCGGCCGCCCAGCGCCGCCTCCCGCATCGACGCCTCGCCGATGCCGACCACCGGCACGGTCAGCGCGGCGCGGATCGCGGCGGCACCGGGATCACCGTAAGCGGCGACGATGATGCCGTCACACCCATCGAGCTGTCGCTGCGCGATCTCGACGACTTCAGCGGCCGAGGCAGTCAGGGCCTCGGCATCGACGATCATGCTCGGGGCCCGCGTCGCGGTCGCGCCGACCAATTCGGCCCGGCCGGTGCAGCACGCACGCGCAATCGACACCATCATCGCGGTGGTCGCCGCCGAGCTGTTCGGATTGATCAGCAGGATGCGCGGTAGAGGCCATGTCACGAGTTCAGTCGTCATGGCGCACAGCAGCCACGCCGAGATCCCTGAAGATCGCAGTCAGCTCGTCCATGTCCCCCTCGCCGTCGCGCGGCTGGATGCGGCGCTCGATGTCCTCGAGGTGATGCGTCATGGCCGCGACCGCCGCCGCCTTGTCGCGGGCCAGCACCAAATCACCGATGTCGGGATGGGAATCCGGCGAGCAGTCCGGCTCGCCCGGCTGCTCGAAGGTCGCGATCGCCAGCGACGTCCGCAGCATCAGCTCGCGCGCCATGTCGAGCAGCACGTGGTTGCCGGCCAATCGGGCGATCAGGATGTGGAAATCGGCCGTCAGCGACAGCGAGGCCCAGCGGTCGGAGCGATCGTCGGCCGCTTCGCGCGCCATGTGCGCCTTCAAGAGCGCCTTGCCCTGCTTGTCGAGCCGGTCGATCGCGGCCGCCACCGTCGCCGCCTCGATGACGCGGCGCGCGGCGAACATCTCGCGCGCCTCTTGCCAGGTCGGCCGCGAGACGAAGGCGCCGCGATTGGGAAACTGCACGACGATCTTGCGCGAGGCGAGATGCGCCAGCGCCTGGCGGACATGGATGCGCGTGGTGCCGAGGGCGTGCGCCAGCCGGTCCTCGCCGAGCTTGGTGCCCGGCTTGAGCCGCTTCTGGCTGATCGCCGTGAGAATGCCCTGCACGACGGGATCGTCGTCCATGCTGCGCGGATCGATCGCCTCGGGCTCCGGCTTGGCCGCAGGGCGCCGCTTCGCGGCTGCGGGCGGCCGCTTCCCGGCGCGGGCTTTGGCGCGAGTCCTTGTCATGCTCTTCATCTAGCGAATGAGCGCGGAATTGAAAACATCCCGGCTGCCGCTTCTTGCACCACAGGACGCATGTTTTGTCACCAATCTCACCAATAAATTGGCGCCAATTTTTGGCGCCATAAAAATACCCCCGCACTTTCATGAGCTTGAATAAACGCCATCACTGGCACGCCGCTTGCTGACATCCCCCGGCAATGGAGATGCGCGTGCCCGATCCCGCAATGATGATGCAGAATGTGACGTCGCCCCCGCAGGCGCGCGGCTGTGCGCTGGCGCTCCGCGGCATCGGCCACCGGTTCGGTACGACGGTGGCGCTCGACACCATCGATCTCGCCGTCGCGCCGGGTGAGCTGATCGCCCTGCTCGGTCCGTCCGGCTGCGGCAAGACCACCTTGCTGCAGATCATCGCCGGCTTCCTGCAGCCGAGCCGCGGCGCCGTCAGCTTCGACGGCGTGCGGGTCGATCACACCCCCGCCAATCGGCGGCGCATCGGCATGGTGTTCCAGAACTACGCGCTGTTTCCCCACCTCACCGTCGCCGAGAACGTCGCCTATGGCCTGCGCGCGCGGAAGGTGCCCGGCGCGCTGGTGACGCGCCGCGTCGGCGAGATGCTGGCGCGCGTGCAGATGTCGGGCTTCGCCGGCCGCTTCCCGCGCCAACTGTCCGGCGGCCAGCAGCAGCGCGTCGCGCTGGCGCGCGCGCTCGCGATCGATCCGGTGCTGGTGCTGCTCGACGAGCCGTTCTCGGCGCTCGACAAGAATCTCCGGCTCGACATGCAGATCGAGATCAAGAGCCTGCTCAAGAGCTGCGGCGTCACCTCGATCCTGGTGACGCACGATCAGGAGGAGGCGCTGTCGATGGCCGATCGCATCGTCGTGCTCAACAAGGGCCGCATCGAGCAGATCGACACGCCGGACGCGCTCTATGATGCTCCCGCCAGCCCGTTCGTGAACGGCTTCATCGGCCACGCCAATTTCCTCAAGGGCAGCCTCGGCGACCGGCCCGGTGTCGTGACGCTCGCCGCCGGCGGCGCGCTGGTGCTGCCGCAGGCCGAGCGCCGCGCGGGCAATGGCGGCGTCACCGTCTCGGTGCGCCCTGAGAATCTGACGCTGTCCGATCACGACGGCCCCGGAGCGATTCCCGTGACGATCCGCGTCGCGATGCCGCTTGGCGCGGTCAGCGTCATCGAATGCACCACCGCCGCGGGCGAAGCCATCAAGGTCAGCCAGTCCCGCGCCGCCTGGGCGGGACGACCGGGCCAGCCGGCGTGGCTCACGATCACCGACCCCGCCAAGGTGCACGTCTTCGACGCGCCGCCCCCTTCCATCGCTGCAGCCTGAGGAGTCCCGCCATGAACCTGTCCCGCCGCCGCCTGCTCGCCACCGGCGCTGCCGCACTCGCGGCGCCCCATCTCATGCTGCCGTCGCGCGCCCGCGCGGCCAGCTCGATCGTCGCCACCACCTATCCCGGCAGCTTCGACGAAGCGTTCCGCGCCGTCGTCGGGCCCGCCTTCCAGAAGAGCAGCGGCGCCGACGTCGCCTTCACGCCCCTGCTCGGCGTCGACCAGATCGGCAAGATCCAGGCCTCGCGCAACGCTCCCCCGTTCGACGTCGTGCTGTTCGACGAGGGACCGCTGATCCCGGCGATCAATAGCGGCGTGCTCGAGAAATTCCCGGCCGAGACGTCGAAGAGCTTCGCGCAGATCCCGCAGGCGTTCCGTCACCCCGACGGCTACGCCCCCGTCGTCACGGTGCAGCTGATCGGCATCGCCTACAATCCGAAGAAGATCGCGACGCCGCCAACCTCCTGGGAAGACCTGTGGAAGCCGGAATACAAGGGCCGCGTCGGCATCACCGGCATGGGCTCCTCCCTCGGCACCGCCTTCATGGTCGAGATCGCCAAGCTCAACGGCGGCTCGGAGACCAATCTGGAGCCGGCGTTCGAGGCGATGAAGAAGCTGCTGCCCAATGTCGGCGCCATCGCCAATTCGCCGGGCGCGCTGGCGGCGCTGTTCCAGCAGGGCGAGATCGATATCGCCTTCAACTACTGGAACAATGTCGCGCTGCTCGCCGCCAAGGGCGTCGACGTCGCCTTCGCCAAGCCGAAATCCGGCGCCGTCATCATCCGCTCCAGCGCGCAGATCGTGAAGAACAACCAGGATCCGAAGCTCGTGCTCGACTATCTCGACACCGTGATGTCGACGGAGGTGCAGAAGGGGCTGGAGGCCGCGCCCTGGGTGATGATGCCGACCAACAAGAACGTCGCGCTGACCGGCGCCAATCTGTCGGTCGCCAAGAGCGTCGACGATCTCATCGCGAGCAACGTGCTGCTGGACTGGACCAAGTTCCAGGGGCTCCGCGGCGAGTGGATCACGCGCTTCAACAAGGACGTCAAGATCTAGGCGTCCGTCCCGATGTCGCGCTCCTTCCTTGCGCACCGCGAACTCGCGCCGGCGCTGCCGCTGGCTGTGATCTTCCTCGGCGCCTTCGTCCTGCCGCTGATCGCGCTGCTCGCGATCAGCTGCTACCGCTCGCCGCAGTTCCTCGAGCTGTCGCCGGTGCAGTATCTGCGCTTCGTCACCGATCCGTTCAGCCTGCGCGTGCTGGCGGACACGGTGATGCTGGGGCTCGAAGTCGCGCTGTGCTCGCTCGTGCTCGCCTATCCGCTGGCGCTGGTCTACCTCGCCAGCGGCGCGCTGATCCGGACCGTTCTCACCTTCCTGATCCTGCTGCCGCTGCTGACCAGCACCGTGGTCCGCACCTTCGCCTGGATCGTCATCCTCGGCCGCGACGGCATCGTCAATGCGACGATGCTGTCGCTCGGCCTGTGGGACAGCCCGGCCCGCCTGCTCTACAGCTGGGGCGGCCTGGTGTTGGCGCTGACCCAGATCCAGTTGCCGCTGATGGCGCTGCCGATCATCAACAGCCTGCTGCGGCTCGACGGCAATCTCGCCAAGGCCGCCGAGGGCCTCGGCGCCGGCCGCTTCCGCGTGTTCTTCACCGTGATCCTGCCGCTGACGCTGCCCGGCGCGGTCGCGGGCGGCCTGCTGGTGTTCGCGGCGGCCGCGACCGCCTTCATCACGCAGACACTGGTCGGCGGCGGCCGCATCATCCTGATGCCGAGCTACATCTATCAGCAGTCGATGGGCGTTCAGGACTGGCCGTTCGCCGCGGCGCTGTCGCTGGCTTTCACCGCGGCGGTGATCGGCGTCGTCGCAATCATCGGCGCGACCGCGCGGCGGATGACGCGAGGCCTCGATGCAGCGTGACCTGACCGACCGGATCTATGGTGCGTCGATCGCCGTGATCGCGATCGCCTCCGCGCTGCTGCTGCTCGCCCCGACCCTCGTCGTGCTCATCATCTCGCTCACCTCGGGCATGACGCTGAAATTTCCGCCACCGAGCTGGTCGACGCGCTGGTATGTCGAGCTGCTGCGCTCCCCCGAGATCCTCGCGCCGGCGCTCACCAGCCTGAAGGTCGCGCTTTGCACCACGGTGCTGTCTGCCGTGCTCGGCAGCGCCGCCGCGCTGGGCATCGCACGCAGCAGGCTGCGGATCGCCCGCATGCTCGACGCGCTGTTCATGTCGCCGATGGTGCTGCCCGCGATGGCCTTCAGCCTGTCGCTGCTGCTGGTCTTCAATGTCATCGGCATCCGGCTGTCATTCTCCACGCTGGTGCTCGGCCACACCATCGTCTGCGTGCCGTTCGTGATCCGCATGGTCGGGGCCGCCGTCCAGGAGCTAGATCCGGTGCTCGTCACCTGCTCGCTCAGCCTCGGGGCCAGCCGCTGGTACACCTTCCGCCGCATCACCTTGCCGCTGATCCGCCGCGGCATCGTCGCAGGCAGCCTCGTTGCGTTTCTGTCCTCGTTCGACAACGTGCCGATCTCGCTGTTCCTGGCGGACGCGCGCACCGAGGTGCTGCCGATCAAGCTCTGGGCGATCCTCGAAGGCAGCCTCGACGTCCGCGTTGCCGCCGTCTCCGGCGTCATCGTGGTTCTCACCCTGATTGGCCTCGTCTGCGCCGAGGCGCTCGGCGGCGTCAGCCGCAGCTTCGGGACACCCGAGAGATGACCATCATCCGAGATCTCCGCGGCTATGGCCAGCAGCGCCCGGACATCGTCTGGCCCAACGGCGCCCGCCTTGCGGTATCGCTCGTGATCAATTTCGAGGAAGGCGCCGAGCTCGCCGTCGAACAGGGGGACGCCGAGACCGAACGCTACGGCGAGGTGCAGCCGACGCTGCCGTCCGGCGCGCGCGACCTCGTTCAGGAGCAGGTGTTCGATTACGGGATGCGCGTCGGTCTGTGGCGCTTCCTCGACGCCTTCACCGCGCGCGACATGCGCGCGACGCTGATGATGTGCGGCCGCGCCGTCGAGCGGGTGCCCGATCTGGCGCGCGTCGCGGTCGAGTGCGGCCACGAGCCGGCCGTGCATGGGTGGCGCTGGCTGCCGCACGCGCTCTATGCCGACGCGGCCACCGAGCGCCGCGACATCGAGCGCACGCGCGACATCATCACATCCGCGACCGGCGTGCGGCCCGTGGGCTTCATGACACGCGGCAGCCAGAGCCCGTGGACGCGCGACCTGCTGGCCGAGCTCGGCTTCGCCTATGACTGCAATGCGCTCGATGACGACCTGCCCTATTGGACCCGCGCGGCAGGCCGGCCGCTGCTCGTGCTCCCCTACGGCTTCGATACCAACGACATGAAGTTCTTCCATCCCAACGGCTTCGTGCAGCCCGAAGATTTCTCGAACTACGTGGCCTCGGCGCTGCGCACGCTGCTCGCCGAGGCCGGCCGTGGCGCGTCCTCGCTGCTGACGATCGGCTTCCACCTGCGCATCACCGGCCGGCCGGCGCGGTTCGCCGCCGTCGAGACAATTCTCGCCAGGCTCGCCGATCTCGGCGACCGCGTCTGGATCGCGCGCCGCGCCGACATCGCCGCACATTTCCAGGCTCTCGTCCCACCGGTGTGAACACCGCGGCGATCGGCTCGAGAATCGGCATTGCCAATCGCGGCCACAGTTGATCGGACGCCAGCGCCGGCGGCCGCCGATGATCACGGCCGCGGCGCTGATGCGGGCAATGCGCGCCTGCCCTCACCCGATCCGCATCGACAATTCGACCTCGTCGCCGAACGGCACCGAGAGATAGCCGTTCGCCGGCGAGCGGACATGAGCGAGATACTCCGGACAATAATCGGCGTTGTCGGCGACGATGAACGCGCCCGCGCTGAGCCGGCTCTCGAGCAGCGCAAGGATGTCGCCATACAGCGGCTTGGCGCCGTCGAGCAGCACCAGGTCGATGGTCTCCGGCAGATCGGCGCGCAGCGTCTGCAACGCATCGCCCTGTCGGATCTCGACAAGGTCGGCCAAGCCGCCTTCGGCCAGGTTGGCGCGGGCCCGCGCAACCTTCGATGCTTCGAACTCGGTGGTGATCAGCCGGCCGCCGCCATTGTCGCGCAACGCCGCGGCCAGGAACAACGTCGAGATCCCGAACGAGGTGCCGAATTCGACGATCGATTTCGCGGCGAAGCTGCGCGCCAGCATGTAGAGCAGCGTGCCGGTGTGACGCGAGACCGGCAGCGGAAAGTCCTTCAGTTGCGCGTAGAGCTCGACATGGCCGGACTTGCTGCGCATCAGCTCTTCGCCGCGCTCGGCCATGCCGGCGAAGACCGGGCTGGTCTCCGGGCGCAGCCGCGCGGCCTCGGCCAGCAGGCGATCCAGCAGCGGCGCCACGGGCCCGGTGGTGAGGGTGATCATGATCATCTCCGTGTTTCGCGTGGGTGTTTGCCTCCCCGTCAAAATACGACTAATCATTCGCGTTCGCTAATCGCATTCCGGAACGTGTCATGGCGCCAGCTCGAAAAGCCTCGATTGCCGCGAGAAAACAGCCGCAACAGGCGCGCTCCGCGGATCTCGTGTCGGCCATTCTGCAGGCCGCTGTTCAGATTTTGACGAGCGAGGGCGCGCAGCGTTTCACCACCGCCCGCGTCGCCGAAAAGGCCGGCGTCAGCGTCGGCTCGCTGTATCAGTACTTCCCCAACAAGGCGGCGATCCTGTTCCGGCTGCAGAGCGACGAGTGGCGGCAGACGGCCGCGCTGCTCACCGGCCTCCTCGAGGACACCAGCCGTCCACCGCTCGTGCGGCTGCGCGCGCTGGTCCACGCCTTCCTGCAATCGGAATGCGACGAGGCGGCCATTCGCGGCGCGCTCGACGACGCCGCGCCACTGTATCGCGATGCGCCGGAATCGAAAGCCGCCCAGGCGAGCGGCCGCCGCGCCATGCTGGCGTTCATGCGCGAGGCGCTGCCACACGCCCAGCCGGCTGAGCGGGCGCGCGCCACCGATTTGATCAAGACGACGCTCGCCCAAGTCGGCAAGCACTTCTCGGAGACGCCCCGCAGCCGCGCCGAGATATCGGCCTATGCCGATGCGATGGCGGACATGTTCAGCGCGTACCTCACCACCGCAAACAAGCCCGGGCGGCGTAAGGCCAGGTAGTCCCGCAACCGGCGCGTCTCCGACAGGCGCGGGCTCGCCCCGCGGATCCACCGGGGGTCAGTGCCTGATAAGCAGCATATGACCGAGCCAACGTCCGCAAACACGCCGCGCCAGCAGGCCCGGCGTCGCAAAGTGGATTGCGGCATGACCCTGCGCCTCATATCAAATGAGAGAGAAGATGCGGCACCCTGCTTGCCGGGGCTCTCCGTGCGGTCACCTGCCAAGCAAGACCGCAAAGACCGATACCGAGAGGCCGTCAGACCCGACAGACGGTTGGATCTGGCGGGATGATACGCCGGTGCGGCAGCACCGACATGCGCGCGGAGACGACGGACCACGTCGTCGCCATTGTCGCCGCGAGGCGCGTCTGGAGCGAGCAGGTTCAAATCTGGGGGAGACGTTTTTCACATGACGGATATCAGCCTTTCCGGTCAGCCGCTCTGGCAGCGCATTCTGCAGTTTCCGCTGACCCGCCTCATCGTCCTGGGAGCTGCCCTGTTCTACTTCATGGGATGGGCCCAGGCCCGTCTCGAGCAATTCCACGAGTCACCCGTGCTGAACGCGGTCATCCAGATCGTGCTGGGTGTTGCTGCGATCGGCGTGTACGTGGCCTATCAGACATTCATCGACCGACGCGAGGCGACCGAGCTTTCGACGCCCGGACTCGGCCGCGAATGGGCCATCGGCGCGCTGTGTGGCGCGGGCCTTTACACCGCGAGCGCAACAGTCCTGATGCTGCTCGGCATCTACAAGGTCGAGGGATTCAATCCCGTGCTGTTCCTGCTTCCCAACCTTTCGATGGCGATCAAGTCGGGCGTGTTCGAAGAGCTGCTGTTCCGCGGCGTCCTGTTCCGATCGGTCGAGGACATGTTCGGAAGCTGGGTCGGAATCCTGGTCTCATCGCTCGCGTTCGGGCTCCTTCATCTGACGAACCCGGGGGCGACGCTGGGCGGTGCCATCTACATCAGCATCGAGGCCGGGCTGCTCCTGTCCGCGGCCTATCTCGTGACCCGCCGCCTATGGATCTGCATGGGCTTCCATATGGCGTGGAACTACTTCCAGTCGGCGGTCTTCTCCGGCGTTGTCTCCGGCGCCGTCAGCGATCCCGGCCTGCTGAAGGCCACCATCGAAGGACCGGAGCTGCTGACCGGCGGCGCGTTCGGCATGGAGCATTCGGTGGTCGCGCTGGTGTTCTGCACCACCGCTGGCGTCATCCTTCTCCTCCTCGCCATCCGCCGGGGCCACCTGAGGCCGCCGATGTGGCAGCGCCGCTTAACGACATCGTTTGCCAGGTAGGAACGCGCGTTTGCCGTCTTCCTACCTCGCAATCCACGCCATTTCGGCTCGTGCGGTGTGCTCCCTCTCCCCGTTCTTCACGGGGAGAGGGTTGGGGTGAGGGGCAGCCACGCGGACGGTGCTGCGTCTCTGCACCCGGCTCACCTTCCGAGGCCTGCTCTCTATCATTCACAGCAAGTCTCACATCGACATACCCGTCCGATGGACTCGCGATCGGGGCTACGGATGTGCCATGCCCCTCATCCGGATTGCTGCGCAATCCGACCTCTCCCCACAAAGGGCGGGGAGCTCGTAGGGCGATTTTGTGACTCAGTCGTACTGATCCGCCCTACGCGCTTTTCCGGGTTACGCGTTTTCAGATCCCTTCTTCGCGAAGAATTTGCTTCGCCTCTTCGTCATTGAGCGCAGCAGCTTTCCTCACCCAATAGATAGCCCGCTCTGGATCCTTTGCGGCACCATTGAGGCCATGGGCGTAGTTTACGATCATTTCCCGAATGGCCGCCAGATGACCCGCTTCCGCCACTCGCTCCTTCAAGTCGAAAGCTCGAAAATAGCGCTCCCGGGCAGTCCCGGCTCCAAGTCCGCGCCGAAGAGCTCCCGAAAGATAGAGAAGCGAATCGAAGTCCTCGGGGCGGATTGTCCGTTCGGCCTTTTCCATCCAGCGCAAACTAGAAGAGCTGTCGCCCCTATCTTGCAAATACTCAGCCATCTCGATCATGGCCAGAATAGAGCCTTTTGCTATGAACCGCTCCAAATAGGCAACAGCGCCTTCCTCTTCACCTTGTCTAAGAAGGTCCCGAGCTTCTCCCACATCAAAGCCGATCGAGTCCGAGAAGATGCGCATGGTCTATTCCGTCGGCTTTTTTGACTAGCTCGTAGGGCGGATGAGTGGAGCGCAATGCGCCTGACAGAATTCTAGCAAACGTGTTGTCCTGACAAAAGCGGCGGATTACGCCTTCGGCGAATCCGCCCTACGCGCTGGCCGCAGCAAACGCGGTCGCCGATGACTGCGCCCTCGCCGCTCGTGGGAGAGGGCACTGCATTGCGCAGCGGTGGGGAGGCGACGGCATGACAAGCATTCCCGCACCCGCATGCGCGAACACCCGATAATCCCCAGCAATCTCAAGCTGATTTGCCCTGTCCAGTCCCGCGGCGAAAAATATTCTTGTTTCTTTTTTACCGAAATCATGATCATATCCGCGCATCCCGTCCGATCGAGGGGCGCTGTCGCGAACGTCACGAAGCGTTGGGTGGGATGCGGTGGCCGGTTCTCGTCGCAGCGTGCGTCAAGCGCGCCGACGTACGATGGGAGCCGGACGGCGAAGTCGCGTGGTCCTGATACTCCGACGCTAGTATCACGCGCTGATGCGCAAGCATCATGCGCAACGGTGGCCAGAAAGCCCGGCGCACCGGGGAGATCGCGTATAAGCCGTAAGCCCATCGCGCAGGGAAGGCCGGATGTCCGGCTGATCCTGTGGTGACCGCCGCGTGCTTTTTTGTTGCACGTGGGCCATGGGTGTCAGTCGACGCCCGGCCTTCCCTGCGCCCTCTCCTTCCGAGAGGGACGAACGGCAGACATAGCTCGGGCGCCAAGCACGCCGCGAGGCTGCGAGCGGCTACCTGGGGATGCGAAACAGCAACAGATTTCTCGCATTGGCATCGAATGAAGAATGTTCGCCTCCATTCCGGCCGATCTGCAAAATTGCAAGGGATAAACGATCCTGCGATTGATCCGATCAGACCCGCATCGATGACTGTCAGGAGATTTCCGCACATGATCCCCTCTTCCGCTCCCCGGCTTCCGCACGCGCGGCCATGGCAGCTTGCCCGTCGCGCCCTGCTGGCGGCCAGCGTGGCCCTGCTCGGCGCGCTCACGATCACACCGGCCGGAGCCGCCGAGACGCTGCGCATCGGCTACCAGAAATCCTCGACCCTGATCGCGCTGTTGAAGACCAATGGCGAGCTGGAGAAGGCGCTGGCGCCGCTCGACATCAAGATCTCCTGGCACGAATTCTCCAGCGGCCTGCCGCTGCTGGAGGCCATCAACATCGGCAGCATCGATGTCGGCGCCGATGTCGCCGACACCGTTCCGGTGTTCGCGCAAGCTGCCGGTGCCAAGCTCGCTTATGTCGCGGAGGAAGCCGCGTCGCCGTCGGCACAGGCGATCCTCGTGGCGACCGCCTCGCCGGTGAAGACTCTCGCCGACCTCAAGGGCAAGAAGATTGCCGTGACCAAGGGCGCCGGCAGTCATTATCTGCTGCTGTCGGCGCTCGCCAAGGCGGGCCTGTCCATCAAGGACATCACGCCGGCCTATCTGCCGCCGGCCGACGGCCGCACCGCCTTCGTCAGCAACAATGTCGACGCCTGGGTCGCCTGGGATCCGTTCCTGACCAGCACGATCCGCCAGTCCGGCGCGCGCGTGCTCGCCGACGGCAGCGACGGGCTCGCCAGCTACAAGCGCTACTACCTCGCTTCCGCCGACTACGCCGCCAAACACGGCGATGCGCTCAACGTCATCTATGGCAAGCTCGTCGAGACCGGCAAATGGGTGAAAGCCAATCCGGCCGCGGCGGCGGGCCAGCTCGCCGCGCTCTGGGGGATCGATGCGGCCACCGTCGAGGAGGCCAACAGCCACCGCTCCTACCAGGTCGGCGCCGTGACCCCGGCCGGCCTGTCGGAGCAGCAGAAGATCGCCGACGCTTTTCTCGCCGAGCGGGTTCTTCCTGCGAAGGTCGATACCTCGGCGCTGGCGATCTGGACTCCGAAGGCGCCGTGAGCCAAAGATGCGACGGAACCGTGCGCCGCAACGAAGCGGCGCACGCAGCCCGACGGCGGGCCTGACTGCAAGGAGACGACTGTGACTGCCCATCTTCCCGCGCCGACCGACCGCACCACCGAGCATCCGGCACATCGCATCTTCGTCGACCGCTGGTCGCCGCGCGGCTTCACCGACGAGGCGCTGCCGGAGAGCGCGCTGCTTACCTTCATCGAGGCGGCGCGCTGGGCGCCCTCTTCCTATAATTCACAGCCCTGGCGCTTCCTCTACGCGCTGCGCGGCTCGGCTGAATTCGACACCTTCCTGGCGCCGCTGATCGAATTCAACCGCGGCTGGGCGCAGCACGCCGCCGCGCTGGTCTACGTGATCTCCAAGAAAACCTTCATTCCGGCCGGCAAGACCGAGCCGGCGCCGACCCGCACGCATTCCTTCGATGCCGGCGCCGCCTGGGCCAACTTCGCCAACCAGGCCGCGTTGTCGGGCTGGGCCACCCACGGCATGAGCGGCTTCGACGTCGCCGCCGCGCAGACCGCGCTCGGCGTGCCCGACGGCTTCGCCGTGGAGATCGCGATCGCGGTGGGACGCAAGGGCGACGGCGAGAAGCTTCCGGCCGGGCTCAAGGACCGCGAGAAGCCGAGCCCGCGACTCGCCATTGCCGAGATCGCCGCGGCGGGCCTGTTCCCGAAGAGCTTCGGCTGACGACGCGACGCGTTCAGGGACGGCGTGATGCGCCGCCCCTGACGCCCGGTGAAATCTGTGGCAGAAAGCGGGACCATCGTCAGACGAGAGCCGAGATCCGCATGCCGCCGCCGAAACCGCCTGCCTTCGAGACACTGAGCCTGCATGCGGGCCAGCATCCGGATCCCGCGACCGGCGCCCGTGCGGTGCCGATCTATCAGACCACATCCTACGTGTTCGACGATACCGAGCACGCGGCAGCTCTGTTCAATCTCGAACGCGCCGGCCACATCTACACCCGCATCTCCAACCCGACCACGGCGGTGCTCGAGGAGCGCCTTGCGGCGCTGGAAGGCGGCGTCGGCGCGGTCTGCACCGCGAGCGGCCAGGCGGCGCTGCATCTGGCGATCGCCACCATCCTCAATGCCGGCGACCACATCGTCGCCTCGTCCTCGCTCTATGGCGGCACCATAAACCTGCTGGCGCACACGCTGCCGCGGTTCGGCATCACCACGAGCTTCGTCAAGCCGCGCGACCTCGATGGCTTCAGCGCCGCGATCAAGCCGAACACGCGCCTCGTCATCGGCGAGACGCTGGGCAATCCCGGCCTCGAGGTGCTGGATATTCCCAAGGTCTCGGCGATCGCGCACGCCGCCGGCATCCCGCTGCTGATCGACAACACCTTCGCCACCCCCTATCTCAGCCAGCCGATCGCGCAAGGCGCGGACATCGTGATGCATTCGGCGACCAAATGGCTCGGCGGCCATGGCATCGCGATCGGCGGCGCCCTCATCGATGGCGGCCGCTTCGACTGGCGGGCGTCGGGCAAGTTTCCGCAGCTCACCGAGCCCTATGCCGGCTATCACGGCATCGTCTTCGACGAGCAGTTCGGAACCGCCGCCTTCATCATGCGCGCGCGCACCGAGGGCCTGCGCGATTTCGGCGCCTGCCTGTCGCCCACCAACGCCTTTCATCTGCTGCAGGGCGTCGAGACCCTGCATCTGCGCATGGAGCGCCATGTCGCCAACACGGCCGCGGTGCTTTCCGCGCTCACCGCAAACAAGGCCGTCGACTGGGTGCTGCATCCCTCGCTGGAGACGCATCCGGACCACGCGCTCGCCAGGGAGCTCTTGCCGCGCGGCGCCGGCTCGATTGTCTCGTTCGGCATCAAGGGCGGCCGCCCCGCGGGCCGCAAGTTCATCGAGAGCCTGAAGCTGATCAGCCATCTCGCCAATGTCGGCGACGCCAAGACGCTGGTGATTCATCCGGCCTCCACCACGCATCAGCAGATGGACGCGGCGCAGCTCGCGGCGGCGGGAATCGGCGAGGAGCTGATCCGGCTGTCGGTCGGCATCGAGGCGGCCTCTGACATCATCGACGATCTCGGACAGGCGCTGCGCGCCTCGCAGAAGGTGTGAGCCATGCAACTGTCCATCCAGGACCGCGAGGTGTTCGTGGCGACCGGCGGCCGCGCGTTCGATGCCGCCCTCCCCGCCGTCGTCTTCGTGCATGGTGCCGGCTTCGACCATTCGGTCTGGGCGCTGCACAGCCGCTGGTTCGCCCATCACGGCTTTGCCGTGCTGGCCCCCGACCTGCCCGGCCATGGCCGCTCCGCCGGCCCGGCGCTGCCGACGATCGCCGCGATGGCTGACTGGATCGTCGCGCTGTTGCAGGCGGTGGACGCGAAGCCGGCGCATCTGATCGGCCACTCGATGGGCTCGCTGATCGCGCTCGACGCCGCCGCGCGCCATCCGGATCGCGTCTCGGCGCTGAGTCTGATCGGCACCGCAGCCGCGATGACCGTCGGGCCGGATCTGCTGAAGGCCGCGGTAGCCAATGATCACAGCGCGATCGACATGGTCTCGATCTGGGGTCTCGGCTTTGCAGCCGAGCTCGGCGGCAGCCGCGCGCCCGGCCTGTGGATGCATGGCGGCGCGCAGGCGACGCTGGAGCGCTGTGCGCCGGGCGTGCTGTTCAACGATCTCTCCGCCTGCAACAACTATCAGGATGCGCTGGCAGCGGCGGCCAGGATCACGGTGCCGACGCGTCTCATCCTCGGCGAGAAGGACATGATGACGCCGGTGAAGGCCGGCAAGGCGCTGGCCGCGGCGATCGCGCAGTCGCGCACGATCGTGCTGCCGGGTGCGGGACATACGATGATGGCGGAATGTCCGGACGCGCTGCTCGACGCATTGATCGATTAGTTGCGCCTGGTTGTTCCGTCGCGGAACGAAGGCGATCTGGGGCGCACCTTTGCGCCCGTGAGAATTAGGAACGCGGTGTAACGCGCTCGATTGGTGGTTGGTGAAACCTCAAGGAGCGCAACAATGCGAAAGACAATTCTCACGCTGCTCGCCGCGACCGTGATCGCGGCCGGCTCGGTCGGTGCGGCCTTCGCGCAAGGCGGCGGCGGTGGCGGCGGATCGGGCGGCGGCGCAGGTGGAGGATCCGGCGGTGCCGGAGCGGGCGCCGGCGGATCCGGCGCAGGTGGTTCTGGCGCCGGCGGAGCAGGCGCTGGCGGATCTGGAGCCGGCGGCGCCGGCTCGGGCGGGGCCGGTGGCGCGGGTGCCGGTGCAGCGGGATCATCGGGCGCCGGCTCCGGTTCGGGCAGCTCCGCCGGCGGCGGTGGTCCGAGCCACGTGGAGCGTGGCGGCCAGGGCGCGTCGAGCCCGCCCGGCATGCGCAACGAGCGGACCCCGTCGACCAACGGCGTCGTTCCGCCGCGTTGACGCAAGCAACACATCGCAGCGGCTCGTCGAGCCGCTGCGACCTTATGGCAACGATGCGACGTCGTGCCACCGATTGAGGCGACGCGGTGACGCAGAGCGGGCCGTTGTGGCAAAACCTGGCTTCTCCTATCTCGGTCGCAGAAAGGAGCAACGCAGATGAACCTGCGAAAACTTGCGGCCGCAGCGACCGTCGGAACTCTCGCGCTGTCCGTCGCAACATCCGCGACCGCGGCGCCGATGCTGCCGACTCATCCGGCCCCGGCAGCCGGAATCGCCGAGACCGGTGGAGTTCAGACCATCGCGTACCGGCACTGGCGCGGCGGACATGACTGGCACCCCGGTCTCGGACGTCGTCACGGCTATCAATACGGCTACCGGCCCCATCACGAACCCAAGGGCGCCGCCGTCGCCGCGAGCGCGACGCTCGGCAGTGCCATCGCCAACAGCCGCGCGCAGGCGAGCCGCGCGGAGATTGCCTGCTCGCAACGCTATCGGTCCTACGACCCGCGCTCGGGCACCTATCTCGGCAAGGATGGCCGCCGTCACCTCTGCCGCTAGCAAGATGTCCGGCGGATGCTGCAGGCGCGTCTACGACAAACGTGGCGCGACAATCGGTCCGCCGCGAGAACTGAAACCAAGCTTCTGTCGTTCGGATTGAGCAAGACCCATCACCACGGGAGAAATCAGAATGATGACTTTCAAGGCCGCCGCGACCCTGGCCATCGCCGGCGCGATCTCTTTGTCCACCCTGCAATCGGCCTCCGCAGCGCCGCTGACATCGCTCTCCGCGGCAGCAAAGCCGGCTGAGACATCGCACGCCGTTCAGGTCGGCTATCGCGGCTGGCACCATCACGGCGGCTGGGGCGGCGGTGCGGCGATCGGAGCCGGGCTTCTGGCCGGTGCCGTGATCGGATCGGCGATCGCCGCACCGAGCTACGGCTACGCGCCCTACCCGTCCTACGGCTATGGCGGCTATCGCTACGCGAGTTCCCCGTATTACGGCTACGGCGGCGGCTACTACCCGGTGAGCTCCTACCGCCCGTATTATGGCGGCTATGGCTACAGCTATGCCCCGCGTCCGGTCTATCGCAGCTATGGCTACTACAACCACCATCGCCCCTGGCGGCACAGCTATGGCTACTACCGCGGTCCCGGGTTTGGCCATCATCACGGCTGGCACGGCGGCCGGCATTTCGGACACCGCCATGGCCATGGCGTGATCCGCACGCACCATCGCTGGTGATGGTTCACGTCCCGGTGCGATCGGCCACCCGCTCGCACCGGGACGACCTCTTCACGCTTCGGCCGCTGCTGCCGGCCGCTGTCGCGCTTCGATGAGGTGCCGATCGATCCGTGCCACCTCGGCCGCCGGGATGACGTACTCATCGTGGTCGCGCCAGGCGAACACGACAAACGTCGCGAACGCCCCCATTGCACCGAGCGCGACCATCCACCAGATGTGCCAGATCAGCGCAAAGCCCATGACCGTGGCGAAGAACGCGCAGACGAACCCGGTAGGAGAGTTTTTCGGCAGTTCGATGTCCTGATAGTCCGTCTTCCTGGTGTGAAGCTGCTGGTCCTTGGTGTTTTCCTTGATCCGCCAATACGCATCCTGCCCCGTCACATTGGGGAGCACCGCAAAGTTGAACACCGGCGGCGGCGAGGACGTGGCCCATTCCAGCGAGCGGCCGTCCCAGGGATCGCCGGTCGTATCGCGCAGCCATTCGCGGTCGCGGATGCTGAACACGAGCTGGAGGATCTGGAGGATGACGCCGATCGCGAGCAGCGCCGTGCCGACGGTCGCCGCCGCCAGCCAGGGGCGCCATTCGGCGACGTCGTAATGCTGCATGCGCCGGGTCATGCCGAGCAGTCCTACCACATAGAGCGGCATGAACGTGACGTAGAAACCGATCAGCGTGAACCAGAACGCCGCCTTGCCCCAGCTCTCGTAGAGGCGGAAGCCAAAGGCCTTCGGAAACCAGTAGGTGATGCCCGCGAACACGCCGAACAGCACCCCGCCGATGATCACGTTGTGGAAATGCGCCACCAGGAACAGGCTGTTGTGCAGCAGAAAATCCGCCGGCGGCACCGCGACCAGCACGCCCGTCAGCCCACCGATCATGAAGGTGATCATGAAGCCGATGGACCACAGCATGGGGGTCGTAAAACGCACTCGGCCGCCGTACATCGTGAACAGCCAGTTGTAGATCTTCACGCCCGTGGGCACCGCGATGATCATGCTGGCGATCCCGAAGATCGCGTTCACGTTGGGCCCCGCCCCCATCGTGAAGAAATGATGCAGCCAGACCATGAAGGAGACGACGCAGATCGCCATCGTCGCCAGCACCATCGAGCGATAGCCGAACAGCGACTTGCTCGAGAACGTAGCGACGACCTCGGAATAGATGCCGAAGGCCGGCAGAACCAGGATGTAAACCTCGGGATGGCCCCAGGCCCAGATCAGGTTCATGAACATCATCATGTTGCCGCCGGCCTCGTTGGTGAAGAAGTGGAAACCGAAATAGCGGTCGAGCATAAGCATCGTCAGCGTCGCCGTCAGGATCGGAAAGGCTGCGACGATCAGAAGATTGGAGGCAAGCGTGGTCCAGCAGAACATCGGCATGCGCAGATAGCTCATGCCCCTCGTGCGCAGCTTGAGCACGGTCGTGACCAGGTTGATGCCGGCGACCAGCGTTCCGATCCCGGAGATTTCCAGCGCCCAGATGTAATAGTCGACGCCCACGCCGGGCGAATAAGTCATCTCGGAGAGCGGCGGAAACGGCAGCCAGCCGGTGCGCGCGAATTCGCCGACCACGAGCGAGACATTGACCAGCAGCGCGCCGGACGCGGTCAGCCAGAAGCCGACCGAATTGAGCGTCGGAAATGCGACATCACGGACGCCGAGCTGCAAAGGCACCACCAGATTCATCAGTCCGATCACGAACGGCATCGCCACGAAGAAGATCATGATGGTGCCGTGGGCGGAGAAGATCTGGTTGTAGTGCTCAGGCGGCAGATAGCCGTTCGAATGGAACGCGACCGCCTGCTGCGTCCGCATCATGATCGCATCAGTCCCGCCACGCAGCAGCATCACGAACGCCAGCAGGATGTACATGACGCCGATCCGCTTGTGATCGACGCTGGTGATCCATTCGCGCCAGAGATAGGGAAAGTATCCCTTCGCGAACACCCAGCCGAGGATGCCGAGGATCGCGACCAGCACCAGCCCGGCGGCAGCGAGCGGAATGGGCTGGCCGAACGGAATGGCCGACCAATCGAGCTTGCCGAGCATGCAGCCTCCGGTTCAGTGATGCGAGCGGACACTCGGCGTGGCGCGCGGGCGGCGTCCCCGTGCAATCATCACCAACGCCAGGCCGCCGAGCCCGACCGCGAGACCGATCTTGCTGAGCTGGCCCGCAGGCGGCAGCTTCTTGCGACCGAGCCATCCGCCGCTCACCGCCGTGCCCGCTGCAATCGGAGCCAGCACGGCTCCGGAACTGCGCGGCGCCATGTGGGCTCGCGACAGCAGGAAGCGGAAGGCCGAGCTCATCAGTCGCTCCGTCGGCCGCCGCGCCAAGGCGTAGGAGACCTGTCCGAGCCGGGCCGGCCAACCGACGGCGATCTCGTCGCGCGGCGCGCGAATGAGCTGCACGAACGTCTCTGCCACGTCCTCGGGCCGATACAGCAGCGGACCGGGGTCGAGGTTGCGGCCGGACATGTTGGCGCCATGAACGAAGCCGGGCGTATCCACCATCGCAGGGAACACGCTGCAGACGTGAATGTCCTTGTGAGCCGCGAGCTCCTGGCGCAGACTGGCCGAGAAGCCGCGCAAGCCGAACTTGCTCGCCGTGTAGGCCGCTGCGAACGGCGTCGGCGCCCAGCCACCCAGCGAGATGTTGTTGATCAACGTGCCCCGTCGCTGCCGCAGGAAGATCGGCAGCACCGCATAGGCGCCGTTCATCGTGCCAAGGAGATTGACCTCGATCGTCTTGCGGTGAAGCGCGATATCGGCATCCTGATAGGCGCCGAACACCCCGGTCCCGGCATTGTTGATCCAGATGTCGATGCCGCCGAAGGTCTGCACGGCCTGCTCGGCCAGCCGCTTGACCTGCTCAGCGTCGGTCACATCGGTGCCGACCGCCAGGGCGCGTCCGCCGAGCGTCTCGCATTCGGCGGCAACATCCTTCAGCACGTCCTCGCGCCGCGCGGCGAGCACGATGCTCGCCCCTTCCCGCGCAAGCGCGAGCGCCGTTGCCCGGCCGATGCCGCTGGAGGCGCCGGTAACGACGACGCGGGTTCCTCGCAGATCGCGCATCAGCCGTCGCGCCTCCGGCGAGGCATCGATCAGCCAGCCGAGCGAGCGACGCAGTTGCTGCGTCCCGCCGCTGTCGAACCACCGACCATGCGCGAAGATGACTCGCTCAGGCGACAGCGCGATCAGGCGCGCCGCAGCAAGGCGCACGGCGCGACCTCCCAGCCGCAACAGCATCCGCAAATAGGCCGGCGCCTTGCCATCCGGTGCCGTGATGCCAAGCAGCTTCGCAGCCGGGCGCGACAGGAGACCCAAGCTCTCCGGCGCGAGATTCTGCACGAGATCGGTCAGGATCAGGGTCCGGCTCGGCCGATGAAATACTTCGACCTCGGTGAAGAACGGGGCCGAGACCAAGACCAGCTGCAGATCTTCGGACCATTCGTCCGGGGTGACATCGGTAAGCTCGCGATCGATGCGCAGGCGGCTGCGCCGCACCTGCTGACGCTCGGCAAGACCGGGCGCCGCATAGACGCGAACGTGAGGAAGCGCGGCCTGCCAGTCCGGCAGGAACATCCAATGCGCGACGTTCGGAGCGAGCAGATATTTGATCGGACCGAGCCGTTCCAGCTCCTCGCGCAGCGCGAGGGAATAGCGCGTGGGCGAATGCAACAGCAGATCTCCGCTCGACAGGCGGATCACGGTCATGCGGATCGGGAGCGGCAGACCGGCCGCGCTGATGCGCCCGGCATCGACGATCCAGACATTCTCTGCGACGGCGCGCAAACCGTGGCTGAAGCTTCGAGATGTTTGATCCATGCGAGGTCCGCCGATGAGATGCCCGTCAACAAACCTCCGGAGCGGCTCATGGTTTCAATCGCCGTGACCCGCTGCGCCGGAACCGCCCGCCTGCAGCCTCTCTCGGAGCCTCGTGACTACCGCCGGAGCGGCGCAAGCACGCTTGGCGCAAGCCGCGTTTCCCAGCCGTGACGGTCGAGTTCGGGATCGTCGTGCTCCTCCTGCGGCCAACCGATACAGAGATAAGCGATCAGGCTCCACTCCGGCGGCAAATCGAGATCCCGGCACAGCGCCGCGGGATCGACGATCGACACCCAGCCGACACCGAGTCCCTCGGCGCGCGCGGCGAGCCAGAAGGTCTGGATCGCCGCGACCACCGAATAGCGCAGCGTTTCCGGCATCGAGACGCGGCCGAGACGATGACCGGTCGCAGCGCCCTCGTCGGCACAGACCGCGAGATGCACGGGTGCCTGTGTGAGACCCTCCAGCTTGAGGCTCGCATACAGCGCACGCCGCTCGCCGTCATAGCCGGCCAGTGCCGCCTCATTGCTGCGCTTAAAATTTGCGATGACGGCTGCGCGCCGCTGCGCACTTTCGACCAGCACGAAGCGCCAGGGCTGGCAGAAGCCCACCGACGGCGCATGGGATGCGAGGGTCAGAAGCTGCTGGATCAGTTCCGAGGATACGGCATCGCTGCGGAAGCGGCGCACGTCGCGGCGCCAGCGAACCAGCTCGGCGAAGCGCGCCCTGAACGAGGCATCGAATTGCGGCGGCACCTGCTTGGCAGAGCTCATGCGGCCTCTCCGCTCAGGACATGCAGAAACGATCCCGTCACGGAGCCGCGCCGCGAGCCACGCTCGGCGATCGCTCGGCCCGAGGCGTCTCGACAGGCGATCAGCGGATCGTCCGCTTCGCTCAGGATCGTCGCGTAGTGGAACTCGTGACCGTGAACGGAAGCTCCCTTCACACCGAGGCTACAGTCGGCCAGCAAGGTGGCATGACGGTAGCCAAGATGGAGCCGGCGGCTGACGAACGATGTTTCCAGCCCGAGCAATCCGGCCATCGCGTGCCGCGTACCCTTTGCATCTTTGAGCCCCGCACCGAGCGTCATATAGCCACCGCACTCGCCATGGATCGGCACACCACGCGCCGCCATCGCGCGGAGGCCGGCGAGAAAAGCCTGAGCGGCCGCAAGTCGCCCGGCATGGAGTTCGGGATAGCCGCCGGGCAGCCACACCGCATCGGCGGCCGCATCGGGCGCGTCGTCGTTGAGCGGCGAGAACGGCACGATGTCGGCGCCCGCAGCGCGCCAATGTCGCAACAGGTGTGGATAGCTGAAGGAGAACGCGGCATCGGAGGCCAGCGCGATGCGCTGACCCGGCGGCCGGATCCCGAAGCCGGCGTCGCCGGCCTGCTCGCGGCTATGCCCAATGCGCGCGCGCGCCAACAATGCGTCCAGATCGACCGATCGGGAGATCTGGTCGGCGAGATTGTCGAGATGGCTCTCGATCGCCGTGATCTCCTGCGCCTGGACCAGGCCGAGGTGGCGCTCCGGCAGCGTGAGCGTCTCGTTGCGGGCCAGCGCGCCGAGCACATCGAGGCCGATGGTCTTGAAGCCGGGATCGATCAGGGCGCGGTGCCGTTCGCTCGCGACCCGGTTCAGGATGACGCCGGCAATCTGCACGTCGGCGCGGAACTTCGCGCAGCCAAGCGCGATGGCCGCGGCCGTCTCGGTCTGTCCGCTCACGTCGAGCACGAGCAGGACAGGCCAGCCGAGCAGCGCGGCGATATCAGCGGCCGAGCCCCGGCCCGCCCGGCCGGGTTGCGGCGCGCCGTCGAACAGGCCCATGACGCCCTCGACGACGGCGATGTCAGCGTCTGCGGTGACGGCGGACACGAGCCCCTGCAGCTGAGCCGCCGACATCGCCCAGCCGTCGAGATTGAAGCTCGTGCGCCGCGCCGCCACTGTGTGAAAGGCGAGGTCGATGTAGTCGGGCCCGCATTTGAACGGCTGCACCCGCATGCCCCGCCGGGCCAGCGCCCGCAGCAGTCCGAGCGTCACCGTGGTCTTGCCGGCGCCCGAGCGCGGCGCCGCGATGATGATCCCCCTTGGCGCCGTGATGGTCATGGCTGGAGCACCGCCACGTCGCAACGAAATGTGCTATGCGCTGCGGGATGACGGGAACGAGCGAGGCGCCGAACCGACCGCTGAAGCGTGGCTGGACCACCGGCAGCTGCGCCACGGCCGCCGCGCGCGCGGCGTATGAGCTGCTGATCACCGGCAGCTGTCCCGCCATGGTCGAGATCGCCCTGCCCGGCGGACGCCGCGTCAGCTTCGCCGTGGCGATGCACGAGAGCGACGGCACGCGCGCCACGGCCGGCGTCATCAAGGATGCCGGCGACGATCCCGACGTGACGCATGGCGCCTTGGTCAAGGCCACGGTGCAGCATGGCATTGCCGGCACCGGTGTCACGTTCCGCGCCGGCCCCGGCGTTGGCACGGTCACGAGGCCGGGCCTGCCGCTGCCGCCGGGTGAGCCGGCGATCAATCCGGTGCCGCGCGAGATGATGATCGCAGCCCTCGACGAGGCTGCCGGTGCGCTCGGCGCCACGCGGGATGTCGTCGTCGAGATCTCGATCCCAGGCGGCGAGGAGCTGGCGAAGAAGACGCTGAACCCGCGGCTCGGCATCGTCGGCGGGCTGTCGATCCTGGGCACCACGGGCATCGTCGTGCCCTTCAGCTGCGCCGCGTGGATCCACTCGATCTATCGCGGCATCGACGTCGCCCGTGCCGCCGGCCTGCCGCACATCGCCGGCGCGACCGGGAGCACATCGGAGAAGGCCGTGCAGCAGCTGTTCGGCCTGCCGGAGGCCGCGCTGATCGACATGGGCGACTTCGCCGGCGGCATGCTGAAATATCTGCGCCACCACCCGGTGGCGCGCGTCACCCTGGCCGGCGGCTTCGCCAAGATGACCAAGCTCGGCCAGGGACTCCTGGACCTGCATTCGCGCGCGGGCGAGGTCGATCTCGGCTGGCTGGCCGAGACGCTGCACAAGGCGGGCGCTCCCGACGAACTGGTCGCGCGCGCGCGCAGCACCAACACCGCGCTGCAGGTGTTGCAGGACTCCGAGCGTGCGGGCTTCCCCGCGGGAGCGATCGTGGCGGACGCGGCGTGGCAGACGGCGCATCGTGCGCTCGGCCATACGGGAATCGCGCTCGATGTCGCCGTGTTCGACCGTGACGGGCGGCTCGTCGGTCAGAGCAGCGGACCGGCTCATTCGCCTCTCCCGCGGAAACGCCGCTGATAGTCGGCGTCGTACAGCGCGCTGTTACGAAAATCCTCCGAGCCGAGCGCGCGACCAACGAGAATCAGCGCGGTGCGCTCCATCGCTTCGGTCGCGACCTGGTCCACGATCGTCGCAAGCGTGCCGGTCACGACGCGCTGATCCGGCCAGCTCGCGCGATAGACGATCGCGACCGGACAATCGTCGCCATAATGCGGGCGTAGCTCGTCGACGACTTTGTCGAGAACATGGATCGACAGATGAATGGCGAGCGTGGCGCGCGACTGCGCGAACAGCGACAATTGCTCCGTCTCCGGCATCGCCGAGGCGCGGCCGGAGGTGCGTGTCAGCACCACGGACTGCGCAAGCCCCGGCAGCGTCAGCTCGCGCCCGAGCGCCGCTGCGGCCGCCGCGAACGAGGGTACGCCGGGCGTGATCGTATAGGCGATGTTCATGGCATCGAGCCGCCGCAGCTGCTCGCCGAGCGCGCTCCAGATCGAGAGATCACCGGAATGCAGCCGCGCGACGTCTTGACCGGCTTCCGTCGCCCGCGCCATTTCGGCGATGATCTCGTCGAGCGACAGCGGCGCCGTATCGACGATGCGCGCGGCGGGCGGACAATGATCGAGCAGCGCCTTCGGGACCAGCGAGCCAGCATAGAGACAGACCGGACAGCGCGCGATCAAATCGCGGCCGCGCACGGTGATTAGGTCTGCCGCGCCAGGGCCGGCGCCGATGAAATGGACCGTCATGACATCAGCTCCGCAGGGCCCTCACCTTCCGCGATGGCGCAGGTCGCGGAGGCATGAGCGAGCCGCGGCAGGATCAGTCGCGCATTGCGGCCGGCCGCGGCGAGCGCCGCAGTTTCCGCGACCGACGGTACGCCCTTGAGACGCTGCACGCGATCGCTGCGGGTGACCGTGAGATCGGCGACCGCCGAAAGCTCGGCCGCGACAATGCCGAGCAGCGGCCGCTGCAGGCGCTTTGCGGTCTCGATGATGCCGGGCTCGTCCTGTTTGTCGGTGGCCGTTGCGATCACGGTGATCTCGCCGGTCGAAAGCCGCGCAACGGTCAGAGCTTGAGCCACCACCGCCTCGATCGCATCGGCGCTTGCGTCGCGGCGGCAGCCGATCCCGAGCGCGATCATGACTTCGTCACCCGCCACTGCGTCACCGGCATGGCCTGCCGCCAGCCATGCATGCGGCCGACCGGCTCGATACGCGAGACGGCGATGCGGACAAGATCGCCGCCGTGTCTGCCGAACAGATCGGTGACCCGCGCCTCGCCTTCGAGCGAAATCACGTTGGCCACGAGGCGGCCGCCCGGCTTCAGCTTCGCCCATGCCGTCTCGAACACACCCTGCTCCGAAATGCCGCCGCCGATGAAGATCGCGTCCGGCGGCTCGATATCCGCGAGCACCGCCGGTGCGCGCCCCAGCACGATCCTGAGGTCGGGCGCACCGAGCGCGAGCGCGTTGCGCATCGCGCGGTCGGCCCGCTCCTGCCGCGCCTCGATGCCGATCGCGCGCAGCGCGCCATGGCGCAGCAGCCACTCGATCGCGACCGAGCCGGAGCCCAGGCCCACATCCCACAGCAGCTCGCCTGGCTGCGGCGCAAGAGCCGAGAGCGTGACTGCACGCACATCGCGCTTGGTGAGCTGGCCATCATGTTCGAACAGATCGTCAGCGAGGCCCGAGGTCAGTGGGATCACCGGCGCGTCGGGCTCGGCAATCACCTCCAAGGCGATCGTCGTCAACGAGTTGATGTCCGAGAGGTCAAAGGCGCTGGCCGTCGCGCTTCGCACCCGCTCGTGCGGACCGCCGATGGCCTCGAGCACCGTCAGGCGCGAGCGCCCCATCCTCCGCGAGGTCAACAGCGCGGCGAGCTTTGCGGGCGTTGAACCGTCCCAGGCCAGCGCGAGAATACGCGCGCCCGGCGCGAGATGGCGAATGATGCCTTCGAGCGGGCGGCCGTGCAGCGTCACCTGGGCGGTGTCCTGCAGCGACCAGCCAAGACGCGCCGCCGCCAGGCTGAACGCCGAAGGCTGCGGAACGCAAAGCATGTCAGCCGCCTGGAAGCGCTGCATCAGCTGCTTGCCGACGCCGTAGTTGAAGGGGTCACCACTGGCGAGCACGGCCACGGGCTCTCCTCGCCGCGCCGCGATCTGGTCGAAGGCCAGATGGAGCGGGCTCGGCCACGCCAGACGCTCGCCAGCAATCAGGGGCGATGCGAGCTCCAGATGACGCGCGCCGCCGACAACCAGGGCCGCCTGCGCAATGAGACGACGCGCGGGCGCCGAGAGCCCCTCGACGCCATCCTCGCCGAGGCCGATGATGGACAGCCAGCGCGCCGCGTTGCAAGTTGCGCCCGGATTTACCATGGACCCTGCCCCGCATGCGCGTTCTCATTCTCGGCGGCACGACCGAAGCATCGGAGCTGGCGCGGCTGCTGGCGGACGACGGCCGCTTCGCGGCGACGCTCTCGCTCGCCGGCCGCACGGTCTCGCCACGGCCGCAGCCGCTGCCGACACGCATCGGCGGCTTCGGCGGCACCGCCGGTCTGGAGGCGTGGCTGCGCGATCATGCGATCGACGCGGTGATCGACGCGACGCACCCTTATGCCGACCAGATCTCGCGCAACGTCGTTGCGGCCTGCGCTGCGCTGGCGAAGCCGCTGGCGTCGATCCGGCGCGCGGCCTGGCCGCGCGAAGACGGTGACCGCTGGATCGAGGTCGACAGTTCCGAGGCGGCGGCCGAAGCGCTCGGCGCAATTGCTGTCCGCGTGTTCCTCAGCCTCGGCCGGCTGGAGCTGACGGCCTTTGCCGCGGCTCCGCAGCATCACTACATCGCCCGCACGATCGATCCGCCAGGCGACATCCTGCTGCCGCCGGACATCAGCTTCATCTCCGACCGCGGCCCGTTCGATGCTGCGAAAGAGCATGACTTCCTGGTCCAGGAGCGCATCGCCATCGTCGTCTCGAAAAATTCCGGCGGCGTTGCGACTTACCCGAAGATCGCGGCGGCGCGCCGGCTCGGCATTCCCGTGGTGATGATCGCGCGGCCCGATAAGCCGCATGGCGTTGCGCTGGAGAGCGCAACTGCGGCCGTGCGCTGGCTCGAGGATCAGCTCGCTCATGCGCCGCCCTCGACTTCGCGGCGGAGCGTGTAGACAAAGGGCGACTTGCCCTCGCGCGCGATGAGGCGTGTCGCCGCCGATCCGATCAGGACCAGCGTGCGCATGTCGGCTTTCGCAGGATCGACCTCGCCGAGCGTCGTGATGATCCGGCTGACATCGCCGCTCCCTGCGGCGCGGACCATCACGACCACGGTCGATGGCGGCTTGAGCTGGCGCAGCACTGCAAACGCCTCGCCGAGTTGATGCGGACGCGCCTTGGAGAGCGGGTTGTAGAGCGCGACGACGAAGTCGGCGGCGGCGGCCGCCTCCAGTCTTCGCCTGATCGTGGTCCAGCTCTTGAGATTGTCGGACAGCGAGATCGCGCAGAAATCGCCGCCGAGCGGCGCGCCGACTTCGGCTGCGGCGGCCAGCATCGCCGTGACACCAGGCTCGACGCGGATATCCAGATCACGCCAGGCCCGCGGTCCCGCCTCGACCGCTTCGAACACCGCCGCCGCCATCGCGAACACGCCGGGATCGCCGCCGGATACGACCGCGACCCGCCTGCCTTCACTGGCGAGCGTCAGCGCGTGGCGCGCACGATCGAGCTCGACGCGATTGTCGCTGGCGTGGCGGATCTGGCCCGGACGGCTCGTCGTGACGCGATCGAGATAGGGTCCGTAGCCGATCAGATCGCTCGCCGCAGCGATCGCAGCAGATGCCGCAGGCGTCATCAGCCCGGCCCGGCCGGGACCGACGCCGACGATGGTGAGCGTTCCCGTCACAGCCGGCGCCCCTGCCCCGGGATCAGGATCATGGAGAAATAAGGCCCGCGATCCTGATCGATCTCCGCCAGCGGCGCCACGCGCTCCGCCTCCATCGTCCCGCGCTCGACATAGACGGCGCGGTCGAGCAGCCCGGCGCCGGCAATCGCCCGCTTCACCTTGGTCAGGTTGCGCCCGACCTTCATGATCACGGCGGCCTCGCAGCGCGTCAGTCGATCGCAAAGAACCTCTTCGGTCAGCGTGCCCGGCAGCACCGAGAGGATGTCGTCACCCCAGGTGATCGGGACATTGGCCTTGGTCCAGCAGCCGGACATGCCGGTCACGCCAGGTACGACCTCGACGCGATGATCCTGCTCAAGGCGGCGCCACATATGCATGAACGAGCCGTAGAAGAAGGGATCGCCCTCCGACAGCAGCCCCACCGAGCGGCCGGCCACGAGATGCGCCGCGATGCTGTCGGCGGCGCGGTGATAGAAGTCGCCGATCTGCGCCTGGTAGCTGGGATCGGCAACCGGCACTTCCTCGGTGACCGGATATTCGAGGCGCAATTCGTGCCGAGCAGCATCCATTAGCGGCGCCACGATCCGGCGCGCATTGCCCTCCATGCCGCGCTTGGCGAAGAACGCCACCACATCGACGGAGCGGATCAGACCGGCGGCGCGCAAGGTCAAATAGCGCACGTCGCCGGGACCGACGCCGACGCCATACAGCGTGCCGGCCTCGGCGGTACCGGCAATGGTGTCGAGCAGACTCATTCGACATCGCTCGCGATGGCGTTCACCGCCGCGACCGCCATCGCGCTGCCGCCCTTGCGTCCCCGGACGATCAGATAGGGCACGCGGCCATCGGCTGCGAGCGCCTCCTTCGACTCGCGCGCGCCGACAAAGCCGACCGCCGTGCCGATCACGGCCGCAGGGCGCGGGGCGTCCTGGTCGAGCATGTCGAGCAGATGAAACAGCGAGGTCGGCGCATTGCCGATCGCCACCAGCGCGCCGTCGAGATGCGGCCGCCACAGCTCAAGCGCCGCGGCCGAACGCGTCGTGCCGAGCTTTGCGGCCAGCGCCGGCACCTGCGGGTGATCGAGCGTGCAGATGATCTCGTTCCTGGCCGGAAGGCGCGCGCGCGTGATGCCCTGCGCCACCATCTTGGCATCGCACAGGATCGGCGCCCCGCGATCGAGCGCGGCGCGCGCCGCGGCGGCGAACTGATCCGACATCTCGATATCCGAGGTGATCTCGACCATGCCGCAGGCATGGATGATGCGCACGGCGATCTTCTCTTCCAATCCGTGGAAGCGCGACAGGTCGGCTTCGGCGCGAATGGTGGCGAAGGAGCGACGATAGATCTCCGCGCCATCCTTGATGTAGTCGCGCAGGTCAGACATCGGCCTTCTCTCTTGCCTTGAACAGCGCAACCGCCCCCGGGTCGAGATCAGCCGGATCGACGATGCCGCAGGGCTCGCTTCTCACGGTGCCGTTGCGCACGATGCGATAGTGGTCGCCCTCGCCGATCAGCACGACGTCGGCAGACGCCGAGCGCGCGCACCCCTTGGCGCAGCCGGAGACATGCAGCGAGCCTTGAAACCTGGTGCGAGCCATCACGTCAGCGAGCACGCGCGCATGCTGCCGCGTGGCGAGCGCGGTCGATGAACAGCAGCCGACGCCGGAACAGGCATCGATCCGCATCATCGGATCTGCGTCGTCGACGATCAGGCCGAGGCGTGCCGCATCGGCGGCGATCTGCCCGGCCACCGCGCGGCCGGCAGCGACATAGAGCGTGCGCCACGGCGACAGTCGGACCTCACCGACAGCATGGGCGGAGAGGATCTCTGCAAGATGCGCAAGCGTGTCGCTGTCGAGACGGCCGAACGGCACACCTATTCCCGTGGCGCTGAGCTCATCCGTCAACGCAATCAGCCCGCAGCGCTGCGATGGCGACGGCGACTCCGGGGGGACAGTGCCGGAGATATCGAGGCCGAGTTCGGCGCTGATGGACGCGACCGCGGCACGCGGCAGCGTGGCGGCGCGACGCGTGGGGCCGAGTTGCAGCACCAGGCGCGCGAGATGCACGGCCTTGGCTGCGGCGCCAGCCATCACGGTCGTGCCGAGCCATGTCACGCCGTCGGCGGCGGCAAGTCCGATCGCGATACGATTACTGCCCGCAGGGCCACAGGCGACGAGACGCACGTCCGCGGCGAGACCGGACAGCGGCAGTCTGCCGCCGCCGTCGAGCGCAAAGCTGAACTTGGCCGGCAGCGCCTGCAGTTCCGGCTCCGTGGCCAGCAGAGTCTCCAGCTCGGCCGCAATCGGGCGCATGTCAGCAACCTCCGCCGGGTCCCGTCCCGCAAGCGGACTAACGACGATGTTGCGGATCGCCTCCAGCTCGGCGCTGTCGTCGAGCAGTTGGAGCGAGGCCATGACGTCCCACAACGGCGCCAAGGTTTGCGGCGAGACGCCTCGGATCTGCAGATTGGCGCGGCGGGTCAGGTCGATCTGGCCATTGCCGAAGCGCCTGGAGGCATCGGCCAGCGCATGCAGCGCCGCGACCGGCAGCGCGCCGCCATGCGGCCGGACGCGGACGATGAGGCCGTCGCCGCTCGGCATCGGCCGACGCGCGCCCGGACACCAGCCCTTGATCTCGGCGGCGGTCACGAGACACTCTCCCTCTGGGTCAGACGCTCGCGGGCCGACGCGAGTTCGTCAGCGACAGCGTTGCGGCGCGGCACCCAGCGCTGCCGGCGCAGCAGATCCTCGAAGCGCGACACGATCGACGCGACCGCTGCCGGGTTGCGCGCGATCATCGCGTCCAACACTGCCTCGTCGCGCAGGAGCGCCCCATGCGCCAGATCAAACAGGTGCTCGGGAACGGTGTCCGAGGTCGCCGCGAAGGCATAGAGCGCGTCGACTCCTTGCGCAATCTCGGCGACACCGCGGTAGCCGTGGCCGAGCATGCCCGAGATCCAGCGCGGATTGGTGAGGCGGCCGCGCACGACGCGGGCGATCTCCTCGCTGAAGGTGCGCGCCTTCGGCGCCTCGGGCCGGCTGGTGTCGAGATGCAGCAGCGCCGGCGTGGCGCCGAGCGCGGCGGCCGCCGCGGCGAAGCCGCCGGCGAAGTCGGCGACCTCCTCGCCATCGAGCAGGTCGCGCTCGCGATCGTCCTGCGGATGCACCAGCGCATCGGCGCCGCGGACCCGGGCCCGAAACGTCTCGGCGGCCGACAGGCCGTCATGCGCGCCGCCGAAGCTGAAGCCGGTGGCGTCGAGATAAGCCTCGCCGAGCTCAGCCCGGGTCTCCCAGGCCATGCCGAGCGCGAGATCGGCGGCCACGGCGCCGTAGCTGCCGGGCGCGCCGCCGAACACGCGTGCGAGGCTTTCGCCGCGCCGCCGCGCCGCCGCCAGCGGATTATCGGCATCGTCCTCGTCGAGCGCCGCGACCTTCTGCACGGCGAGATCGAACAGCGCGATCTGCGCTTCGAACAGGTCGCGAAACAGCCCGGAGATCCGCAGCGTCGCATCGATGCGCGGACGATCGAGCATCGCGAGTGGCAGCACGTCGACGCCGGTGACGCGGTTGGAATTGAGATCCCAGCGCGGACGCACGCCGAGATAGGCCATCGCCTGGGCGAGATCGTCGCCGCCGGTGCGCAGCGAGGCGGACGCCCAGAGATCGAGCATCAGCGCGCGCGGATAGTCGCCATGGTCCTGAAGATAGCGCCGGATCACCTCGTCGGCGGCGCGCGCGCCGACCAGCGCGGCCGTGCGCGTCGGGATCGCGCGCGGATCGACCGCAGTGAGATTGCGCCCCGTCGGCAGCACGTCGAGCCGGCCGCGGCTGGGCGCGCCGGCCGGACCTGCCGCCACACGGCGGCCGTCGAGGGCCGCGACCAGCGCGCTCTGCTCCGATGCCGCGCTGGCGGCGATGCGGCCGCCGATCTCGACCCGGTCGATCGTGCTGCCCGCGGCGGTGATCGCATCGCTGAGCAAAGCACTCGCCGCGGCATCGGGCGCCTGCCCGAACACGTGCAGGCGATCGCGCACTGTCAGCTCCTTGATGTCACAGAGCTGCGCGTCGAGCTGCGCGATCGCCTCGCGCCCGTTCATAGTACGGTCCAGTCCGCAATCGGCGGCCAGGCCGCTCTGCCAGGCGCGCGCGACGATCTCGTCTTCCAAAAGCTTCAGGCGGCGTTTGTCGAGCCCGTCGGCCTCGGCATATTCCTCGACCAGCCCCTCCAGCTCGAGCAGCGGACCATGCAGGCCGGCCTGCGACAGCGGCGGCGTCAGATGCCCGAGCGTCAGCGCCGACAGCCGCCGCTTGGCCTGCATCGCCTCGCCGGGGTTGTTGACGATGAAGGGGTAGATCACGGGCAGCGGACCCAGCACGGCCTCGGGCCAGCACGCGTTCGACAGCGCCAGCGCCTTGCCGGGCAGCCATTCCAACGTGCCGTGGGCGCCGAGATGGATCAGCGCGTCGATGCGCTCGGCATCGCGCAGATGCGCGTAGAGCGCGACAAAAGCGTGCCGCGGCGGCACGCTGGTGTCGTGATAGCCAACCTTGCGATCGCCGCGGCTGCCGCGATCCGGTTGCAGCAGGATCGTGAGCCTTCCTGCGCGCAGCACGGGAAAGCGAAAGGCGCCGTCGCGGAAGGCCGGATCGGCATCGATCCCGCCCCAACTCTCGTGCAGTCCGCGCTGCAGATCGTCCGGCAGCCGGCCGAGCGCCCGCTGGTAGTCGGCGAGCAGCACGATCAGCTCATCCGCCTCGTCGCGCAGCAGTGCTTCCACCTGCTGCGCCGAGGGAGCATTGCCGCCGAGATCATATCTGGCTTCTGCCAGGTGCCTTGCGATGGCGGCGGCGCTCGCGGGCGTGTCAAGACCGACGGCGTAGCCGCGCCGGCCACCGCGCGCCGGATAGTCCGACAGGACCAATGCAATCCGGCGCTCGCCTGCCGGTGTCGCTCGCAGCCGCGCCCAATTCGCAGCGAGCCGCGCGACATAGGCGATGCGATCGGGCTGCGGCACGTAGCGCACCGCGCCGAACTGCAGCCGCTCGTCCACCGCGGCCTCGCCCTTGAACGCGATCGGGCGGGCCAGCAGCCGGCCGTCCAGCTCCGGCAGCACGACGTTCATGGCGAGGTCGGTCGGCGACAGCCCGCGCGACGACGACGTCCATGCCTCCTCGGTGCTCTGCGCCTGGATGACCTGAAGCACCGGCGCGTCGGCCATATCCAGCACGGTCGAGCCATCGTCGCGCAACGCCGAGAACGCGGTGGCATTCAGCACCACGGCGGGACGGCGCGCCGCGACCAATCGCTCGACCGTGTCGCGGATGCTCGGGTCCTTCAGGCTCGTCACCGCGACGGCCAAGGCAGCGAGCCCGTCGCGCTCGACTGCCTGCATCAGCGCGGCGATTGCAGCGGTATCCGCGGCGAGCAGACTCGCACGATAGAACACGATCAGCGCGGCTGCTCGGGAATCATCCTGGCGGCAGAGATCGTCAACCGCGACGGCGCCGCGCTCCGGTACGAAGCCGACGATCGATCCGATGGCGACCGGCTCCGCGAATGCTCCGTCGCCTCCGAGCAGCACCGCGAGATAGCGCAGCGCCTCGCGCGTGTTGCCGACGCCGCCCTCGTGGAGATAGCCATACAGCCGCGAGGTCGTCTCCTGCGGCAGGGTCGAGAGCGCATCAAGACGGTCGTCGGCGCGATCGTCGCCCGGCAACGCCGCGAACAGAATGTGACGGCTAAGGCAGACCGCGGCGATCCGCTCCATTCCATAGCGCCAGTAGTCGAGTCCACCGAGGCAACGCACGACGACGGCGCGCGCGCCGGTGATCACACGCTCGATATAGAAATCGACCGACATCGGGTGCTTCAGCCGCTTCAGGCTGGCGAGGCGCAGGCTTGGCAGTTCGTCCGCATGCGCCGTCCACGCTGCTGCGAGCGCCGACAGGTCGCTGTCGGAGAACGACAGCACGACGATCTCGGCCGGCGACTGCGCGAGATCGACGGCCTGTTCGAGGTCGTCGAGATCAGCGCCTGTGGTCGCCAGGAGATGCATGTCCCCCGCCTAGCCCGCGATCAGGCTCTTGATGGCAGCCGCGTCGAGACCGCGCTCGCCGATGACCACGAGCCGTCCCTGCCGCGCCTCGCCCGCACGCCACGGGCGCTCGAACTGATGCTGGATGCGGTTGCCGACAGCCTGCACCAGGAGGCGCAGCGGCTTGCCGGCGACTTCGACGAAGCCTTTCACGCGCAGCACGTCATGCGCATCGACGGCGGCCGCAATGCGATCGACGAGCACATCCGGTGAGGCCTGCGCGGGCACGTCGAGAACGAAGCTCTCGAAGTCCTCATGATCGTGCTCGGCCTCGTTGTCATGATGCGACGGCCGCGCCGCGAGATCGGCTTCCGCCGCCGCGCCAAGCCCGAGCAGAATGGAGGCCGACAGCCTGCCATGCTCGGTCGCGATCACCTTGACGGAGCGCTGGACCGTGGCAGCGATCTCGGAGGCGACGCTCTTGCGTTCCTCATCGTTCATCAGGTCGCTCTTGTTCATCACGACGAGATCGGCGCAGAGCAGCTGATCCTCGTAGACCTCCTCGAGCGGGTTGTCGTGGTCGAGCGAATCGTCGGCCGCGCGTTGGGCGGCCAGGGCCTCCGGATCGTCGGCGAAACGGCCGGCCATCACGGCGGGGCCATCGACCACAGCGACGACGCCGTCGACGGTGACGCGGGTCGCGATCTCAGGCCAGTTGAAGGCCTGCACCAGCGGCTTCGGCAGCGCCAGGCCGGAGGTCTCGATCACGATATGCTCCGGCGGCTCCTTCTGGTCGAGCAGGCTCTTCAGCGCCGGCACGAAATCATCGGCCACGGTGCAGCACAGGCAGCCGTTGGAGAGCTCGACGATGCGGTCTTCCGGACAGTCCGGCACGCCGCAGCCCTTCAGAATGTCGCCGTCGATGCCGACATCGCCGAACTCGTTGACGATGATCGCGAGCCGCCGGCCGTTGGCGGTCTCGATCAGGTTGCGCACCAGCGTGGTCTTGCCGGCTCCCAGGAAGCCGGTGACGATGGTGCAAGGCGTCTTCGCGAACGACTTGGTCATGAGGATCGGATCTCTCGTGTTCAGGACATCGCCGGCAGCGCGGGCACGCGCGCGACGGTGTTCTTGCGGATGTATTCGGGACGCTCGCGCCAGGCCGGCAGACCCGCCTCGTGGCGCTGATGCAGTTGCGCGAATGTCAAAACATCCCGCGCATGAACGTCCGGATCGAGCGCGCCGAGCACATAGGTCCATTTGCCCGGCGCCGTCACGGCCACCGTACAGGCCCGATTGCAGTTCGACAGGCATTCGACGCCGACCACCGTGACACCGTCCCGCTGTTCGGGCGGCACGGCTTCGATCGCGGCGAGCAGGCGTGCTCCCGCGCGCGGCTGCTCAGGCGGCGTGACGTCAGCCGCCTGCGTGCGGCAGGTGATGCAGACGAACAGCGTCGTCTGCCCAGTCTCTGAAGCGGTCATCAATCAGCCGATCACGCCCGCGGCGGTCGCCGCGGCGATACCGCCCACCAGCACGATGGCCGCGCCGGCCACGCGCAGCGCCATCGGTGCAAGTGTATCAGCCTTCGCCGACAGCAGCCGGGTGGCGACAAACGCGCCGGCTGCGATCAAGGTCTGGATCACGAGCAGGCCGGCGAAATAGGCGCCGAGCGGCGTATTCTCGGCACCGACGATCGACTCGCCCAGCGCATAGCCATGCACGAGGCCGGTCAGCGCGAACAGGGCCGCGACGGGTAGCACGCCGAACCGGCCGCGCATCACCACGACTAGGCCGACCACGGCGGTCGAGAGACCGACCAGCAGCTCGGCAGCGGGAATGTTGGCCTTGGCCAGATGCAGCCCGACGCCCGCGATCATCGCCGTGGTGAAGGCGAGCACCGGCGCGAAACCGCGGCCGAGCAGCGCCGCGACGATGCCGGCACCGATGATGGCGGCAAAATGATCGAGCCCGATCACGGGATGGCCGAGGCCGGAGAGCAGGCCCTGCGCAAAGGTCTGCGGCAGCTTGCCGTCCATCATGTGATGCGCAAACGCGGGCTGGGCCGCGAGCAGGACGAAGCTCGCGACGGCAAAAGTGGTGCTACGGGTGAATCTCATGGCCGTCTCCGTCGCTTGCCGGCTCCCCCAGAGGACCGGACGATGCGCTGCATCCGACGGCATCCCGCCGAATCCTCGGCAGGATCAAAACCAGCATCGCGACGCCCCGCGCGACGGGTCGGCCAACAGCAATGTCGACGGCAGGTCTCCTGGCTCTCGGGTCGCTGCGTGAAACCACCTTCCCGGTTTCCCAGTGGTGTCTTGGCCTCACACTCGCCGATTACAGTTGCGGGGGCAGCCGCGGCCTGGGGTCCGAAGGACCCGCACCGTGTTCCCTAAATCTCTCCTTTCGGAGAACCGTCATCTGTTAGATACGGGGCGGGCCAAAGCCCGTCAATCGGAATCGTCCCCATGCCCCCTGCCCCGCCGTTCCCCGCCCTGCCGCGCCTCACTTTGGTGCTCGGCGGCGCGCGCTCGGGCAAGAGCCGGTACGCCGAGGCGCTGATCACCGCGAATCCGCCACCCTGGATCTATGTTGCGACCGCGCAGGCGTTCGACGACGAGATGACCGAGCGCATTGCACAACACAAGGCACGGCGCGCCGAGGGATGGCAGACGCTGGAGACCACGCATGATCTCGCCGGCCTCGTCCGCGCGCACACAGATGCGTCCGCTCCGATCCTGATCGATTGTCTCACGCTCTGGCTCAGCAATGTGATGCTCGCCGACATGGACGTGCCCGCCGCATCCGCCGACCTCGTCGAGGCGCTCTCAGTCGCGCACGGTCCGATCATCGCCGTCTCCAATGAAGTCGGGCTCGGCATCGTGCCGGACAATGCGCTGGCCCGCGCGTTTCGCGACGCGCAGGGACGGCTCAACCAGGATGTCGCGGCGATGGCTGACCGCGTGATCCTGATGGCGGCCGGCCTGCCGCTGACGTTGAAATAAGAACTTGGAAATAAGGAAGAACTTGCCGATGACTGAGAACGCCGACGATGCGCGCCACAAGGCCAAGATGGAAAATCGCAAGGCGATCCAGGATGCCGAGGTCGCCTCGAAGACCATGGAGAAAGGCCTGCTGATCGTCCACACCGGCAAGGGCAAGGGCAAGTCGACAGCCGCCTGGGGCCTGATGCTGCGCGCGCTCGGCCGCGGCTTCCGCATCGGCGTCGTGCAATTCGGCAAGGGCGCGTGGGAAACCGGCGAGCGCAAGGCAATCGCGGCGTTCGGCGACCAGGTCTCCTGGCACACGCTCGGCGAAGGCTTCACCTGGGAAACGCAGGACCGCGCGCGCGACGTGGCCGCGGCGGAACGCGCCTGGGCCAAGGCAAAAGAATTGATGGCAGATCCGTCGATCCGGCTCGTGATCCTCGACGAGCTCAACATCGCGCTACGCTATGATCATCTGCCGATCGGCGACGTCGTGGCGACGCTCGCCGCGCGCCGTGCCGATCTGCACGTCGTCGTCACCGGCCGCAACGCCAAGCCGGAGCTGATCGAGGCCGCCGATCTCGTGACTGAAATGAATCTCGTGAAGCATCACTTCTCGGCCGGCGTGAAGGCGCAGGAAGGCATCGAGTTCTAAACGATGGCTGCGCGCGCGATCATGTTCCAGGGCACCGGCTCGGATGTCGGCAAATCGCTGATCGTCGCGGGGCTGGCGCGCGCGCTGACCTTGCGCGGGCTGAAGGTGGCGCCGTTCAAGCCGCAGAACATGTCGAACAATGCCGCCGTCACCGCCGATGGCGGCGAGATCGGCCGCGCCCAGGCGCTGCAGGCGCGCGCCGCGCGGCGGCCGATGACGGTGCACATGAACCCGGTGCTGCTCAAGCCGCAGAGCGAGATCGGCTCGCAGGTCGTGGTGCAGGGCCGCGTCATCGGCAACGCCAAGGCCTCCGCCTATCAGGCAATGAAGCCGCAATTGATGGCGGCGGTGCTCGACAGCTTCCATCACCTCGCGGCGGATGCCGATGTCGTGCTGGTCGAGGGCGCCGGCTCGGCGTCGGAAATCAACCTGCGCGCCGGCGACATCGCCAACATGGGGTTCGCGCAGGCGACGCGAACTCCGGTGGTCGTCATCGGCGACATCGACCGCGGCGGGGTTATCGCAAGCCTCGTCGGCACAAAGGCCGTGCTCGCACCTGACGATGCAGCGCTCGTCGCCGGCTTTCTCGTGAACCGGTTTCGCGGCGATCCGACCTTGTTCGCCGCGGGCATGAACGAGATCGCGACGCGGACGGGATGGGCTTCGCTCGGGCTCATCCCGCACTTTGCCGATGCCCGCCGCCTGCCGGCGGAGGATGCGCTGGGGTTGCCGGGACATGCCGCTACCGGCGGACAGCGCCCCAAGGTCGTCGTGCTCGCCTATCCCCGCATCTCGAATTTCGACGAGTTCGATCCGCTGCGGCTCGAGGACGGGATCGATCTGCAGTTCCTGCGGCCGGGCACGCCGATTCCCGGCGACGCCGCCCTCGTGATCCTGCCGGGATCGAAGGCGACCATCGCCGACCTCGCCGCTCTGCGCGAGACGGGTTGGGACATCGATCTATCAGCGCATTTGCGGCGCGGCGGCCGCCTGCTCGGCATCTGCGGTGGCTACCAGATGCTCGGGCGGACCATCAGTGATCCCGACGGACGCGAAGGCGCGCCCGGATCGATCGCGGGGCTCGGCCTGCTCGATGTCGACACCACCCTGACCGATGACAAGGCATTGCGCGACGTCAGCGGCAGGCTGACGACGGAGCAGATCCCGTTCCGCGGCTACGAGATGCATATCGGCCGCACCGAGGGGCCGGCCGCCCGGCATCCTTTCCTCACCTTCGCCGACGGCCGCAGCGATGGTGCGGTCGCGCGCGGCGGCCAGATCGCCGGCTGCTATGTGCACGGCCTGTTCGCCGATGATGGGTTGCGCGCGCATTGGCTGCGCGGACTCGGCGCCATGACCAACGGTCTGACCTATGACAGCGATGTCGAGGCGACGCTGGATGCCCTGGCCGAACACCTCGAGCGCCACGTCGACGTCAGCCGCATTCTCGCGCTCGCGACCGAGCCGTGGCGCCGAGACTCGCCTACAGCACCTTGACGAGGAAGATGACGGCGACGAACAGCGCCTGGATCAGGCAAGCCATCCGGTAGAGGCGCAATGCGCGCCGGATATCGGACGCGTTCAGATTGGCGCGTCCGTCGCCCATCCAGGCATCGGTCACCAGATGTCCATGATAGGTGCGCGGCCCAGCCAGGCGCAGGCCCAAGGCTCCGGCCATCGCGGCCTCCGGCCAGCCGGCATTCGGCGACCGGTGTCGCGAGGCATCGCGCGCGACCGCATGCAGCGCCGACGACGAGGATGCTCCGGGAATCAGGCGAGCGGCCGCTGCGATCCACACCGCTGACAGGCGCGAGGCCGGCAGGTTGATCAGATCATCCAGCCGCGCTGCCGCCCAGCCGAACGCGCGGTGACGATCGGACAGATGGCCGATCATGCTGTCGGCGGTGTTGATCGCCTTGTAGATCAGGATCCCGGGCAGCCCGCCCATGAACAGCCAGAACAACGGCGCGACGACGCCATCGGAGAAATTCTCCGCCAGGCTCTCGATCGCGGCGCGCGAGACGCCCGCCTCATCCAGCCGTTCCGGATCACGCCCGACGATCATCGCCACCGCGCGGCGGCCGCCCTCGAGCCCGCCGGTCTCCAACCCCTCCGCGACAGCGGCAACGTGCGTGTCGAGGCTGCGCTGCGCCAGCAGGCTGCTGGCCAATATACCGAGGACGATCGTTGCGCCGATGTTGCCGAGAAGCGCGGTCATGAGCCAGGTGGCGGCGAGACCGATGGCGGCCATCACGGCCACGAGCAGGGCCACGAGCCCGACGCCGGACGCCCGACGCACGGCAAAGCTGTCGCCGTCCCCGTTCCAGTGGCGGTCGGCCCATGCTATCAGCGCGCCCATCCACATCACGGGATGGCCGACGCGCTGCACCAGGATCTGGGGATAACCGGCGGCCGCCTCGATGAGCAGCGCCGTAAGCGCGAGAGAGACGAACATCGATCTCCGCTGAAGGACAGATATGGACCAGAGAGCGACTAGCACGCGTTTCGAGGCGCCGGAAGCGATCGTTCACGGCGGCGATCTCGATGCGGTCAGCCGCCGCTACCCCGATGCGCCGCGTCCGTGGATCGATCTGTCGACCGGCATCAACCCGATCCCCTACTCTGTGCCCGAACTTTCCGCCGCAAGCTGGTCGCGCCTGCCGGGCAAGGACGAGGAACGCGCGCTGCGCGCGGCGGCCGCGGCGCGCTACGGCGTCCCGCAGTCCGAGATGATCGCGGCCGCGCCGGGCACGCAGGCCCTGCTGCAGATCCTGCCGCGGCTGCGCCCGCGCTCGACCGTCGCCGTGCTCGCGCCAACCTATGAGGAGCACGCGCGATGCTGGCGCCGCTGCGGTCATCGGGTCGACCTCGTCGATGACATCGCGGCACTCGCCGATGCCGACGTGGCGGTCGTGGTCAATCCCAACAATCCGACCGGCCGTCTGTATCAGCGCGATGCGCTCGTCCGACTGGCGTCGACCTTGCGCCGACATGACGGCCTGCTGATCGTCGACGAAGCCTTCATCGACCTTTATCCCGCTGACGCAAGCCTCACCGCCGATCTGCCGCCAGCCACGATCGTGTTGCGTTCGTTCGGCAAGGTCTATGGCCTTGGCGGTGTGCGCCTCGGTTTCGCGCTCGGCTCCGACGACGTGATCCAGCATATTCGCGACGACCTCGGACCGTGGGCGGTCTCGGGGCCCGCGCTCGCCATCGGAACGGCCGCACTGTCCGACGACGCCTGGCTGCAACAGACCCGCGCGCGGCTGGCCAAGGATTGCGCGCGCCTCGACGCGCTTCTGTCCAAAGCCGGCTGTAGCGCGATCGGCGGCACGCCACTGTTCCGGCTCGTCGCCGCGGATGATGCGCCTGATATCGCCGAGCGGCTTGCGCGCCGTGGCATCCACGTCCGGCGCTTCCCGGCGCATCCGAACTGGCTGCGCTTCGGCCTGCCCTGCGACGAAGCCCAGTGGCAGCGGCTCGAACAGGCGCTTAAGCGCTAGCCGAGCACGCAGGCTGCGAGCAGCAGCGTTTCCGTCACTTCGATGCTGGCGCCGTGGCAGTCGCCGGTGATGCCGCCGAGCCGCCATTGCCAATAAAACGCGATCGCCGGGATCAATGCGATGGCCAAGAGCGTCGGCGGCGCTCCGGCGAGTGCGGCGACCGCGAGCACGCCGCCCCAGATCACGATGACATTCCAGCCGACGCCGTTCGTAACGCTCGCGCCCATCCCTGGCTTCAACGACAGCAGCGTCTTGGTGCAGACCAGCGTCCCCAGGCGCGCCCAGGCCGGAACGAGCAGGAGCGCCCAGGCCGTCGGCCCGGTCGCCAATTCGGCGATCAGCACCAGCTTCGCGGCGATCTGCAGCGCGATCGCAACGACGGCGAAGCTGCCGGCATGGGGATCGCCGAGCACCGCGACGAAGCGCTCGGGCTTGCCATGCGATGCGCCGAACGCATCAGCGACATCGCCGAGCCCGTCGAGATGCAGCGCGCCGGTGATCCAGATCCAGGCCACGAGGACGGCGAGAGCGACGATCCAGGGATCGGCGCTCTGAAAGACCCGAGCGAGAATCGCGAGACAGGCGCCGATCACGAGGCCGACGGCTGGAAACCACAGCGACGCTCGCGCGAGATCATCGGGCCGAGAGTCGGCCACGCGTGGTGTCGGCAGACGCGTCAGAAACTGCAGGGCGATCCAGAATTCACGCAAGCTCATGGCTGGATGATCTCGACGATTTCGGCCCATGGCGCGCCATTCGCGCCCTGCCCGGCTTCCAGGGTGAGACGGGTGCCAGGATGAATGCGCAGGCTCCACAGTTGGTGCAAGGGCCATCCGAGCAGGTGCGCCAGCGCGGCGCGGATCGCCCCGCCATGCGTGACGACGAGGACCGGCGCAGGTTCGGGCGTCGCGAGAATGCGGTCGACCGCGCGCGACACCCGCGCTTGCAGATCGGCCCAGCTCTCCCCATCCGGTGCCGCCACCATCGGGTCAGCATAGAAGGCCTCGAGCAATGCAGCCTCTTCCGGTGCGCTCATAATGTCGCTGCGCTTGCGTCCATCCCATTGCCCGAAATCGAGCTCGCTCCAATCCGGATCGACGTGCAGCGCGCAGCCGGTCCGTCGGGCATAATCCTCAGCCGCAGCACGCGCGCGCACCAACGGCGAGCTCACGACGCGGCTCCATTCCCCGCTTTGGGTCTGCCGCCGGAATTGATCCCAGCCCGCCTCGCTCAGCGGCGGATCGGTGCGGCCATCAAGATGGCCGTCTCGCCCCGTGGTCCCGTGCCGCAGCAGATCGATCCGCATCAGGCGTCGCGACCGGACACGGCGGCCTCCGCGAACGTGGCCATGCCGTTGTGGAGCGCGCAGGCGAGCCGGATGATCGGCAGCGCCGTGGCAGCACCCGAGGCTTCGCCGAGCCTGAGATCGAGGTCGATCAGCGGGCGGGCGCCGAGCGCGTCGAGGACGACCGCGTGGCCGCGCTCCGCGGAGCGATGCGAGAACAGCAGCCAGGGCCGGCACGACGGATTGAGTCTGACCGCTGCGAGCGCCGCGACCGAGACGATGAAGCCGTCAACCAGCACCGGCCAGCGCCGCTGCGCGGCCGCGATCATCGCGCCGGCCATCGCGATGATTTCGAGGCCCCCGACGGCGGCCAGGACATCGGCCACGGCCGCATTCGGCATCGAGCCATGCCGCGCCAGGGCTGCGGAAATCACCGCGGCTTTCCTGGCTCGCCCGTCAGCATCGAGCCCCGTGCCGCTGCCGACGATGTCGTGCGGCGCGCAGGACAGCAGCGCTGCTGCAATCGCTGCGGCCGATGTCGTATTGCCGATGCCCATCTCGCCGAAGATCACGAGATCGGGCGCGTGGTCGGCCTGCCGAGCGACGGCCCGCCGTCCGGCCTCGCAGGCGAAGGCGACCTCCTCCGGCGTCAGCGCCTGCTCCGCGCTGAAGTCACGAGTGCCGCGCCGTGGCTTGTCGACGGAAACCCCACGCACCGCGTCGACGGCGAGCGTTCCGACATCGACCACCTCCAGCGGACAGCCCAAACTGCGCGCCAGCACCGAGATCGCCGCGCCCCCGCCGGCGAAGTTGTGCAGCATCTGCACCGTCACTTCCGGCGGATAGGCCGAGACCCCCTGGGCGGCGATGCCATGGTCCCCGGCAAAAAGCACCACCGGAACCCGCTCCGCCGCCGGACGCTCGGAGGCCTGCAGCGCCGCCAACTCGACCGCGACCTCCTCCAGCCGCCCGAGCGCGCCGAGCGGCTTGGTCAGTTGCGCCTGGCGCGCCAGGGCTGCCTCGCGATGCGAGTGGGAGGGCGCTGGGCATTCGGCGCTGATCCAGTCGGGGAGCAAGATGGGTCCTTTCGGCGTTCCTGGTCGCGGACGATTGCCACCGGCGCAGCGCCAAGACAAGCGTGCCGGCAGCTTCTGCGGAACCAGCAGCCGGACGACCGCCTCCCTCCGGGCGGCTTTGCGCTGTCATCCAACTGTCATCGAACCATCCGACAGGTTTCTGCCCCACCCAGCCGAAAGATGCCCATGGATTATTTCCGCCGCTTCACCTTCCTGTTCGCCGCGCCTGTGTTCGAGACCGACGACCTCGCCGGCGTCCGCTTCAACCAGATCATCGAGGAGATCCAGCGCTCGGGCTTCGAGGTCGTCCGCGCCCGCAAGCTGGAGGACGCCGAGATCGCGGTGCAGACCGATGCGGCGATCGGCTGCATGGTGGTGGACTGGGGCAAGAAGGGGCTGGAGGGCAAGACTGCGTCGCTGATCAACCTGATGCGGCGGCGAGGCCTGGACTTCCCGATCATCCTTTTGATTCGCCGCAAGCGCTTCGAGGATCTCCCGGTCGAGGTGCTCGACTTCATCGACGGCTACGTCTTCCTCTCGGAGGAGACGCCGGCGTTCATCGCCAAGAATCTGATCAGCCGGCTCAAGCAATATGCCGAGACCTTGAAGACGCCGTTCTTCGGCACGCTGGTCGACTATGCCGAGGAAGGCAACCAGCTCTGGACCTGCCCCGGGCATAATGGCGGCGTGTTCTACAGCCGCAGCCCGATCGGGCGGATCTTCGTCGAGCATCTCGGCGAAGCGGTGTTCCGTGACGACCTCGACAATTCCGTGCTCGACCTCGGCGACCTCCTCACCCATGAGGGACCGGCGCTGCGGGCGCAGAAGGAGGCGGCGCAGATCTTTGGCGCCGAGAAGACCTATTTCGTCCTCAACGGCACCTCGACCTCCAACAAGGTCGTGCTCGGCGCGCTGGTCACCGACGGCGATCTCGTGCTGTTCGACCGCAACAACCACAAGGCCGCCCACCACGGCGCGCTGCTGATCGCGGGAGGCGTGCCGGTCTACGTCCCGACCGTCCGCAACGCCTGGGGCCTGATCGGGCCGATGCGCTGGGACCTGCTCGACGAGGAGCATCTGCGGCAGCAGATCCGCAACAATCCGCTCGTCAAGGACCCCGACGCCTGGCGCAAGGAGCGGCCGTTCCGGGTCGCCGTGGTCGAACAGTGCACCTATGACGGCACCATCCACAGCGCCGAGATGATCCTCAAGCGCATCGGGCACCTCTGCGAGTACATCATGTTCGACGAGGCCTGGGCCGGCTTCATGAAGTTCCACCCGCTCTATGCCGGCCGCTTCGCGATGGGCCTGTCCGAGCTGGGCCCCGATGCGCCCGGCATCATCGCCACGCAGTCGACCCACAAGCAGCTCGCGAGCTTCTCGCAGGCCTCGCAGATCCACATCAAGGACCGCCACATCAAGGGCCAGCGCCGTCGCGTCGAGCATCGCCGCTTCAACGAAAGCTTCATGCAGCACGCCTCGACCTCGCCGTTCTATCCGCTGTTCGCCTCGCTCGACGTCGGCGCGCAGATGATGAAGGGCCGCTCCGGCGAGGTGCTGTGGGACGACACGATCCGGCTCGGCATCGAATTGCGCAAGAAGATCAGGGCGATGCGGCGGGAATTCGAGGAGAAGGAGAAGGATCCGGCGCGGCGCTGGTTCTTCGAGCCGTTCGTCCCCGACCGTGTCTCGATCCCCGATGCCGCGAGCCCCGGCGGCCGCCACGACGTCGCCTGGGAGGCGATCTCGACCGACCAGCTCGCGACCGACGCCGCGCTCTGGCAGCTCGCACCCGGCGAGGCCTGGCACGGCTTTCCGGATCTCGCGCCCGGCTTCGCCATGACCGACCCGAACAAGCTGACCCTGCTGACCCCCGGCTTCGACCGCGCCACCGGCGGTTATGCCGAGCACGGCATCCCCGCCCCCGTGGTGGCGCAATATCTGCGCGAGAACCGGATCGTCGCCGAGAAGAACGACCTCAACTCGCTGCTCTTCCTGCTGACGCCGGGGGTCGAGGCGAGCAAGGCCGGCACGCTCATCAGCGGTCTCGTCGCCTTCAAGCGGCTGCACGACGACAACGTGCTGCTCGAGGACGCCATCCCCGAGTTCACCCGCAAGCGCTTTCAGCGCTACGGCAAGACCCGGCTGCGCGACCTCTGCGGCGAGATGCACCGCTTCTACCGCGAGGCGGAGGTGAGCGCGCTGCAGGCCAGGCAGTTCCAGCCGCAGCATCTGCCGGAGATCGCGATGTCGCCGCGCGAGGCGGCCCGCGCCCTGATGCGCAACGAGGTCGACTACCTGCCGATCGAGGAGATCACCGAGCGCATCGCCACGACGCCGTTCGTGGTCTACCCGCCGGGCATCGCGACCATCGTCCCGGGCGAGCGGCTGTCGGAGCGCGCCAAGCCGATGATCGATTACCTCAAGATGTTCGAGCGCGCCTTCAACACCTTCCCCGGTTTCGACGTCGAGATTCAGGGATTGTACAAGGAGATCGACGAATCTGGCCGGATCAGGCTCTACACCTATGTCTGCGCAGAGTAATTCGCCCATGGACGACACCACCTCCGTGCTCGAGACCGAACCGCCGGTGCTGGTCCGGCCGTCACGCGACGAGGACGTCGAGGCCATGCTTGCGATCTACCGGCGCCACGTCCGCCGAGGCATCGAGGACAGTGCGGCCGGCACCGGCGCGCCGGAGCCCGACGATCTCAAGCAGCGGCGCAAGAATTTGCGCAGTCAGCGCCTGCCGCATCTGGTGGCGACGTTCCGCGCCGAGGTCGTCGGCTATGCCTATGTGGTGCAGTTCAGGAAGCGGCCCGCCTATCGTTTCGCGGTCAAGCATTCGATCTACGTCCATCACGAGCATCTCGGCCGCGGCGTCGGCCGGCTGCTGATGCAGGCGCTGATCGATGCCTGCGCGGCCGCGGGCTATCGGCAGATGATCGGCTATATCGACGCCGACAATGCCCCTTCGCTCGGCATCCACGAGCGGTTCGGCTTTGCCCGGGTCGGCCTGCTGCCCGGCGTCGCCTTCCGCTACGGCCGATGGTCGGACACCGTGATGGTCCAGCGCTCCCTCGGCCCGGGCGCGACCGAGGCGCCCGCGGCCCTCGGCCGCTGAAGCTCGCCATCAGGACGGAAAATCCGCCGCCTTCACTTCCATGCGGTCGGCGTGCAGCGACCAGTCGCGCAGGTTCTGCGTCTTGCAGAACTCCTGTTTGGCGATTTCTGCCGCCTCGCCTTCGCTCTCCGCCTCAACCTCCAGCGTGCTCTGGCAGATTTCGCACTGGCGGCCGTTCTCGCCCAGCACGTCCTTCATGAAATGGATGACATAGCGCGACATGCAACCTCCCTGCATCCTGAAGCAGTGCTCGAAGGTGATGTTACCGCGCTTGGGCGCTCGCTGTTGACCGATATCAAGCAGCCGACGCAAATAATTGATGCGGCTGACGGAACCGGCTCAGGCGCCGGCCGAGGGCAGGCTCGCGGCGGCGATGGCGACAAACCTGGAGACCGCGCGCCGCACGCGGCCAGGAGCAGACTTCAGGATCGCGTTCAGCCGGCGCATTGGACCTGTTTCCCTTCGGCGCCGAGCGAAAGATCAGGCTTAAGCTCATGGCGCTCCTGGAAAAATGAGGGCCGGCCGGCCGGCTGTCGAGACGGCGGCGGAAATAGCAATGTCCGCTTCGCCGCAGCCGTTCCGGAGAGAAGATTCATTGCTGCGCCGCGGCCTGCGACGCATGAAATCTTCTCCGCCTCTTCCGCCCCTCTCGCCTACTCCGGCGTCACTCCGAACGCCTCGCGGAACCTTGCGCTGTAGCGCGGCCACGCCTCCGGGTTGATCAGCCGCGGCGGGCGGCTGCCATCGAGCGCGGCGAGCAGCTGCTCGGCGGCGATCCGCCCCATGTTCTGCCGCGCCTCGCGGGTGACGCCGGCGGTGTGCGGGCTCGCCAGCACGTTGTCGAGCTGCAGCAGCGGATGGTCCGGCGGCGGCGGCTCCTTGGACCAGACGTCGAGCCCGGCCCCGGCGATGCGCTGTTCGGTCAAGGCCGCGAGCAGCGCGTCCTCGTCATGGATGAAGCCGCGGGCCGTGGTGACGAAATAGGCGCTCGGCTGCATCAGCGCGAACTCGGCTGCGCCGATCATGCCGCGGCTCTCCCGGGTCAGCGGGCAGTTGATCGAGACGAAGTCCGAGCGCCGCATCAGCTCGTGCAGCTCCACCTTCTCCGCCCCGCGCGCGGCGATCTCCTCGGCCGAGAGGTACGGATCGTAGGCCAGCACCGTCATGCCGAGCAGGCCGCCGCACAGCTCGGCCACCCGCCGGCCGACATTGCCGAGGCCGACGATGCCCACCGTGCGGCCCTGCACCTCGTTGCCGATCAGGTCGTTGCGGTTGACGTCGCGCTCGCGCCGCAGCCTGCGGTCGGACTGGATGATGCGCTTTGACAGGGTCAGCATCATGCCGAGCGTGTGCTCGGCGACCGAGTGCGCATTGCCGCCGGACTGGTTCACCACCAGCACGCCGGCCGCCGTGCAGGCCTCGACATCGACCGGATCGTAGCCGGCGCCATTGCTCGACACGATCAGCAGGTTCGGGGCACGGCGCAGCAGATCGGCATCGACGTGGAAACGCGCGGCGAGCTCGTCGCGGGCGGCGCCGATCTGGTAGGCATGCGCCGCAGCGAGGATCGGCGCCGTCTCGGCCTCGGCGCTGTCGTTCTCCAGCCGGTCGAGGCGGACGTCGGGACGCGCGGCGAGCAGCTCGCTGAAGATCGGGTGCGCGAGATATTTGACGTAGAAGACGCGCTTCGAATTCGCGGCCATGGACAGGCGACCTCCTGGTTGTTGCTCTTGATTGCGGCCTCGAACGGCGGATGCCTGACCGGCCGGCGCGGCATGTTGACAATCGTCCGCGCCGCGTCAAGCTCGGGCCGACGCCGCGCAAGCCCGGCGCATGGGAGGACGAACCATGGCGGCCGATGCCGGCGCGGCACGATCAGCATCCGCTCCGAACTGGCACGAGATCGTGCTGACCGCGCTCAAGCGCAACGAGGTCAGCCTCGTCCCCTATGTTCCCGACCGCGTCCTCACGCCGCTGATCCAGGGCCTGCACGACGACTCCTCTTTCACGACCTTCGCCACCGCGCGCGAAGAGGAAGCGGTCGGCATTCTCGCCGGGGCCTGGATGGGCGGACGGCGCGGCGCGCTCTTGATGCAGACCTCCGGCTTCGCGACCCTGCCGAACGCGCTCGCCTCGCTGGTCGTGCCCTGCCAGATCCCGCTGATCATGATCGTCTCCGAGCGCGGCACGCTCGGCGAGTTCAATGTCGGCCAGTCGCTGGTGTGCCGGACGATGCGCCCGGTGCTCGATGCACTGGCGATCGAGCATCACACCATGACGCGGCTCGACGAGCTCGACTTCATCGTCGACCGCTCGATCAAGCAGGCGGTCGCCACCCAGGCGCCGGTGGCGCTGATCCTGTCGCCGCTGCTGACCGGCGGAAAGGTGTTCGCATGAGCGACCGCACCCGCAACACTGGGATCATGAATCGCTTCGACCTCACATGCCGGCTGGTGGCCAGGCTGACGCATGAGGAAGCCGTGATCGGCGGCATCGGCAACACCAATTTCGACCTGTGGGCGGCGGGGTCGCGGCCGCAGAATTTCTACATGCTCGGCAGCATGGGACTGGCCTGCCCGATCGCGCTCGGCGTCGCGCTGGCGCAGCCGCAACGCCGCGTGTTCGCGCTCGAAGGCGATGGCTCGCTGCTGATGCAGCTGGGCTGCCTGACCACGATTGCGACGCTGGCCCCGAACAATTTGGCCATCATCGTCATGGACAATGGCATCTACCAGATCACCGGCGGCCAGCCGACTCCCGCGCGGCAAGCCGACATCGTGGCCATCGCGTCCGGCTGCGGCATTGCCGCCAGCCACTGGGCCGCCGACGAGGAGGATTTCGAGAGACTGGTCGACGTCGCACTGACCACGGACGGCCCGATGCTGATCGGGGCCCGGATCGACGACACGCCCGGCGTCGGCGCCACCCGGCGCGATCCCTCGCAGATCCGCGAGCGCTTCATGCAGGGACTGGGCGTTCGGCAGCCGATCTGACGGGCGCGCCGGTCCTGGGAAACGGCCCTGGCCTGTCGCCGTTAACTACACCGACGCCTCAAGCGGCTGTGAGCCCGGCTTGTGGCCCGGAACGTGCTAAGCAGGATACATGAAACTGGCTTTTAAATGGTCTGCCTGGCTGCTTGCCGCAGCCGTCGCTTTTGCAACCCTCGGCCCGCCAAGTTCTCGGCCTCATTCGCATCTCGGACAGGATGGCGAGCACGCGCTCGCTTTCGTCCTGATCGGGCTGGCCTTCGGCCTCGCTTACAGCAGTCACCGTTTGCGAACCGCCGCCATCGCCGTGATCCTGATCGGCGCTCTCGAGCTCGCGCAGTTCCTGGCGCCCGGGCGCCACGCGCGGCTGGAGGATTTCGTCGTCGATGCGGCGACCGCCTGTATCGGCTTCGGCCTGGCGGCCGTGCTGGATTGGCTCGCGCGGCAATTCCGTCCGCAAACCACCTGATGCGCGAAGGGCCCCGCCGCTGTCGCAGCGAGGCCCTCGTGGCGTGGGTCGCGTCAGATCACTCGATGATCTTGATGACGCGGCGGGTGCGCGGATCGACGATGACGCGGCGATCGTTCACGACGGCGTAGCGATACTCGGTGTAGCGCGGCACCGGGCGCAGCTCGACGGTGTCGGGCAGCGGCTCGCCGACCACGACGCGCTCGCGCACGACGACCGACGGCGCACGCTCCGCATCGATCGAGGTGATCACGGCGTTCGGAATTTCCACGGCAGCGCCGACAGCCGCGCCCACCGTGCCGCCGACCATCGCGCCGACCGGACCGGCGACGGCACCACCTGCGGCCGCGCCATTGGCGGCGCCTTCGACGGTGGTGGACTGGGCGAACGCGGCGGTCGAGGCCAGCAGCGACGTGGCGATCAGCGAAACGGCAAGACGGGTCCTCATCATTCTCTCCTCCAGTGTGTTCAAGGTGCCCGCTCAACACCGAGGGCTCGCTCGCGGTTCCGGTTCCAGATGGCCGAAACTTCATCATTTTCCGAGGAACGGACAGCGAGGATCCGCACCTGGAGATGACAGAGAGGGTTCAAGGTCTATCCACGTTTCAAACAGCGGCGCGCATGAGCGACCTCGCGGCGGATCACGCCCGAGTCCTGGGATCGGTCGCCCCTCGATGAGATCGAGAGGGCGCAGGGAATGCCGGGTGAAGGCCCCACCCATGGCCCGCCTGCGGAAAAAAATGCAGGCGGCAGGTACCACAGGCAAAGCCGGTCAACCGGCATTCCCTGCGCGGCGGTCTTAACGCTTCCTTCGCGCTCTCCTCGGGGACCGGCTGATTGACCCCGTCGTCCGCGCGAGAGCATGAGCCCTCGCCGCGACTTGACCTCGGCACCGGGAGGCCAGGACCACACGACTTCGCGTCCGTGATCTGTCGTTCGTCCACATGCGCAAGCGCACGCTGCGACGTCTCACGGCCACCGCATCCCAGCCTCACGTGTCGTGACGATCGCGCGCAACGTCCCTCTCATCGAGGCAGGATGGATGCATCATGCATGATTTCTGATAAAAAGAAAATGATTTCTTTGAACGTCGCCCGCGAGCGCGACAACAAGTTGATCGATAAAGCGAATTCGATTGATGCCACACAGCACGCTACGCCTTCCATGCTTGCGGTCCGAACCGAACGTGGGCAAACGCCGGAAACTGATTTGCCCGTCGGGCACACGCCCGGCTCAGTCGGCACCACCGGATGGTGGTTGAGACGTCCGCCTTCGGCGACAACCATCTAAAGAATTTTGGCTTTGACGGACGTGCTGCTCCATCGCGAGCTATGAGGTGACCAGAACCTCAACTGACATGCCAGCGAAGGCGTTGGTGCTGCCGATGTAGCTGCCCGACACGGGCGCAATCTGGCGGATGTCGCGCGCCACCGCGATGGGTACCAAATTAAACCCGCCCAAGGTGCGGTTTGTTGGGTCAAACATGATCCAGCCCGCTCCCGGCAAGAAGATCTCGGCCCAGGCATGCGTTGACCCTGCTTCGCCGGAGCCGGCATTTTGCCGGGTCGGGTTGTAAAGATAGCCGGAGACGACCCTCGCTCCAAAACCCAACACGCGGGCGGCATCGGCAAACAGCATCGCCAGATCGCGGCATGAACCCCAGCCACGGCTCAAGGTCTCCAGTGGCGTCTGGGTTCCTTCTTCCTCACGGCTCTGATAGCGAGCCGCTTCCGAAACCCCGGCGCTGAGGTCCTTGAGCAGCGCCAATGTGTCGGTCTGGCTCCCGCGAACGAACATCTGTGCCCAGTTGCGCAGCGTCCCATCGACGTCCGCGGACTGCGGAACGGCCAAGGCGCCAAGATCGACCCAATCATGATCGGAATAGAGAAAGGGGTAGGATATTGCCGAGGCTGCGATGTCGAAAATCGGCCATTCGGCGAAGGCGAGTTCGACTGTTGCAACATTGGAGATCACCAAGGTGCTGCTGTTCAAGGAGAATGTGGCCGTCGTGACCGCATTCCCGAACACGTCGCTTGCCCAACTTAGGACCGCATCCGGCGCGGTCGAAATCCGGCTCGACAGCAATCGAACATCCCGGCCCTCGCGTGGACGAAGCATTAGGCGATGAGGAAGAAGGCTTACCGGCTCGTGGAAGCGATAAGTCGTCGTATGTCGAATGTCCAAGGTGATCAACTGCAACTCCCGCCGACAGCGGCGCTCGCGTCCTCGTCGGCTCATTCCCATCACGAACCGTCGTGGGGCTCGACGCCAGGTCGCTGTCGTATCTGGCTGCACGCATGATACGATCTGTTCTGGTTTCAAACGCCTGGGCCCGATTCCAGTGGCGTCGGCGTTGGTCGAGGAACGAAATGGACGCCCGCCGGTTCACTCCACCTGCAATATTTCTCAATGCCTGAGGCATCGTGCAGACCCACCGAGGTACTGCCAATGACCTTCCCGCATGCGCGTCTTCCCGGGCTTCTGTCCGCCTGTCTGGCCACGCTCCGGCGTCACCCTGCGCTTACCACGGCTGCTGGCGCGGCTACTCTCTTGGCCGGCACCGCGCTCATCAACCGACGGCGTGCGCAAAAGGCGCAGCGCGATAACCCTCCACAAGGGCGTTTTATCGAGGTCGGAGGCGTCCAGCTTCACTATCTCGAACGCGGTAGCGGTCGGCCTCTCGTTCTCTTTCACGGCAACGGCAGCATGATCCAGGATTTCCTGTCGAGCGGCCTGATTGATCGCGCAGCTGACCACTACCGGGTCATCGTGTTCGACCGGCCTGGCTTCGGACATAGTCCCCGCCCAAGGGGCGTCGTTTGGACTGCCGAAGCACAAGCAGATCTGTTCAAGGCCGCTCTTGATCAATTGGGTGTTCACCGCGCGATCGTGCTCGGGCATTCGTGGGGAGCGTCAGTTGCGGTCGCCCTTGCGATCCGGCATCCGCCCTCGGTTGGAGCCCTCGTACTCGCGTCGGGATACTATTTTCCAACGGCCCGACGCGACGTAGCGGCCTCGTTGGTGCCGGCGATGCCGGGACTTGGAGACGTCATCAGCTACACCGCCTCACCGATCCTCGGTCGTTTGATGTGGCCTGTGATGCTGAAAACTCTATTTGGCCCGCGATTGGCCCCGAGGAAGTTTGCCGGCTTCCCCAGGGAGATGGCCCTGCGGCCGGAGCAGATGCGTGCCAGCGCGGCGGAAGCAGCATTGATGATCCCCGGCGCATTCTCGGCTGCGAAGACCTATCGCGAACTCGAGATTCCTACGATCATCATCTCGGGTGAAGAGGACCGTCTGATCGACACAGATGAACAATCGGCCAGGCTCCATGGAGAGATCAAGCAGAGCAAACTGCGCCGCATCGCCGGAGTGGGACATATGATTCACCAATCCGCAATGCCGGACGTGATGGCGGCCATCGACGAAGCTGCTGCTCAGACGCCGCACTAGGCGGCGGGAAGCGGCGCGATGGAGCGCATCGGAGAGGTCGTTGCCACACGAGCACTCTCTCTGACGCCGTCACGCCTCGAAAACCGGACGATCATCCGGACATGCTTGCGTCCGCCTAAGCGATCACCGGTCGACGCCGTCGTGCTCCATTGCCTTATCGGCCTCAGCCCTCCTCGGAGAGCCGGAGAAAATCGTCGAGCAGCGCTGCCACCAGTGCGCGATGCCGCGTGTCCTCCGGGGGCAAACTGGCGGCGTAAAGATTGAGCAGATATTGCGCCTTCACCGCGGCCTCCGGCCAGGAGGTGGCCGGCACCGTAATCAGGCGGCTTTCGAGATCGGACTCGCGCTCGCGCGCCTCCCTGACATTGTTCTCGACCTCGGCTAGCGCACGGCGAAGATCCGTTGCCTTCTGGGCGGCCATGCCGCGGTGCTTGTCGAGCTCTACCGGGATGTCGGTCATCGACGGCTCACGTCGGCGCGTTGAGCATTTGCGAGGTCGACCGAATTGATCGCCCGCATCTCTGTCGCGCCCTGTACGCCGTTCGAAGGGACCGTGATCACGGTGGCGACACGGCGCCAAGCCGCGAACGAAAGTCCATCAATCATCTCCTCGTCGGTGACAACCTCATAGCAGCCTGCCGGCAACTCGCGTGCAATGCCGCGGATATGGAACGGATGCTTGAATGTGACGGTCTCCCGCCGCGAACGGATGGTCATGCGCACCTGCAGTCTTGTGAGAGCAGCCTCAACCGGCACCGCCGATCACGACCATGCGCCTTATACGCGGCAATAGCCAGCACTATCGAGCCATCCAGGCGCGCCGCGCTTTAGTCCTCGCTATCGGCCTGATACTGGCGTAGCCTGGTAGCTACTAGCGCTCCAGGGCTGAAGCCACGCGCATTCCGCCTCCATTGCTGGCCCAAGGGGAACACAGGACCTGATAGGACGCTCGCTTCGCAACGGTTCACAATTGCCCCCGGTGAAGGTGAGCAGTGCTTGGATTGAGGTCCGTTCATCATGGTCAGTCGAGGGGGATGAGTTTGCGGTGACAGCTTCAGTGCGGCTGGCCCTTTGCGGATTTCTGGAGCGATTGCGAGCGAACCAGCGCTCAGCCAATCCATCGCCGGCATATCATGGCGCCATCACCTGCGGGTGAGGATGCGCCTTACCTGACTCAGCGAAAGAGTTAAACCAGTGTCTCCTCGAGACGAGAGCATGCCCATATGGCACGAAAAGCATCTCCGGGCCGCGACGCGCGCCGCCGGCGTCGCATTGTGGTCCTGGAACGTCGATACCGACGCGATCACGATGGACGAGGCGGCCTATGAGCTTTGGGATGTTTCCAAGGAAGAACGGACAATTACCTTCGAAATACTGTCCAGGAATATTCACCCGGCCGATCTCGAAAGGGTCAGGTCAGCCTTTTCGGCAACGCGAGCGGTCATCGGCGCTTACGAGATCGACTTTCGCATCTTATGTGCAGGCGATGTTCGCTGGATCTCCGCGCGGGGCCAGGGGGACGATGCTGACATAGCCGAACGAGTCATGTTCGGAATCTTCCTTGATGTCACCCAGCGCAAGCAGGCCGAGGAAGCAAATGAGCTCCTGGCGGGTGAGATGAGCCATCGGGTCAAGAACCTTCTGACCATTGCCACGGCCCTCACCCGCATGACGTCCCGCTCGGCCGAAACGAAGGAAGAGATGGCACAAGAACTGACCAGTCGCCTGATCGCTCTCGGCCGCGCTCAGGATCTTGTCCGTCGAATACCCGGTCAGAAGTCCGGCGCCACGCTTCTCGGCGACCTCATCTCCGTCCTGCTCGCCCCCTACGACGAACAGGGCGCGAGTGTTCGCATTCGCGTTTCAGTCCCCAAGATGAACGTGGGGGAGAGCTCGGGCACGGCGCTAGCCCTCGTGATCCACGAGCTGGCGACGAATTCCGCCAAATACGGCGCATTGTCCGCTTCAAGTGGCACGTTGGACGTCTCATGCAACGCGCATGAAGACGAAGTTGTCGTCATGTGGACCGAACGCGGAGGCCCTCCGGTAGTCTCTCCAACGAAGCTCGAAGGGTTTGGAAGCAAGATGGCGCACCGGAGCATGGCGTCACAGCTCGGCGGCACCATCGCTTTCGATTGGTCGGACGAAGGTGTGGTTATCGCCCTGCGAATGAGCAAGCATCGTCTCGCGGATTAAAGCGCTGCGATTCCGAGCCCGCTTGTTGCGGCTGGGCGTGTTGCCACCCGAGAGAATTAGCGCAACGGAAAATCGACTCAATGGAGCAATGCCTCGCAATGGCTGTTGCGCTTAATATCCCTGAACTCTTCAATCCCGCGTCCGTTTCGAGACGATTGGAGACGTACTTCGTTTGATCCTGACAGGGGAGATTTTGGCCCGTCCCGGAGCCTCCGGAACGACGACCGGAGACCGCGCCGTGTCCTTGCATTCATGTCGGCCGAGACGGCTACCGACGCACTTGGTCACGTCCACGCCTGTCCGACGCAGGGCACCTACTATGCGCCGGATGGCCGCATCATCATGTTCAGCTGCCATCATGCACCGGGCCAGCCCGATTCATGGTCGCTGCACCCGGCGCGGTGGACATCAACCGCGGGCGGCAAGTTCAAGTGTGACGACCCCGGCTATGGAGAACATGGCTGCCTGGCCCCGATCGGGAAGGTGTCCCTGGCGGCCTCCGACCGTCCCGAGGAGCGGCTGGTCATTGCAGAAGACTTCCCGCGGACGATCTCCGGATATGCAGGGAACGTCTTTGGGTTTAAATAGTCCTGCGCAATCCGAAGGGATCTCGGATCATCTTTGCCGCCCCCGCCGCCTCTAGGCTCCATGTGTGATGTACACCCGAGTTTTTCGTGTCGTGGATTGGCGTTCACTTCATGAGCGATAAAATGCACAAGGTCGTGGTCAGCGCGGTCCTCGTTGTGGCTCTGTTCATGGGCGTTGTCGCACTGGTGATCCGGCACTTGCCGTGATTCCGAGAGGTGGACTCTCGTCGAGGGTCTCTTTTTCGGACCGGCGACCATCGAAGAGGACTCCTGTGTCCCGAACTCGATGAAACGCGGCGGAACATTCCGGACGGACACCGGTTCGCCCAAGTTCCAGCGCGTTGGAAGCCAACACGCGTTTTCGCCGAGGGTTCGCTGATGTCATCGTCGGATGTGGTCAGGAGTGCTCACGATCGCCGTCAACGACGGCTGCTGATCGTGCTTGCCCTGGGATTTCTCGCCTTTGGCGCCGCTGCGGCCGGTCTGGTCTACGTGTTGCAGCCCGAGACGCTCCGGATCGCCGTCGGACCGGCGGGGAGCGACGACCAGAAGGTGGTCCAGGCGATGGCCGACGCGTTCAGTGAGGAAAGCCGGACCGTCCGGCTCGCCCCGATCACGACCGGGGGAGCGGCTGAATCCCTCGCTTTGCTGGCCGCCGACAAGACCGATCTGGCGGTCGGCCGCGGCGACCTCGGCATGCCGCCCGATGCGCAGACGCTCGCGATCCTGCGCAAGAACTATGTCGTGCTGTGGTCGGCCTCCGGGCGTCGCGGCAACGATTCCAAGCCAAAGGCCGGCGGCAAGATCACGGACATCGCCCATCTGGCTGGTCACAAGGTCGGCATCATCGGGCGGACCGGCGCAAACGTGGCTGTGCTTAAGGCCATCCTGGAGGGATCCGGCGTCCAGCCCGACAAGGTCGCCACGGCTCAGTTCGGGACGGACGAGATCGAGAAGTTGGCGCAAGACCCCACAATCGATGCGTATCTCGCGGTCGGTCCCCTCGACAGCAAGATCACGGTGGACGCGATCACCGCGACCTCGCGGGTTCGCGGCGCTCCCACTTTTCTTCCGATCGACACGTCAGAGGCCATTGCCCTGAAGCATCCGCGCTACGAGGCGGAGGAAATTCCGGGCAGCGTCTTCAGCGCGAAGCCGGCCTGGCCGGAGGACAAGGTCGACACGATCAGCGTCAATCATTTGATCCTGGCCAAGAAGGAACTGTCCGAAGCCAAGGCGGCGGCGTTCTTCCGGCAGCTGTTCGCGGTCCGCGACACGATCACGCAAGGCCTCGCCGGCGCTTCGCACATCATGAAGCCCGACACCGAGAAGGAGACCGAGCCGTCCGTGCATCGCGGCGCCGCCGCGGTGATCAACGGCACGGAACGGACCTTCCTGGACAAGTACAGCGACTACTTCTGGTTCGCTCTGCTCGTTCTGTCCGGCATCGGCTCGGCGGCCGAATGGCTGCGCCGCTATCTGAACCGGGATGAAGTGGACGACGACACCAGCGGCCGCAACCGCATTCTGGCCGCAGTGTCGGAGGTGCGCAATGCCGCGTCCGAGCAGGATCTGCTGACCTTGCAACGGGAGATCGACGGGATCATCGCCGAGACCCTGAAAGGCTATGACGACGGCGCCGTCGAACAGGAGGACCTGACTGCATTCGGCCTGGTTCTCGACTTGTTCAACCATGCCGTCGCCGAACGGCGCGCGACGCTGCAGAGCGGCGCCGCCGATCCATCATGGTCGTCATCCGGTCCGACGCTCGCCTCGCGGCGATAGGCCGGGCTGGCGCCGAACACACGCATGTCACGATCTGTGTTCACGCTTGGTTGGACTCGTACACCCCGCCCCACTCGTCATCCCAAGTCAGCGCGCCTCGCTCGAAGTCGTCGGCGATGATCTCGATGAACTCGGTCAGTGAGCCCGCGATGAGGTCGCGGCGGGCATCGTCGTGCCACATCGTGATGACCTGGCCGCTCCTGCCGCCCTCGGCCGGCTCCATGTCGACGCAGAGATGGTTGCCGCCGCCGTCTCCGCAGAACGGAATCCAGCGCAAGCGCCACCATTCATCGCCCTTGATCGGCCCGCTCGGGTCACAGCTGTAGTTCTCGGGCTTGAACTGCGTGCGATAAAGGTCGGCCCAGATCTTCCACTCCTCAGCGATGCGCTCGGCCGAGAACAGCTCCCATCCAGGCAGGACCTGATGATCGCCGCTTCCATTGTGGAGGCTCAACAATCGGCGGAGGTCCGGAGGAAACCCGCAACCGACCTCTCGCTCGGCCGACTCGATCTGGGCCGTCGTGGCGCCCTCGTTGAAGTAGCTGATGAAGGGAGCATGCGCCTCGGTGGCCTTCGCCGTGTAGCGCGCCCAGGCGCTCTTGAGCCTCGCAGGATCAAAATCGGTTGTCATCGTCGCCTCGTGAGTTGCAACTTGGATTGTCGAGCTTCAGCTCGGATAGGATGCCATCGGCGGTGAGGTTCGGTCCACCGAGCAGCTAAAGCGTGACTGTCTGCACCGGCACGGACGTGTCGATACCCAAAGCATAAGCTTCCGCGAAGGATCGCACCTCGTCGATCGACTCGCCGGGATGTGATGTCGTCATCAGCAATCGGCCAGAACCATCGCCAAGACCGACAACCAGTTCGTCGATGACGTCTTCGACTCTGCGGCAGTCCGGTCCGATCACGCAGACCAATTTAACTCCGTCCCGGACACAATGCTCAACGAATGCTGCAAGGGCTGCTGAATCCCACGGGGGTGCGTGGAGTATCACTCTTTGTGAATACTTCATCGAATTCATTCACTCGTCCTTGCGCTCGTGGCCGCCTACATCGCAACATTCGCGGCCTATGCGGTCGTCATCCAGACAAGACTACCAATCCGTGGGTTCTAGAACAATGTGCAGGCGCAATGCAGAACTTCAGGGACCGAGCCATGCTCGTGAAAGTCGGCTTCACAAACTGGCGGCAGACAACCTGGTTCAGGAGGCAAAAATGAGCTTACGCGCCATGTCACACACAGCTTGGCATCATGCTTGCTCTGGGTGGTCTCTCCAACGAGGCCGCCCAGGCGGGCGAGCCAACGTGTCCTGCGCCTCAACTTTACGCCAACCTGACGAAATCCGACAGCAAATGGGAGGTCGAGGCAGATCCGCTCCCACCAGAGCCGAAAATGGAAGTGGGGTCCGTTGCATTCCAGCCAGTTCAACGGATGACTCTTCAAGGAGGCGCGATCTTTGTGGCCCCGTTCAGATCAGACTTCAAGAAGGCCAGGATTCGCGTGGTCGGTCACGATGTCAGCCTTGATCGAATCCAATTCCAGTATGCACCGTTCCCCCATATGTGGGAGGCCTTGATGGTGGAGAGGTACGCTCAGCCCAGCGTACGGTTCACGCTTTCCGCGTCAGATGGCGCGTGCGGAGCACGAGCGCTCGTTCTCACAATAGACGGTATGGCCGCTGCGAAGCCATTCCCAATCCAGCAGTGGCAGTTCACACGAAAATAGCAGGCCGGTGTCGCGGAGCCGGTCAAGGCGGCTGCAAGCTGGCTGGCGGGAGCCGCGGGGCTGCGTGTTTGCTGCGGCTTTCGAGAATGCCTTGGAGGGTGATCCGTGCGAGGCTCAGCATGCCGGGGCGAGTGAGCGGTCCGTCAGCCACGTCAGCCCCTCCTCCGTGGTCGTCAACGGCTTGTACTCGCAGCCCACCCAGCCGGCATAGCCGATGGCGTCGAGGTGGCGGAACAGATACGCGTAGTTGATCTCGCCCGTCCCCGGCTCGTGGCGACCGGGATTGTCGGCGAGCTGGATATGGGCGATGCGGGCGAGGTGCTTCTGCAGGGTGCGGGCGAGATCGCCCTCCATGATCTGCATGTGGTAGATGTCGTATTGGACGAACAGATTGTCGGACTCGACCTCCGAGATCAGTTGCAGCGCCTGGGCGGTGCGGCTCAAGAAGAAGCCGGGCATGTCGAGCGTGTTGATCGGCTCGATCAGCAGCTTGATGCCCTGCGCCTTCAGCGCGGTGGCGGCAAAGCGGAGGTTGCGCACCAGCGTCTGGTTGAGCTCGCGCGGATCGGCATCATCGGGCGCGATGCCGACGAGGCAGTTGAGCTGGCGGCAGTCCAGCGCCCGGGCGTATTCGATGCCGCGGCGGACGCCGTCGCGGAAGTCGTCGACGCGGTCCGGCAGGATGGCAATGCCGCGCTCGCCGGCGGCCCAGTTGCCGGCGGGCAGATTGTGCAGCACCTGGGTCAGGCCGTGGCGGGCGAGCTGCTCGCGCAGCTCGGCCTTGTCGAACTCGTAGGGAAACAGATATTCGACACCGCTGAAGCCGGCCGCCTTGGCGGCGGCGAAGCGCTCCAGGAACGGCAGCTCGTTGAACAGCATCGTGAGGTTGGCGGCAAAGCGCGGCATGTGATGATCCTCGGATGAGAGCGGCGGATGTGTTCAGGCGGGCTGCAGCGTGCGCTGGGGCTCGGCCGGCGTCTCGTCCACCGGCAGATCGAGCACCTCCTCGAACTCGACGACGTTGTCGATCTCCGTCCCCATCGCGATGTTGGTGACGCGCTCGAGCACGAACTCGACGACGACCGGCACCTGATACTCCGCCATCCATTCGCGCGCGGTCGCGAACGCCGCCTGCGCGTCGCGCGGATCGGTGACGCGGATCGCCTTGCAGCCAAGCCCCTGCGCGACCGCGACGTGGTCGACGCCGTAGCCGCCGACCTCCGGCGCGTTGATGTTCTCGAACGACAGCTGCACCTGATAGTCCATCGAGAAGCCGCGCTGCGCCTGGCGGATCAGGCCGAGATAGGCGTTGTTCACGACGACATGGATGTAGGGCAGATTGAACTGGGCGCCGACCGCGAGCTCCTCGATCAGGAACTGGAAGTCGTAGTCGCCGGACAGCGCGACGATCTCGCGCTTGGGATCGGCGGCGCGGACGCCGAGCGCGGCCGGCAGGGTCCAGCCGAGCGGGCCGGCCTGCCCCGCATTGATCCAGTGGCGCGGATGGTTGACGCTGAGGAACTGGGCGCCGCCGATCTGCGACAGGCCGATGACGCTGACATAACAGGTGTCGCGGCCGAATGCCTTGTTCATCTCGTGATAGACGCGCTGCGGCTTGATCGGCACCTGGTCGAAATCGCTGCGCCGGAGCATCGTGCGCTTGCGGTCCTGGCAGGCCGCCGGCCACGCCTGCCGCTCGCGCAGCCGGCCCGCCTTGCGCCATTCGCGCGCGACACTGATGAACAGCTCCAGCGCCGCCTTGGCATCGGACACGATGCCGAGCTCGGGATTGAAGACGCGGCCGATCTGGGTCGGCTCGATGTCGACATGCACGAAGGTGCGGCCCTTGGTGTAGGTCTCCAAGGAGCCGGTGTGGCGGTTGGCCCAGCGGTTGCCGATGCCGAGGACTAAATCGGACTCCAGGAAGTTGGCGTTGCCGTAGCGGTGGCTGGTCTGCAGGCCGACCATCCCGGCCATCAGCACGTGATCATCGGGAATGGCGCCCCACCCCATCAGGGTCGGCACGACCGGCACGTTGACGATCTCGGCGAAGGTGACGAGCAGATCACTGGCATCGGCGTTGATGATGCCACCGCCGGCGACGATCAGCGGACGCTCCGCGGCGTTGAGCATCTCCATCGCCTTCTCGACCTGCTTGCGGCTCGCGGCTGGCTTGTAGACCGGCAGCGGCGCATAGGTCTCGTCGTCGAACTCGATCTCGGCGAGCTGGACGTCGAGCGGCAGGTCGATCAGCACCGGGCCCGGGCGGCCCGAGCGCATGATGTGGAAGGCCTGGCTGAACACACGTGGCACGAGGCCGGGCTCGCGCACCGTCACCGCCCATTTGGTCACGGGCTTGGCGATCTGCTCGATGTCGACGGCCTGGAAATCCTCCTTGTACAGCCGCGCGCGCGGCGCCTGGCCGGTGATACAGAGGATCGGAATGGAGTCCGCGATCGCCGAATAGAGCCCGGTGATCATGTCGGTGCCGGCCGGGCCTGATGTGCCGATGCACACGCCGATATTGCCGGCCTTGGCGCGGGTGTAGCCCTCGGCCATGTGCGAGGCGCCCTCGACATGGCGGGCGAGAATGTGGCGGATCGAGCCGCGCCGTTGCAGCGCGGAATAGAGCGGGTTGATCGCCGCACCGGGAACGCCGAAGGCGCAGGTGACGCCCTCCTTCTCCAAGATCCGCACCGCAGCATCGATCGCCCGCATCTTCGCCATCTCGCGTCTCCCGTTTGGTTGATGCGCGAGGATCGCTGCTGCGGGCGGTCATCTCAATTCAGTCGTCGATTTTTCCCACGATGCGGCACGTCCGGCAAAACAGCGGATGGCTCAGTTAGTTATGGCGACAAACAGCTGACATGTCCTAACAGCTTGGCAGCGCGATCCTGCTATTCGAACAGCGGCGCGAGCTCCATCTGCGGCACCAGCACGAGGCCCTTGTTGGTGATACGAATTTCCGGAATGACCGATAGGGGAATCAGATTGAAGCCCATGTAGGGAATGGTGCAGCCGGCCTCGGCCCATTCTGTCTTCAAGAGCTTCACCTCATCGGCGACCTCCGTGACGCGCTTGTCCGACAGCAGGCCGGCGATCGGCAACGGAACCATCGCCCGCACCTGGCCGTCGGCCACGACGCAGACGCCGCCCTGCTGCGCGCCGATCGCGGCGACGGCCGCCTGCATGTCCGCCTCGTTGGTGCCGGCGACGATGATGTTGTGGCTGTCATGGCCGACGCTGGAGGCGACGGCGCCGCGCGTCAGGCCGAAATCCTTCAACAGCCCGTGCGCGACGTTGCCGGCCGACTTGCCGTGGCGCTCGATGACGGCGACGAAGCACAGGCCGTGGCGCGCGAACAGCGTGTCCCAGTCGTTGGCCGGCTCGATCGCGACCTTCTCATGGATCAGCGTGATGCCCGGCAGCGCGGTCTTGATCGCGTTGACGGTGCAGGCCTTGGCCGGCAGCTCCGGCGTGAGCTTCATCTGCGCTGGCAGCTTCACCGTAGCGTACGCGGTCGTCGGATACTGATAGCGCTGCGACAAGGCCTGATCGAGCCGTGAGGTGATTTTCCCCTTGTCGACGACGAGCTCGCCGCCATACCAGGTCGATTGCGGCTTGAGGCCATCGTCGAGCAGCACCAGATCGGCGCGGCGGCCGCCGCCGAGGCCGCCGATCTCGCCGTCCATCGCAAACCGCGTTGCGCCGTGCAGCGAGCCCATCGACCACGCCTGCTCCGGCGACATCCCCGCCTTGACCGCCTCGCGCACCACCCAGTCCAAGCCGAACAGCATGAGATCGTCGGCGTCGCGATCGTCGGTGCAGACGGCGGTGCGCTTGTGCGAGGCGCCGAGCTCGGTGATGGTGCGGATCGCCTGCGGCAGGCTGTGCCACGGCGTCGTCGGCGGCCCACCGCGCAGGAAGATCCAGACGCCGGCGTCGAGCAGGTCGTCGGCGATGTCGCGGTCGATCGCCTCATGCGTGTCGGTGACGCCGCTCGCGGCATAGGCCGCGACGAACTCGCGGCCATAGACGTGGCCCGACACCGGCCGCCCGCGTTGCAGCGCGGCTGCGAGAATGGCGTGGCTGCGCTCGTCGCCCATGCAGACCGGCACGAAATCCATCTTCTCGCCGAGCGCCACCGCCTCCGGCCAGCGGTCGAACAGGCCGGCGATCTTGTCCGGCGTGAGATCGCCGCCGGCGGTCTCCAGCGCCGCCGACGTGGCCGGCACCGTCGAGGGCACGGTGAGGAAGATCGACAGCGGCGCCTGCCGCGCATCCTCCAGCATCGCCTCGACGCCGGCGACATCCATCACGTTGCCGATCTCGTGGCTGTCGCAAAAGATCGTCGTGGTGCCGTTGAGCAGTGCGGCTTCCGCATAGGCGCAGGCGGTCACCATCGAGGATTCGATATGGATGTGCGGATCGACGAGGCCGGGCGCGATGATGCCGCCTGCGGCGTCGTAGATCGCGAAGCCGCTCGCGAGCGCCTTGTGCGCGCCCGCCGGCTTCACCGCGGCGACGCGTCCGCCGGTGATCCAGAGCTCGCGGCTCGGAAGAATACGTTCCGAATAGGTCGACAGCACCCGCGCCCCGGTGATGACGAGATCGGGCGCGACCCGGCCCGACGCGACATCGGCGAGCCGCCGCGTCATGCTGTGCAGAGGAGCGACCGAGAAGCGGGTGAGTTTGGACATGGCACAACTCGCTGGACGTGTTCAGGTGATCCGCCACGATCGTTGCGCGCGATGCAGGCGACGGCAAGCCCAAATAGGGCAGCGGATTTGATTACGCCTTGGGCAGTGGGGGCTCCTTCACCGTCCCTGACCTTGACGACATCGGCTGCGCACCCTAGGGGCGAGAGATCACGAATACGTCACCTGTGAAGGATCCCATGCTCAGGTTGCTGGCTGTGCCGATCGAGTTGCTGCGTCTCGTCATCTGCGTCATGCAGGCAATGGTCGATGCCGTCAGGGGCCGCCAACGGCAGCGCTACGAGGCCCAGATCCTGATCAACGCCCCTCGCGACGCGGTGTGGCGCTTCAACGTCGCCGAGCGGATGGTGCTGAACGGGCCACCGGTGCTCGAGATCACCCGCGAACCCCTGCCCGGAAGCCCCGACCTCTGGCTCGGCCGCGTCGCCGTGAGCGGACAGCCGCGAACGCAAGGCGTCTACCGCGAGATCGAGCGCGACGATGCCAACGGGATCATCCGGTCCCAGAACGTGGCGCATGAGCTGAGCGTGCCGCCGGAGGGCGGACGCGATGCGCAGGCGGGCGTGAGCGTCACCGCCACCGCGCAAGGGACGCTGCTGACCATCTTCAACGAGCTGACGATCCGCAGCTTTCGCGACCGCATCATCTATCCGCTCAGCGTGCGCAGGCTGACGCAACTGATCAAGGCCGAATGCGAGCGGGAGGCCGGCACGCACAGCCGTCTCGCCGACCTCGCCAATCATGGTCTGGTGCTCTCGGCGCTGGCGCTGGCCAGCTTCTGGTACATGTTCAGCCTGAAGGAGGCGGTGCTGCTGGCGATCGTCCTCGCCATCCACGAGGCGGGTCACGCCGCAGCGATGCTGATGGCCGGCGTAGGCATCCACGCCGTCTACCTCGTCCCCTTCTTCGGCGGCGCCATCGTGCCGAAGACCGCCTATGGCAGCGAAGGCCGGCTCGGCTTCATCGCGCTGATGGGGCCGGCGATGAGCCTGGTCCCGACGCTCGCGCTATTCGCGATCATGCCGGCCGGCAAATCCGACCTGCGCCTGGCGATGGAGATGTTCGCGGTGATCAACGCGGCCAACCTGCTGCCGATCTATCCGCTCGACGGCGGCCTCGTTCTCAACGCGCTGATCGGCTCGGCCAGCCGCAAGGCCGCCCTGCTCGTCGGCTGGATCGGCGTCGTGGCCGGCCTCACGCTGGCGCTGCATTTCCACTCCTGGCTGATCGGCATTCCGTTTCTGCTGTTCGCTCTGCAGCGCTATCTGACCGGACATCAGGCGATCCAGTTGAAGCCACTCTCGCTCCGGGGCGGCATCGCGCTGGCGGTCGCCTATGTCCTGACGTTTGCGGCCTACGCCCTCGTGATCAAGACGATGCTGGCGACCCGGGCGTTCTAACCTGGTCGCCTCGTCGTTGTACGGCAGTCTTCGCGACTAGGATCCGGCCGATCGGCCTAAGGATAGAGGCCGATCGGTATCCGCAGCTCCGCGGTGACGCGCTCAAGCGCCTTCGGCGCGGTGTTCTGTTTGAGGACGAAGCCCTCTTTCGCCAGCGTGCTGATCCTGAACTCGCATTCGCCGGACTCGCGATCGACGATTTCGAGTCGCACGATTGCGGGGTTCATGTTCAAGAAGCCAGCGCCGATGACCGCCTTGAGGACACGCCGGGGTGGCGCGATGTCGTCCTCGGGCATCAGCTCGCCGAGCTTCGCAAGCGCGGATGTCCCTAACGCGAGCGCCTTGTCGGGAGCCATTCGCCGGACGATCGTCCGCGTGCAGGTTTCGGTTGGAAGAGACCTCATCACGAGCCGTCCCCCCGCCATCAGTTTCGATGCGACGCGAGGCGGGACGATCCCGCCGTACTCGCCGGCCTTGTTGAGCCATCGATCGAAGATCTCGGCGTCGCTGATGGACATTGGCATGACTCCGTGAAAGCAGCGCGGTTGTGCTGGCTCGGCCACTCACCTCGAACGGGATTGTCGGCGCTGGCGGCACTGCCGTCAATCGGCCTGCCTATCGCTATCGCCGGCGGCCGGCCCCACCCCACCCAGCGCCGCCGTCAGCTCCGCGGCGATATCCCGCACCATTCCGCCGACCACCGGCACCCGCTCCTCCGTCAGCCGGCTCGCCAGGCCCGAGATCGAGACCGCGGCGAGCGGCTCGCGGCAGGAATCGTGGACGACGGCGGCGATGCAGCGCAGGCCGAGGCGCGCCTCCTCGTCGTCGACGGCGTAGCCCTGGCGGCGGATGGTTTCGAGCTCGCGGAACAGGTCGCTGGCGCGGATGATGGACTTTTCGGTCAGGCGCGGCATGCCCTGGCGGTGGATGATGCCGTTGACGTCGTCGTCGGAATAGGTCGCGAGCACCGCCTTGCCCATACCGGAGGCGACCATCGGCAGGCGGCCGCCGACCTTGGTCAGCGAACGCATGATCTCGCGGCTGTCGAGCCGCAGCAGCACCATCAGCGATTCATCGTCGACGACGGCGAGATTGGCGGTCTCGCGCGACTGGTCGCGTAGCCTTCTCAGATAGGGAATCGCCAGCGCGACGAAATTACGCCGGCGGGTGAAGGTCGCGCCGACGGCGAAGCTCTGCGCGCCGACGTGCCATTTCGATTCCATGCGGTCGAACTGGACGAAGCGGCGCTTTTCCAGGGTCGTCAGCAGGCGATGCACGGTGGAGGTGGAGAGCCCGGCGCGGATGGCGAGATCGCTGAGGCGATAGCCCTCGTCGTCCTCGGCCAGAATTTCCAGGATCTGCAGCGCGCGGCCGACGGATTGCACGCCGCCGTCGCGGGGCTCGGCCGCGGCATCGCTGCGTGGCTCGATCGTCTTGCGACGGATCACGTGGCGCCTCTCTGCACCGCCCTCTGAAGGCGGCGCCGTTCTCGGACGGACGGATCTTGCTTCGTCACGCTACACAAGAAAGTGCCGCCCCGGCCAGGGCCGAGGCGGCATTCGCGTCATCTTGACTTAGAGCAGGCCCGCGCCGCGCGCCCACTTGTACTTGGCCCCGAGCACCTCGACCGGGAGCTCGGTCGAATAGGCGTAGGCCGGGATGCCGTTCTGGTAGAGATATTCGGCGGCTTCCTCGACCTCGACGTCGCCGGCAAGCGAGGCGACCATCGGCTTCACGAAGCCCTTGGCCTCCATCTCCTTCTTCACCTCGACCATGTTGCGTGCGAACACCATCGGCGGGGTCACGATCGTGTGCCAATAGCCGAGGATCAGCGCGTGGATGCGCTCGTCCGACAGGCCGAGCTTGACCGTGTTCACGTAAGTGATCGGCGGCTCGCCGCCGGTGATGTCGACCGGGTTGCCGGCGGCACCGAACGGCGGGATGAACTTGCGGAACGCGGCATCGAGATCCGGCGGCATCGTCATCAGCGACAGGCCGTTGTCGACGACGGCGTCGGACAAGAGCACGCCCGAACCGCCGGCGCCGGTGATGATGAGGACGTTCTCACCCTTCGGCGTCGGCAGCACCGGCACGCCGCGGGCGAACTCCAGCAGCTGGCGAAGCGAGCGGGCGCGGATGACGCCGGACTGCTTCAGCACATCCTCATAGATCTTGTCGTTGCCGGCGAGCGCGCCGGTGTGCGAGGACGCCGCCTTCGCGCCGGCCGAGGTGCGGCCAGCCTTGAGAACGATGACCGGCTTCTTCTTGGAGACGCGCTTGGCGGCTTCCGCGAAGGCGCGGCCATCCTTGAGATCCTCGCAGTGCTGCGCGATCAGGTTGGTGTTCGGATCCTGCTCGAAGAAGGCGAGCAGATCGTCTTCGTCGATGTCAGACTTGTTGCCGAGGCCGACGATCGCCGACACGCCCATCTTGGCCGAGCGCGAGAAGCCGATGATGGCCATGCCGATGCCGCCCGACTGCGACGACAGCGCCGCGTGGCCCTTGACATCATAGGCGGTGCAGAAGGTCGCGCAGAGATTGGCCGGCGTGTAGTAGAAGCCGTAGATGTTCGGCCCCATCAGGCGGACATTGTACTTCTTGCCGATCTCGACGATCTCGGCCTGCAGCTCCGGCTCGTTGGCCTCGGCGAAGCCCGAGGGGATCAGCACCGCGCCGGGGATCTGCTTCTCGCCGCATTCGGTCAGCGCGCCGGCGACGAACTTCGCGGGGATCGCGAACACCGCGGTGTCGATCACGCCCGGCACGTCCTTGACGCTCTTATAGGCCTTGTAGCCGAGGATCTCGGAGGCCTTGGGGTGGATCGGGTAGATCTGGCCCTTGTAGCCGCCGTTGATCAGGTTCTTCATCACGGAGTTGCCGATCTTGCCGTCCTCGGCGGAGGCGCCGATCACGGCGACCGCCTGGGGCTTCATGATGCGGTTCATCGCGGTGACGATTTCCTCGTTCGAACGCGGCGCCGGACGGGGCTTGTAGTCGAAATCGACGACGATGCGGACATCGGCCGCGATCGCGCCATTCTTGGTCGCGAACACCGGGTTGAGGTCGAGCTCGACGATCTCGGGGAAATCACTGACCAGCTTCGAGACCTTGACGATGACGTCGGCCAGCGCCTCGCGGCTCACGGCATCGCCGCCGCGCACGCCCTTCAACATTTCGTGCGCCTGGATGCCGTCGAGCATCGACAGGGCATCGTCCTTGGTCGCAGGGGCGAGGCGGAATGTCACATCCTTCAGCACTTCGACCAGCACGCCGCCGAGGCCGAAGGCGACGAGCTTGCCGAACGAGCCGTCGGTGATGGAGCCGACGATCACCTCGGTACCGCCGGTCAGCATCTGCTGCACCTGGATGCCTTCGATCTTGGCGTCGGCCTTGTACTTCTTCGCATTCGCGAGAATCGTCTCGTACGCGGTCTTCGCATCGTCGGCCGTCTTCACGCCGACAATCACGCCGCCCGCTTCGGTCTTATGCAGGATGTCCGGCGAGACGATCTTCATCACCACCGGAAAACCCATGTCGCCGGCGAGCTTCGCTGCATCAGCGGCCGACTTCGCCAATCCCTCTTTCGGCACCGGAATCCCGTAGGCGTCGCAGACGATCTTGCCTTCGGGCGCGGTCAGGGCGGTGCGTTTGTCCGCCTTCACACGATCGAGCACGTCTCGGATCGTGGCCTTGGCGTTCGGGATGGCGTCAGACATCGGGGCTTCCTCCTGGGGGATTGCTCGTGGTTTATGGCATTTGGTATGCCAGAAGCAAACTTTGTCAAGCGCATCGAAGATGTGGAAACGCGGAAAAATCGGTCATCTTGACAGTCTGGCATCTGGTATGCCAAAAATATTGGACGCAAAATGCTGTACACAGTGATCTCCCAAGGAGAGGAGATCGGTCGTGTCGACAGAGAAAACGAACAAGGCATTGCCCATCATGGCCGAGGCTGACATCGCGATCGCTCGCATCGCCCCGGAGACGAGCTTCAAGAATAAGGCCTATGAGGCCTTGAAAGAAGCGATTCTGAAGATGGACATCTACGCCTCGCCCGAGCCTGTCATGCTCGACGAGCGCGCGCTTTCCGAACGCCTCGGTGTCAGCCGCACGCCGATCCGCGAAGCGATCGCGATGCTCGAGCAGGACGGCTTCGTGAAGACCGTGCCGCGCCGTGGCATCGTCGTGGTGCGCCGGACGAAGAGCGAGATCGTCGACATGATCCGCGCCTGGGCGGCGCTGGAGAGCATGGCGGCGCGGCTCATCACCACGATCGCGCGCAAGAAGGACATCACGGCGCTGCGCGACTACTTCAAGGATTTCGGCAAGGACCGCCCGCCGCAGGAGCACATCGAGGAATATTCCAAGGCGAACATCGCGTTTCATCAGGCGCTGATCTCGCTGTCGGAGTCGCCGGTGCTGGTCGACATGACCAACGACATTCTGCTCCATGTGCGCGGCTATCGCCAGCTCACGATCGGCCGCACCGACCGTATCGCGGCGTCCCTGCCCGAGCACCTCGCGATCATCGAGGCGCTGGAGGAACGCAACACCGAGCTCGCCGAAAAGCGCGCGCGGGATCACACGCTGGGCCTCGCGACCTATGTCGAGACGCACGGCCAGGAACTATTCAGCTAACTTCAAACAGAAGACGCGGAATGCGCCTTCACAGACGACCAGGGAGAGGCGCATGCCGCAGACAGCCATGAAGACCGAGGCGGACACCCACGAGGAACTGACGGACGGCTTCCATCTCGTCATCGACGCGATGAAGCTGAACGGGATCGACACGATCTACAACGTTCCGGGGATTCCGATCACTGACCTCGGCCGCATGGCGCAGGCTGAAGGCATCCGCGTGCTCTCCTTCCGCCACGAGCAGAACGCCGGCTATGCCGCCGCGATCGCCGGCTTCCTGACCAAGAAGCCGGGCGTCTGCCTCACCGTGTCGGCGCCGGGCTTCCTCAACGGCCTCACGGCGCTCGCGCACGCGACCACCAACTGCTTCCCGATGATCCTGGTCTCGGGCTCCTCGGAGCGCGAGATCGTCGACCTGCAGCAGGGCGACTATGAGGAGATGGATCAGCTCGCGATCGCCAAGCCGCTGTGCAAGGCGGCCTTCCGCGTGCTGCACGCCCAGGATATCGGCATCGGCTTCGCCCGCGCGATCCGCGCCGCCGTCTCGGGCCGTCCCGGCGGCGTCTATCTCGATCTGCCGGCCAAACTGTTCGGCCAGGTGATGAACGCGCAGGCAGGCAGCGCTTCGCTGGTGAAGGTGATCGATCCGGCGCCGGCGCAGATCCCCTCCCCCGATTCCGTCAAGCGCGCGCTCGACGTTCTCAAGAGCGCCAAGCGTCCGCTGATCATCCTCGGCAAGGGCGCGGCTTACGCGCAGGCCGATGAAGCGATCAAGACCTTCGTCGAGAAGAGCGGCGTGCCGTTCCTGCCGATGAGCATGGCCAAGGGCCTGCTGCCCGATTTGCATCCGCAATGCGCCGGCGCGGCGCGCTCGACGGTGCTGAAGGATTCCGACGTCGTCATGCTGATCGGCGCCCGCCTCAACTGGCTGCTGTCGCACGGCAAGGGCAAGAGCTGGGGCGATGCGCCGAAGAAGTTCATCCAGGTCGACATCGAGCCGAAGGAGATGGACTCCAACGTCGAGATCGCGGCCCCCGTGGTCGGCGACATCGGCTCGGTCGTCACCGCCTTCTCCGACGCGATGGGCAGCAGCTGGCCGAAGGCGCCGGCCGAATGGCTGAGCGCGGTGCAGAAGAAGCGCGAGGACAACGTCGCCAAGATGGCGCCGCGGCTGATGAACAACAACTCGCCGATGGACTATCACGGCGCGCTCGGCGTGCTCCGCACCATCATCAAGGAGCGGCCCGACGCGATCCTGGTCAACGAGGGCGCCAACACGCTCGACCTCGCCCGCGGCGTCATCGACATGTACCAGCCGCGTAAGCGCCTGGACGTCGGCACCTGGGGCGTCATGGGCATCGGCATGGGCTCGGCGATCGCCGCCGCCGTCGAGACCGGTAAGCCGGTGCTGGCGATCGAGGGCGACTCGGCCTTCGGCTTCTCCGGCATGGAAGTCGAGACCATCTGCCGCTACAATCTGCCGATCTGCGTCGTCATCTTCAACAATGACGGCATCTATCGCGGCACCGACCAGAACTCCGCGGGGTCAGATCCGGCGACCACCGTGTTCGTCAAGGGCGCGCGCTACGACAAGATGATGGAGGCCTTCGGCGGCGTCGGCGTCAATGCGACCTCGCCGGACGAGCTGAAGCGCGCCGTCAATGAGGCGATGGATTCCGGCAAGCCGACCCTGATCAACGCCGTGATCGATCCCGCTGCGGGTTCGGAGAGCGGCCGCATCGGCAACCTCAATCCGCAGAGCGTGCTGACCAAGAAGAAGTAAGGCCACCCACATCACCTGCCCGCCGATGCGGGATGACCATTCGATACGGAGAGGAACAACATGACCAAGGCGCTCGAGGGCGTTCGCATTCTCGACTTCACCCACGTCCAGTCCGGACCGACCTGCACGCAGCTGCTGGCCTGGTTCGGCGCCGACGTGATCAAGGTCGAGCGTCCGGGCGTGGGTGACATCACCCGCGGCCAGCTGCAGGACATTCCGAACGTGGACAGCCTCTATTTCACGATGCTGAACCACAACAAGCGGTCGATCACGCTCGACACCAAGAACCCGAAGGGCAAGGAGGTTCTGACCGAGCTGATCAAGAAGTGCGACGTGCTGGTCGAGAATTTCGGCCCCGGCGTGCTCGATCGCATGGGCTTCCCCTGGGAGAAGATCCAGGCGATCAACCCGAAGATGATCGTCGCCTCGATCAAGGGCTTTGGCCCCGGCCCCTACGAGGACTGCAAGGTCTACGAGAACGTCGCGCAGTGCACCGGCGGCGCCGCCTCGACCACCGGCTTCCGTGACGGCCTGCCGCTGGTCACCGGCGCGCAGATCGGCGATTCCGGCACCGGCCTGCATCTGGCCCTCGGCATCGTCACCGCGCTCTATCAGCGCACCCATACCGGCCGTGGCCAGCGCGTCACCGCTGCGATGCAGGACGGCGTGCTCAACCTCTGCCGCGTCAAGCTGCGCGACCAGCAGCGCCTCGATCATGGCCCGTTGAAGGAATACAGCCAGTTCGGCGAGGGCGTGCCGTTCGGCGACGCCGTGCCGCGCGCCGGCAACGACTCGGGCGGTGGCCAGCCGGGCCGCATCTTGAAGTGCAAGGGCTGGGAGACCGATCCGAACGCCTACATCTACTTCATCACCCAGGCCCCGGTCTGGGAGAAGATCTGCGACGTGATCGGCGAGCCCACCTGGAAGACCGATCCGAACTACGCCAAGCCCGCCGCCCGCCTGCCGCGCCTGAACGAGATCTTCGGCCGCATCGAGCAGTGGACCATGACCAAGACCAAGTTCGAGGCCATGGACATCCTGAACGAGTTCGACATCCCCTGCGGTCCCATTCTCTCGATGAAGGAGATCGCCGAGGACGAGTCGCTGCGCAAGACTGGCACCCTGGTCGAGGTCGACCACCCGACCCGCGGCAAGTACCTCTCGGTCGGCAACCCGATCAAGCTGTCGGACAGCCCGGCGGATGTGACGCGCTCGCCCCTGCTCGGCGAGCACACCGACGAAATCCTCCGCCAGGTCCTCGGCTTCAGCGACCACCAGGTCGCCGAAATCCACGACTCCGGCGCGCTCGATCCGCCGCGCAAGGAAGCCGCGGAGTAAGCGGCGCGTCAGAGACGAGATGCGCGGCGAGATTGCCGCTAGGAGTGCTCACCTCGACAAGAAGCCGCCGGCCTCGCCCGGCGGCTTTTTATTTCCAACCATCGGACAGAGGGGTGTCCTGAAACGGGTTCAGAAGGGAATGAGATCTTTTCCGAATCTCGCAACGAAATCCCGCACATCACCGCGCGCTGCATGCCGGTCGAGCCCGGGAAAACCGGCCCAACGGAATGCCAAACGCAAATAGTCGAGAAACGGCAACCCATGCCGCTCGTCAGAGAACAGAGGGTCGGCACCGAAGAATGGCACCACGATGCAATACGGGCTGCCTCCGCTGATGTTTGCCTTGTGAAGATAGTCGGGCGCCAAGTGGATTTGCAGCTGATGCTCAGCATCCGGACCGATGCTTGCCTTCTGATAGATCCACTCGTCGAACTGATCGGTCACCAAAGAGGGAGCGTCTACGCACAGGGCATCGTGTTCCTCAGACGGCAAATCGAACCCAAGATCCGGTGGATGATCCTTGGAGTTGTAGTCCCATACCCAGTTGATCCCACCCACGACGCGCCAGAATGCCAACAGCGTCGGCGGGATCTGTGCTCCGGAGATCTCGACGATACGAGCGAAAACGGCCTCATCCGTCCGTGTCGGAGGTGTTCGAAGACCCTGATATTCGGATGAGAGGGCCTGCCAGCCAATAGCTTGCAAGCGGGAGGCGACAAGGTCGGCGTTTTGCGCGACCCGTCGCATGGTCGCATCGGCGACCTCCATCACTTCGTCGCGAAACTCACCATCGATGCGCGGATAGGCCCGGATCTCTCGCCAGACCTGATCGAACTCACCCGCCAGATATCGCTTCAACAGAGTCCCACTGCTGCGCATCTAACGGTCGCTCCCTGAACTCTCGCCGATATCGATTATTCGCTAACGAGATCACTACGTGGACTTCATTGCGCATCGAGCTGGCAACCGGTTGCACCTGACGGCAAAATCTCACTCGGGCCGCACCCTTCCGTCTCTTGCGCGACGATAGGCTGGCTTGGGGTCGTCGGGACGTCTTGCCGCAAGCTCCGATAATCGCTTGAGAGCCCTGTCGCGAACAGACGCGGACAAATCAGATTGCGACAGCAGTTGCAGCTTCTCGATCGCCTCGGATGTTCCGATATCGTGGAGCGCCCAGATGCACTTGATCGCCAAGGACTCGTTGTTGTTGTAGGCGAGATAGTCATGCTTGCGCAGCGCGGTGCGGTAGAGGCAGTCGATCGTGGACGGCATGCTCAGATCCTGGAGGGCTTGAGCAGTGTCTTCATGACTGTCGTGCCAGTCTTCTTCGATGAGCTTGCAGAGCAGCGGAGCCCATTGCCGGGAGAGGCCAAAGCGAAATGCAAGGCTCAATGCACTGCTCAGATCATCCGGCGATCTCTCTGCGAGACTCTGCTCGAGCTCGGAGGCAACGAGTTCAGGCGTCGTTCGTGGATCCGCACCGAATCGCGCGATGAAGGCGTCCTCCGAAACGACACCTTGGGAGAGGTCCCAAATGAGCTGTCTTTTCGCGGCGTCCATATCCGGCTCCAACTTTCGCGAATACGGCAGGCACAGACTCCGGGGTGCGCTCCTGCCGTCTCAACTGTTGTCATACTCCGCGGCACAAGAGATTGGCCGAGACGTCACGGCGTACTGGATCGTCCGCTTTCGCTTACGATGACAGCCCGGGCTTGCATGATCAATGTGCCATATCGTTGGAGTCGTCGTCCAACTCGATCGACCTGGGGGTTTTATGATCCTTCGCAGTCAGACGGCCTACCTGCCGAAGATCCCGCCCACCACGCGATGCAGAGATTCGGTGACAGTGCATAGAACTCCTTCACCTCGAAACAGGAGCATAAGGCGCGTGGCACCATCGGCGACGCCTGGGATCGCCGAGTTGAGTGCACTGTCACCGAAATCCGCTGCCGGTGACGACCGTCGGTCGCGACAGTCGAGAATGTTTGAACCAAGGGGCGTGCCGACGCGGCGCAGTTCTCGTCGGCCCGATTGCTCGTGATCGCCTCGATGGCTCGGATCTTTGATGTCTTGTCGCGCGAGTGGTAGAAACCAGCTAGACAGCCAAAGGTAGACGCACGAAAGGATCCGTCTCGGTGACCCACTGGTTGCAGCCTGGCCGGCGGTTGACGCTCCTGCTGTCCGTCTGGCTTTCCCTCATCGCAAGCGCGGCGTGTGCACGAGACAATGCGACGGGCTGGGACAGCTCCTATTATGCCGTCGGATACTGTCGGACAGTCTGGCCACAGACGCCTGTGACGCTCAGCCCGGACAGATACATCCTGTGCTTCGACGGGTCGATCACTCCAAGCCTCGACGTCTCGTTGACAAAGACGCTCGAGCTCGGTGGGTTCTTCGTCATCCGCAGCACGGGTGGACGGGTCGACAAAGCCCTCGAACTCGCCAGCCTCGTTCGCGAGCGGCGTGCGACGGTCGTCGTCTACGACTATTGTTTCTCGGCTTGTGCCGAGTTCATCATGACCGCTCCCGAGCACACTTTCGTACTCAAGGACGCCCTGGTGCTTTGGCATAATCCGCAAAGCGGCGACCCGACCGATCCGTATTGTGCATTCCTCAAGAAGCCACGCGAGGATGCCCCCAAAGCGTTGCGGCGTCGACCATGCAGCGAGAGCAGCGACACCGTCGACTACTCATCGGCGTACCAAGTTCAGCATTTTCGAGAGAGGGCGATTGACCCTTGGTTCGTGCCCCCGCCCGATAGCATGTATGTGAGAAAGAGAGTGGCCGGCCTCTACGCAGAGACAGGCGTGGACCGCGACATCCTATGGACGCTCCACCCGAGATTTTATCCACGTCTTTTCAAGGCAAACATCGTGTTTGAGGCCTATCCTCAAAGCCAAGACGAAGTCGACGCAACCGCCGCCAGACTGGGCCTGAAGGCCAAGATCATCTACGATCCGTAAACGTCGAAATGCCTGTCGGTCGACAGCCGATCAAGACGTCGGGCAGCCCTATCACCTGCCGAAGATCCCGCCCACCACGCGATGCACCGCTCCGCCGATGGCGCCGATCGGACCGCCGGCATTGCGCGACTGCCGCGTACGGCTCCCGGTGCGACGACGGGCCTGGCGGTCGGATTTGGTTGCCTCCGCAGATGCGGCCATCAGCACCTTGTACTGGGCGGCGTCGAGATAGCCGGTCGCGGGATAGCCGCGTTCCTCCTGCCAGCGCGTGATGGCGGCGCGCGTCCGTTCGTCGAACGTGCCATTGGGTCTCGGTCTGCTGGAATTCGGTGACGGTGCACGGAACTTTCACCTCGAAACAGGAGCATAGGGCGCGTCGCAACCATCGGCGACGCCTGGGATCGCCGAGTTGAGTGCACTGTCACCGAATCCGCCACCGAATCCCCGGCCTGGAGCGGCTGTTTTCAGGGACCACCGTTGGGCGGCACTTTCCGTATGAGAAGGCCGGTTTCAATAAGGAATCCCAATTGTGGCATAGCTACCGCAGCGCAAAAACTTCATGCCGCTATGCAATATCCGCCATTGTCTCTGGCATCTGGTATACGTAAATTCTCCTCAGTCAGAACGTCCTACCGCCTCACTGAAGGAGACAAACCATGGCCAAGACCGTCGCTCTCCCCCTCGTTCAGCCCGTGTCCCTGTTCGGCCGCTTCCTGGCCGCCCTCGACCGCGTGCTGATGACCAGCGCCCGCGCCGCCAACCGCAACGGCGACCTGCCTTATTTCGGGCTCTGAGCCCCTCGGCGCTGCCGCGCCGCCTCCTCCGAGCACTTCCCGTCAAAAGCCCCGGTTCCCGGGGCTTTTTGCTGTTCAGGACCCGTCCGTCGGCTGCGACAAATTGGCTCCGCAGGCATCCCAGTCCATCTCATCAATTGCGGCCGGTCACCTTCTCATACCAAAATCAAATCGGTCGATTTACGATTGGTAAGCTTTCTCTTGCGCGTCTCTGCCCGTCCACGCAACTATGGGATGCGCAGGGCCCCGGAAGAGACCCGGAAGAGATTTGTATGCCTCGCGACGACCTCGAAGCGAGCGATCGCTGAAGACGACACAACGAGACGGACCAGGATCATCACCAGAATCATCACAGCGTAAGTGGAACGATCGGACGCAGCGGCCGGAAGAAGCCGTGGAGGTCCAGGCAATGAAGGGGAGACAGCGTCGATGAAGCGTTTTGTGCGCGTGGCCTGCGCGGCTGGCCTGGCCTTGGCCGCCGGCAACATTGCAGCGATCGCGGGATGGGAGCCGGTCCGGCCGGTGGAGTTCATCGTTCCCGCCGGCACCGGCGGCGGCGCCGACCAGATGGCGCGGACGATCCAGGGCATCGTCACCAAGCACAACCTCATGAAGCAGCCGCTGGTCGTGATCAACAAGTCCGGCGGCGCCGGCGGCGAAGGCTTCCTCGACGTCAAGGCCTCGGCCGGCAACCCGCACAAGATCATCATCACGCTGTCGAACCTGTTCACGACCCCGCTCGCCACCGGCATCCCGTTCAGCTGGAAGGATCTCACCCCGGTCGCGATGCTCGCGCTCGACGAATTCGTGCTCTGGGTCAACGCCGACAAGCCCTATGCGAGCGCCAAGGACTACATCGACGCGGTCAAGCAGGCCGGCGGCACGCTCAAGATGGGCGGCACCGGCTCGAAGCAGGAAGACCAGATCATCACGGTCGCGATGGAAAAGGCGACCGGCGCCAAGTTCACCTACATCCCCTACAAGGGCGGCGGCGAGGTCGCGGTGCAGCTCGTCGGCAACCACGTCGATTCCACGGTGAACAATCCGATCGAGGCGGTGGCGCAATGGCGCGGCGGCAAGGTGAGGCCGCTCTGCGTGTTCGACGCCAAGCCGATGGGCTACGACGAGCCGATCACCGACGGCAAGGCCTGGAAGGACATCCCGACCTGCAAGTCGCAGGGCCTCGACATCGAGTACCTGATGCTGCGCGGCATCTTCATGTCGCCGCGCGCCACCAAGGACCAGGTCGAATACTATGTCGAGCTGTTCAAGAAGGTACGGGAGACGCCGGACTGGCAGGAGTTCATGAAGACCGGCGCCTTCAACACCACCTTCATGACCGGCGCCGACTACGCCAAATGGGTCGAGACCGAGGAGAAGCGGCACGAGACCCTGATGAAGGACGCCGGCTTCCTGGCCTCGAACTGAGCGGCGCGCATGAGCAGTAAGGGACGATCCGCCGGCCCGAGCCACAAGGCGGTCGAGCTCGGCGTCACGCTCGCCATCGCGCTGTTCGGCGTCGTCGTGATCATCGGCAGCGTGAAGGCGGGAATCAATTGGGGTGCGGAAGGGCCGCGCGCCGGCTTCTTCCCGTTCTATGTCGGCCTGTTCATCGTCGTGTCGAGCGCGATGAATGTCCGCAACACGCTGCGCGAGGATGATGGCGGGCTGTTCGCCGAATGGACGCAGCTTCGCCAGGTCATGAGCGTGGTGGTGCCGACCGCGATCTATGTCGGCGCCCTGCCCTTCACCGGTCTCTATCTCGCCTCCATGATCTTCATCGCCTGGTTCATGCGCTGGCTCGGCAAATATGGCTGGCTCACGGTCGCGGCGGTGGCGATCGGGATGCCCGTGGTCACCTATCTGATCTTCGAGCGCTGGTTCATGGTCCCCTTGCCGAAGGGACCGGTCGAGGAATGGCTCGGGCTCTAACAACAATAATCATCGGCTCACGGGTTGCAGGACTAGGCCGGCATGGAAGAACTCGCCAATCTGTTTCACGGCTTCGCCGTTGCGCTGCAGCCCTTCAACATCATGGTGATGATCCTCGGCATTGTGCTGGGCGTGATCATCGGCGTGCTACCGGGGCTCGGCGGCGCCAACGGCGTCGCGATCCTGCTGCCGCTCACCTTCAGCATGCCGCCGACATCGGCGATCATCATGCTGTCCTGCATCTATTGGGGCGCGCTGTTCGGCGGCGCCATCACATCCATATTGTTCAACATCCCCGGCGAGCCATGGTCGGTCGCGACCACCTTCGACGGCTACCCGATGGCGCAGCAGGGCAAGGCCGGCGAGGCACTGACGGCCGCCTTCACCTCGTCCTTCGTCGGCGCGCTGTTCGCGGTGCTGATGATCACGCTGGTCGCGCCGCTGGTGGCGAGCTTTGCGCTGCAATTCGGCCCGGCCGAGAAGTTCGCCGTCTACTTCCTCGCCTTCTGCAGCTTCGTGGGCCTCAGCAAGGAGCCGCCGTTCAAGACCATCGCGGCGATGATGATCGGCTTTGCGCTGGCGGCCGTCGGCCTCGATTCCATCACCGGCCAGCTCCGGCTGACCTTCGGCATCACCGAGTTGCTCAACGGCTTCGACTTTCTCATCGCCGTGATCGGTCTGTTCGGCATCGGCGAGATCCTGCTGACCATGGAGGAAGGTCTCAGCTTCCGCGGCGGCAACGCCAAGATCAATCTGCGGGTCGTGCTGCACACCTGGAAGGAGATGCCGGCCTATTGGCTGACCTCGCTGCGCTCCTGCCTGATCGGCTGCTGGATGGGCATCACGCCGGCCGGCGCCACGCCCGCGTCGTTCATGAGCTACGGCATCGCCAAGCGGCTCTCCAAGCGCGGCAAGGCTTTCGGCCATGGCGAGATCGAGGGCGTCGTCGCGCCGGAAACCGCGGCCCACGCCGCGGGCACCGCAGCATTGCTGCCGATGCTCTCGCTCGGAGTTCCCGGTTCGCCGACCGCGGCTGTGCTGCTCGGCGGCCTCTTGATCTGGGGTCTGCAGCCCGGCCCGATGCTGTTCGTCGAGCAGAAGGAATTCGTCTGGGGCCTGATCGCCTCGATGTATCTCGGCAACCTCGCCGGCCTGCTGGTCGTGCTGACCTGCGTGCCGATCTTCGCGGCCATCCTGCGCATTCCCTTCAGCATCATCGCCCCCCTCATCCTGGTGCTCTGCGCGATCGGCGCCTATTCGGTGCATAGCAGCACGTTCGATGTCGTGCTGATGCTGGTGTTCGGCGTGCTCGGCTACCTGTTCAAGAAGTGCGGCTATCCGCTCGCGCCGCTCGTGCTCGCGATCGTGCTCGGCGACAAGGCCGAGGAAGCCTTCCGCCAATCGCTTCTGGGATCCCAGGGATCCCTGGCCGTGTTCTTCTCGAACGGGCTGGTCGGCACCATCATGGTGCTCGGGCTGATCGCGCTGTTCTGGTCCGCGATCCAGGGCGGATGGAGCCGGTTGCGCGCGGCAACCGCTTAAACCGGACGTTAATCCGATAGTTGATCTACAATTTTCCCCTGCCGCGTCGTATTGTCGCTGCAGCGATTTGCCTTGCTATCTCTGGTCTTTTTCGGCCGGCTTCGCAACGCAACAGCCGAAGCTCCGCGGAAATCCGCTTGTCTATTGGCATATGTTATACCAAACTCCGCATAGCTGTTAGGACAAAAATAGACAGCCTGGAGGAAACATGACGGACTTGGCTCACGCGGGGGCCCCCGCATCTGCAAGAGTAAGTGACGCCTATCGCTGGACACAGCTCGTCGTCGGCGTCTTGGCGATGGTGATGATCGCCAACTACCAGTACGGCTGGACCTTCTTCGTTCCCGATATTGCAAAGACCTTCGGCTGGGATCGCGCGTCGATCCAGTGGGCCTTCACGCTGTTCGTGCTGTTCGAGACCTGGCTGGTGCCGGTCGAGGGCTGGTTCGTCGACAAATACGGCCCGCGCATCGTCGTCCTCGTCGGCGGCATCCTTTGCGCCATCGGCTGGATGATCAACTCCTACGCCACCACGCTGAACGGCTATTATCTCGGCATGATCATCGCGGGCATCGGCGCCGGCGGCGTCTACGGCACCTGCGTCGGCAACGCGCTGAAGTGGTTCCCAGACAAGCGCGGCCTCGCGGCCGGCATCACCGCGGCCGGTTTCGGCGCGGGCTCGGCGCTGACCGTCGCCCCGATCCAGGCCATGATCCGCGACTCCGGCTTCCAGACCACCTTCCTGTATTTCGGTCTCGGACAAGGCATCATCATCGTCATCCTCGCCTTCTTCCTGTTCGCACCGAAGGAAGGCCAGGTGCCCGCGGTCACGCAGAACGCCAACCTGGTGCAGAGCCGCCGCAACTACAATCCGACGGAAGTGATCCGCCAGCCGATCTTCTGGCTGATGTACTTCATGTTCGTGATCGTCGGCGCCGGCGGCCTGATGGTCACCGCCAACTTGAAGCCGATCGCCGGCGACTGGAAGGTCGACAACATCCCGGTGACCTTGATCGGCATGACCATGACCGCGGTGACCTTCGCGGCCACCATCGACCGCGTGCTCAACGGCCTGACGCGTCCGTTCTTCGGCTGGATCTCCGACAATATCGGCCGCGAGAACACGATGTTCATCGCCTTCGGCATGGAAGGCATCGGCATCTGGGCGCTCTACATGCTGGGCCATGATCCCGTGTGGTTCGTGATCCTCTCCGGCTTCGTGTTCTTCGCCTGGGGTGAGATCTACTCGCTGTTCCCGTCGACCTGCACCGACACGTTCGGCACCAAGTTCGCGACCACCAATGCCGGCCTGCTCTACACCGCAAAGGGCACCGCGGCACTGCTGGTGCCGATCGCCAACTACATGCAGCAGTCGTCAGGCAACTGGGACACGGTGTTCATGATCGCCGCCGGCGCCAACATCCTCGCCTCGATCCTGTCGATTGCGGTGCTGAAGCCCTGGCGCAAGGTGGTTGTCGAGAAATCGATGCTCTGAGGCATCATCTCGCGCTGCAGCGAAAATAAAATAGAATGATTCCACGCAAGCGACGCTCGGCGAATAGCCGAGCGTTTTCTTTTGCTTGGACGTCGCGCTGCCATCGATTGCAGCGCAGCATCGTCATCGCAACGCCACGAGCCATATTGCCGACTGGAATATATTATACCAGAATTCCCAGGCATACATGCGACAGCGGTACCGGCTGCGACAAATCGCCGGACACAGCGTGATCTTGGGAGGATCCATGGTTTCCAGCACAGAGGCATCACCGCCCGTCCAGGCCCAGTCCAGCGGCTTCCGCTGGCTGCAGCTCGCGATGGGCATCGTCTGCATGGCGATGATCGCCAACCTCCAGTACGGCTGGACACTGTTCGTCGATCCGATCGATGCGAAGTTTCACTGGGGCCGCACGGCCATCCAACTCGCCTTCACCATCTTCGTCGTGACCGAGACCTGGCTGGTGCCGGTCGAGGCCTGGTTCGTCGACAAATACGGCCCCCGAATCGTGATCATGTTCGGCGGCGTGATGATTGCGCTGGCCTGGATCCTCAACTCCTATGCCGACTCCCTCACCCTGCTCTATGCCGGCGCCGTCGTCGGCGGCATCGGTGCGGGCGCGGTCTACGGCACCTGCGTCGGCAATGCGCTGAAATGGTTTCCCGACCGCCGCGGCCTTGCCGCCGGCGCCACCGCCGCGGGCTTCGGCGCGGGTGCGGCGCTGACGGTCGTGCCGATCGCCAGCATGATCGCCTCGAGCGGCTATCAGTCCGCGTTCTTCACCTTCGGCATCGGCCAGGGCCTGATCGTGTTCGTGCTCGCGATCTTCCTGCGGCCGCCGACCCACGCGGCGCCCGCCCGCAAGAAGCAGCTCAACCTGCCGCAGAGCAAGATCGACTACACGCCGCCGCAGGTGCTGCGCACGCCGATCTTCTGGATCATGTACCTGGTGTTCGTGATGGTCGCTTCCGGCGGTCTGATGACCGCGGCCCAGATCGCCCCGATCGCGCATGACTTCAAGATCGCCAACGAGCCGGTCACGCTCGCCGGCTTCCAGATGGCGGCGCTGACGTTCGCGATCTCGCTCGACCGCATCTTCGACGGCTTCGGCCGACCGGTGTTCGGCTGGATCTCGGATACGATCGGCCGCGAGCACACCATGTTCATCGCCTTCGGCACGGCCGCGGTGATGCTGCTGACCTTGTCGACCTACGGGCACAATCCGATCGTGTTCGTGCTCGCCACCGCCGTCTATTTCGGCGTGTTCGGCGAGATCTACAGCCTGTTCCCGGCCACGTCGGGCGACACCTTTGGCAGCAAATATGCCGCGACCAACAACGGCATGCTCTACACCGCGAAGGGCACCGCGTCGCTGCTCGTGCCGCTCGCGAGCCTCGTCTCGGCCAAGTATGGCTGGCAGGCTGTGTTCGTGATCGGCGTCGGCCTCAACGCAACCGCGGCGCTGCTGGCGCTGTTCGTCATCAAGCCGCTGCGCCGCGCCTTCATTCTCGGCAAGGAAGCCACCGCTTCCGAGCCGACGAGGCAGGACGTTCGCACCGCTTGAGGCCCACCTCTTCTTCCCGTGACTTCGAGGCGCACCCTGGTGCGCCTCTTTTGTTTGCAGGGGGTCACTTTGCGCCGCTGCAGTGAGGCACACTGGCTCAACAGGAAAGCTATGTTCCCTCCCCCCTTGTGGGGGAGGGTTAGGGAGGGGGGTGGCCACACCCACCGACCTCTGGGCTACCCCCCTCCCCAGCCCTCCCCCACAAGGGGAGAGGGAGCGCACTGCCGATGCGGGATCAGCGTGCCAAATCTGTCTGCTTCCCGCAAAAAACACGACGACGCACACGAAATCGCCATCTCCCGATTGACTTCTGGCATAACGTATACCAGACTTGAATCGTTCATTAACAACCAACGGGAGGGTGCCATGAAAGTCGGAGACATCCTGCGCAACAAGACGGCGCGCGTGATCACGGTGCGGATGAACGAGACCGTCGGCGTCGCGGCGCAGCTGATGCGCTCGAGCAATGTCAGCGCCCTCGTCGTCAAGGACGTCGTCCGCACGGAGGGCAATACCGCCGCGGGCATGTTCACCGAACGCGACGTCGTTCGCGCCATTGCCGAGCACGGTGCCGCCGGGGTCAGCATGAAGGTCTCGCAGCTGATCTCGCCGCAGCGGCTGATCTCCTGCAGTACCGAGGACACGCTCGAGCATGTCCGCCACCTCATGAACGTGCATCACATCCGCCATCTGCCCGTCATCGTCGACTTCGCGCTCGCCGGCGTCATCAGCATGCGCGACATCTCCTCGGCGTTCGACGAGGCGGAAGCCTCCGTCGCCGCCTGACGCGCGCGCGTCGCTGGCGGAACCGTATCGGTCGCGACCAGAGTCTTGTCGGATCGGCTCGCCGCCTGTTAGGCGGTGCGCCGAGAAGAGCGGCACAGTGACCACGCCGCTCGCAGCCCGACAGGATTCCTCGCGATGAAAGCCTATGTCTATGGCGCCCAGGGCGCCGCGATCACCGACGTCGCCAAGCCCGTGCCGAAGGGCACGCAGGTGCTGGTCCGCGTGCGCGCCTGCGGCCTCAACCGCGCCGATCTCGGCATGACCAAGGGCCATGTGCATGGCGCCGCCGGCGGTGTCGGCACCGTGCTCGGCATGGAATGGGCCGGCGAGGTCGCCGAGCTCGGACCGGACGCCAAGGGCCTCAAGGTCGGCGACCGCGTAATGGGCTCGGGCGCCGCCGCCTTCGCCGAATACACCCTCGCCGATCACGGCCGGCTGTTCCACGCGCCGTCGAACATGAATTTCGACGAGGCCGCGACGCTGCCGATCGCGCTGACCACCATGCACAATGCCGTCGTCACCAACGGCGCGATGCAGCCGGGCCAAGCCGTGCTCGTCCAGGGCGCGAGCTCCGGCGTCGGCCTGATGGCGATGCAGATCGCCAAGCTCAAGGGTGCCCGGCTCGTGATCGGCTCCTCCACCGATGCGATGCGCCGCGGCCGGCTCAAGGAATTCGGCGCCGACCTCGCGATCGATTCGAGCGATCCGGCGTGGGTCGATCAGGTGCTGCAAGCGACTGACGGCCAGGGCGTCGACCTGATCATCGACCAGGTCTCCGGCGCGGTCGCCAACCAGAACCTCGCGGCCACCAAGGTGCTCGGCCGCATCGTCAATGTCGGCCGGCTCGGCGGCACCCACGCGGACTTCAACTTCGACCTGCACGCCGCGCGCCGTATCACCTATGTCGGTGTCACCTTCCGCACCCGTTCGATCGAGGAGATCCGCGCGATCTTCAACGAGGTGAAGCAGGACATCTGGAGCGCCGTCGAGCAGCGAACACTGCAGCTTCCGATCGACCGCGTCTTCGCCTTCGACGACATCGGCGCGGCGTTCGCGCACATGGAAGCGAACAAGCATCTCGGCAAGATCGTGGTGACCTTGTGAACGCAATCTCCTGAGATTTAGAAGCAATCGAAACCGCGCGCGGGCGAAGACAGCAAGCCAGCATGCCATGCACATGGCCCGCGCGATCCCGGCTTTCACCGCGGAGCCTCGGCTGCTACATCCGCGGCCATGACCGACGCCGCTTCCCATGTCGATTCCGGAAAAGCCCGTGTCGCCGCGATCTCGATCGCGGCGAGCGCGAGCATGGCAGCGGCGAAGTTCATCGTCGGCGTGCTGATCGGCAGTCTCGCGCTGGTCTCCGAAGCGCTGCACAGCGCCGTCGACGTCGTGGCCACGATCATCACCTGGATGGTCGTTCGGGTATCGGACCGTCCGGCCGACGACGAGCACCATTACGGCCATGGCAAGCTGGAGAGCCTGTCGGCGCTCGGCGTCATCGCCCTGCTCTATGTGCTGGCCGGCGGCGTGCTGGTCGAGTCCGTCAGCCGGCTGCGCGAGGCGGCGCCGCCGCCATCGCTCTCGGCCATTCCCTTCGTCGTGCTGCTGGTCGACATCGCCGTCAACTTCTGGCGCGCCCGCGCGCTGCACCGGGCCGCGCACGAAACCCACAGCCAGGCGCTCGCCGCGGACGCACTGCATTTCGCCTCCGACGTGCTCGGCTCGGTCGCCGTCATCGGCGGCCTCGTGCTCACCGCGCTCGGCTTCTGGTGGGGCGATTCCGCGGCCGCCGTCGCGGTCGCATTGATGATCTCGGTGCTCGGCCTGCGGCTCGCGCGCTCTACCGTAGAAACACTGCTCGACCGCGCCCCCGACGGCGCGGCGGAAAAGGCCGATGCCGCGATCCGCTCGGTCGCCGGCGTCGTCGATGTCGAACGTCTGCGCGTGCGGCTCGTCGGCGCCACGCATTTCGTCGATGCCACCGTGCAGGTGCCGCGCACCTACCCGATCGACCGCGTCGACGAGATCAAGCGACAGGCCCAGGCCGCCGTCGGCAAGGCGCTGTCAGACGCCGACGTCACCTTCACAACGGTGCCGGTGGCCCTGAGCAATGAGAGCGTGCGCGAGCGCATCATGGTGATCGCGCGCAATTCCGGCCTCGCCATCCACCACGTCACCGTGCACGACATCGGCGGCCGCCTGATCGTCGCGATCGATCTGGAAGTCGACGGCGACATGAGCCTTTTCGCCGCGCACGCGATCGCTCACGAGCTCGAACGCTCGATTCGCGACGAGTTCGGCGCCGATGTCGAAGTCGACACCCACATCGAGCCGCTCGAGCCCGAGCTGCCGTTCGGCATCGACGCGCCACACGAGCGCGTCGCCGTGATCGCCGAGGCCCTGCAGCGCTTCGCCGCCGAGACCGACATGTACGACGTGCACAATGTCCGCGTCCGCAACACCGAGGCCGGCGAGATCGTCAACTTCCACTGCCGCGCGGCGCCGTCGATGAGCGTGCTCAAGGTGCACGACAATGTCGACCACATCGAGCGCGGGGTACGGCGCGCCTTCCCGACGGTGAAGCGCGTCATCAGTCACGCCGAGCCGCCGCACGGCTGAAGCCCGGACGTCACGCTCCGTTCTTGCTTCGGACTCATCCTGCCGGTTTTTTGCCATGGCAAAATCGCATTGGATAAGAATTATTAGCTTTTGCCAATTCGTTGACTCTCGACAGCCCCACAAATCTGGATTCAAATTGACTTGATTCGGAAGCGGCTGGGGCTCTTTCGAAATTCGGGTAATCCAAGAAGTTTCGGGGGTCTACAGCATGGCGCGTGCGCATGCCGCGAACGCGTGCGTCCAATCTTCTGATTCCATCAAGGGGTTGGCGCAATCGATCGCGAAACCGGCCTATCAAAGGCTGCTGACTGCTGAGCCGGTATTGCGTCGTGCTGTCCCCACTTTGATCATCGCCTTTCTCGTCACCATCTGCCTCGGCGCCTTCGTCCAGGTGCTCGACCAGAGCCGGCAGAAGCGGGCCGCCACCAAGCGCGACCTCGCGGCGATCTCCGACCTGCTCGCCGATCGCATCGGCTACCTGGCGATGCGCGCCGACCGCATTGCCAATATCGAGCATCTGCAGAGCCTGCTGCCGGACCTGATCCCGAGCTGGGGGGCCGCCGCCGGCCGCCACGTCATCGTCACCGGCGCCGACCACCGCATCCTGGCCCGCGTGCCCGTCGACGCCGCGCTCGGCGAGAATGACCGCATCCTCGACCTGATCTCGACCGCGCAGCTGCTGGCGACGCCGGGCCTGCAGGGCGCGGTCACCGAGATCACCCTGCCGAACGGCCGCCCGGCCTTCGCGGTGTCGCAGCTCATCAAGGCCCTGCCCGGCCGCGTCGTCATCATCCAGGAGAAGCTCGACCCGATCTGGGGATCCGACGCCGCGCTGTCGGTGACCTTGTCGGCGACCACCGGCTTCGTGGTGCTGATCCTCGGCTTCGCCTTCCACTGGCAGTCGACCCGCGCCCGCGAGGGCGACCTGATCAACGACGCCGTGCGCGGCCGCATCGACACCGCGCTGAACCGCGGCCGCTGCGGCCTGTGGGACTGGGACCTGTCGCGCGGCCGGATCTTCTGGTCGAACTCGATGTTCGCGATGCTCGGCCTCGAGAACCGCACCGACCTGCTCACCTTCGGCGAGGTCAACGCGCTGGTGAACTCGGATGACATCGACCTGTTCGCGATCGCCGACCAGCTCGTCGCCGGCGACATCCACCAGATCGACCAGAGCTTCCGCATGCGCCACACCGAAGGCCACTGGATCTGGCTCCGCGTCCGCTGCGAACTGAGCCAGGGCACCACGGACTCCGGCCTGCACCTGATCGGCATCGCGGTCGACGTCACCGAGCAGAAGAGCCTGGTCGAGAAGACCGTCGAGGCCGACCTGCGGCTGCGCGACGCGATCGAGACGATCTCGGAAGCCTTCGTGCTGTGGGATTCGAACAATCGCCTGGTGCTGTGCAACTCGCACTTCCAGAAGCTGCACAAGCTGCCGGACTCCGCCGTCATCCCCGGCACCTCCTACGAGACCGTCATCGAGGTCGGCAAGATGCCGGAGATCCGCACCCGGCTGCACGACCACAGCCCGCAGTCGCCGGGCGGCCGCACCTTCGAGGCGCAGCTCGACGACGGCAGCTGGCTGCACATCTCGGAGCGCCGAACGAAGGACGGCGGCTATGTCTCGGTCGGCACCGACATCACCCGCATCAAGGAGCACGAGCAGAAGCTCGTCGACAACGACCTGCGCCTGCGCGCCACCGTCATCGACCTGCAGCGCTCGCAGACGGCGCTGGAGCGCCAGGCGATCGAGCTCGCCGACCTCGCCGAGAAATACTCGCAGGAGAAGACCCGCGCCGAGGAAGCCAACCAGACCAAGTCGAAGTTCCTCGCCAATATGAGCCACGAGCTGCGCACGCCGCTCAACGCCATCATCGGCTTCTCCGAGATCATGGGCTCGGGCATGTTCGGCTCGCTCGGCTCGGAGAAGTACCAGGAATACTGCCACGACATCCTGACATCCGGTCAGTATCTGCTGGAGGTGATCAACGACATCCTCGACATGTCGAAGATCGAGGCCGGCCGCATGAAGCTCGACATGGAGCCGCTCGACCTCGCCAAGACGCTCGCGGAGTCGCTCCGCGTCGTCTCCGGCCGGGCCCAGGACAAGAGCCTGGTGCTCGACGCCGACATCGAGGGCAGCATCCCTGTCATCGCCGACCGCCGCGCCACCAAGCAGATCATGGTCAATCTGCTGTCCAACGCGGTGAAGTTCACCCCCGAAGGCGGCCGCGTCACCATGCGCAGCCGGGTGTTCGAGGACAAGGTGGTGCTGATCATCGCCGACACCGGCATCGGCATCCCCGCGCAGTCGCTGGCGCGGCTCGGCCGTCCGTTCGAGCAGGTCGAGAGCCAGATGACCAAGACCTATCACGGCTCCGGCCTTGGCCTCGCCATCGCCCGCTCGCTGGCCCAGCTGCACGGCGGCTCGATGCGCCTGCGCTCCCGCCTCGAACACGGCACCGTCGTCCGCGTCACCCTGCCCCGCGACGCTTACAAGGCCACGGTGAGCATTTCGGTCGCGGCGTGAGGGCGGCTACGTCGGACATTTGTGCCGATAAGCGTCGTCGCAGGCCTGCGAATGGAGACACTCACGCTTGAGGTATTGACGCACCCGTTGATCGCCAACTAAGGCAAGCGCTCCGAAAACGGGAGTGCCGGGTGTGATCATCGCCTTCATCGTCGTCGCCTTCGTCTACCGCTTCGCCATGCTCGCGGTCTCCATCCGCAACGAGAAGCGGCTGCGCGCCGACGGCGCGACCGAATACGGCGCCTCGGTGTCGCGCTGGCTCGCGATTGCCCATGTCGCCTTCTATCTCGCCGCGACGGCCGAAGGCCTCGTCCGCGATGCTCCGTTCGACGCCATCAGCATCACCGGCTTCGTCATCTACCTGTTCGGCGCGGTGATGCTGCTGGTGGTGTCGCAATTGCTGGGACGGTTCTGGACGGTCAAGCTGATGATCGCCCGCGACCACGCGCTGGTGACGCACCCGCTGTTCCGGATCGTCCGCCATCCGAATTACTTCCTCAACATCCTGCCCGAGCTGATCGGCTACGCGCTGACCTTGCACGCCTATGTGACGCTGGTGATCGGACTGATCATCTATGCCGTGCCGCTGACGCTGCGCATCCGGCAGGAGGAGAAGATCATGCACGAGACATTCGCGGCGTATTGATCGCAGCCTGGCGTGCCTTGCTCTGCGACGCGTCGCTTTAAGATTCAAAACTCAGAATCGCAATTTTGAGCAAGTCCAGAATCGCCGGCTGTGCGATTCCAGGGGCAGCCACTGGCGCACCTGAAGGGATCAATCATGCTCAAGCGTATCTGGCGCGGCTGGACCACGCCGGCGAATGCCGATGCCTATGAGGAGTTGCTGCGGTCCACGATCTTTCCGGGGATCGAGGATCGGGCCATCCCCGGGTTCATCACCATCGAGCTGCTGCGGCGGCCGCTGGAGGCGGAGGTCGAGTTCATGACCATCATGACGTTCGCCGACGACAACGCCGTCAAGCGCTTCGCAGGAGCCGCGCATGAGCAGGCCGTCGTGCCGGCAGCGGCGCAGGCGCTGCTCAGTCGCTATGACGCGCAGTCCGCCCATTACCACGTCCGGGTGCCATCGAGGGCAGCGGGCTGAGCCAGCAGCAACACGCGAAACCTAGGCTGGGGAAAGCGACGCCGCAGGCGGCGCGTGCCCACCGTCGTTCGGCAGAGCGGCGGACGCGGATGGTGGGCACGGCGCGGGCGAGAGTTCGAGGATACGGCGGGCCGCTCGGGCGCGCCTTTGCCTACCCTACTCGGAGAACGCCGCCGCGCGCTTACGCCTGCAGGCTCGGCGCGACCTCGCGGGCGATCTGCACCAGCGAGGCGATCAGCGGGGTCATCGGATCCCGCTGCGGGATGACGAGGCCGATCTGGTAGTTGATCACGGGATCGACGATCGGGATCGAGCGCACCTTGTCGGCGAGGCCGAGCGTCTCGGCGAGCTTGGCCGGCATCACGCTGGCCCAACGCCCCGTCTTCACATGGGTGTACAGCACCAGCAGCGAATTCGAGGTCAGCGTCGGCGTCACCTCGTTGCCGGCGGCCTTCAGCGCGCGGTCGATGATGCGGCGGTTCTGCATGTCGGGCGTCAGCAGGCACAGCGGCACCTGCCCGACCTCCTGCCACGTCACCTGTTCGCGATCGCCGAACATCGCATCGGGCGCGGTCAGCAGGCGGTAGCTCTCGTTGTAGAGCGGGATGGTGCGGACGCGGCCAATCGGCTCGTTCTCGATGTAGGTCAGGCCGGCATCAACTTCGAGGTTCTCCAGCAGGCCGAGCACGTCGGCCGACGTGCACGACATGATGCGGAACCTCACCTCCGGATGCTTGGCGCGAAACGGGGTCGTCAGCGACGCCACCATGCCGAGCACCGTCGGCACCGCCGCGATGCGGATCTCGCCAGAGAGCTTGTCCTTGAGGCCGTTGATCTCCTGGCGCATCGCGCGGAAGTCGCCGACGATGCGGCGCGCCCAGTCCAGCGTGCGCTCGCCTTCGGGCGTAAACCCCTGGAACCGGGAGCCGCGCTGCACGAGCATGACGCCGAGGATCTCCTCAAGCTGCTTGATGCTGGTCGACATCGTCGGCTGGGTGACGCCACAGGCCTCGGCCGCGCGGCCGAAATGACGCTCCTTGGCGAGTGCCAGCAGCAGTTCGAGCTTGTCGATCAAGAGAGCGGCCTTCCAGCGGTTGAATGGCCCGGTTCCGCACGTTTTGAGCGCCTCCGGACAGGGCGAAATCCTATCACGGCGAAGGGGTCCCGGACACGGTAAAACACGCCGCAGTCGGGTCACGCGAAGGCCGGTTTTTCGTCAACTTCTAGCTATGTTACGATAGCGTTTCGCAATCGCAGCACGGGACAGCTTTATTGATATCTGGAGGAATTCCAATTCTGATATGCGAAACGCTTGCAACGCAGAATCGGGATCAGGATGACGCCCAAGATGACGACGATGTACGAAAGTTGGGACGCGGCGCGCGGCGCCGAAATCATCGCCGAACATAGCCAGATGGAGGGAGCAACCCTGCCCATCCTCCATGCGTTGCAGGAGACGTTCGGCTATGTCCCCGAGGATGCCATTCCGATGATCGCATCCGCCCTGAACCTGTCACGCGCCGAGGTTTACGGCGTGTTCACCTTCTACCATGACTTCCGTGCCAAGAAGGCCGGCCGTCACGTGCTGAAGCTGTGCCGCGCCGAGGCCTGCCAGGCCGCCGGCGGCGATGCGCTCGCAGCGCGCGCTGAGGCAAAGCTCGGGATTGCCATGGGCAACACGACCGCCGACGAGCGCGTCACGCTGGAGCCGATCTACTGCCTCGGCCTGTGCGCCACCGCGCCGTCGGCGATGATCGACGGCCGGCTGGTCGGCCGGCTCGATGAGGCCCGGATCGATGCTCTCGTCTCGGAGGCCCAGCGATGAGCGTGCGTCTTTTTGTCCCGTGTGATGCCGGCGCGCTCGCCGTCGGCGCCGATGAGGTCGCCCACGCGCTGCACAAGGCGGCGCTGGAGCGCAAGGTCGATATTGAAATCGTGCGCAACGGCTCGCGTGGGTTGTACTGGCTCGAGCCGCTGGTCGAGCTGGAGACGGCGCAGGGCCGCTTCGGCTTCGGTCCCGTGACCGCCGACGACGTACCGTCGCTGCTCGACGCCATCATCGACGACAAGTCGCACAAGCTCTCGCTCGGCCTGACCGAGGAGATCCCGTGGCTGAAGCGGCAGACCCGCCTCACCTTCGCCCGCTGCGGGATCGTCGATCCCTTGTCGCTGGAGGACTACCGCGCCCATGGCGGCTACAAGGGCCTCACGCGCGCCCTGACGCTCTCGCCGGATGCCGTGATTGCCGAGGTCACGACGTCGGGCCTGCGCGGCCGCGGCGGCGCAGGCTTCCCGACCGGCATCAAGTGGAAGACGGTGTCGCAGACCGCGGCCGATCGCAAATACGTCATCTGCAACGCCGACGAAGGCGACAGCGGCACCTTCGCCGATCGCATGCTGATGGAAGGCGATCCCTTCGTGCTGATCGAAGGCATGACCATCTGCGGCATCGCGGTGGGCGCCACCAAGGGCTACATCTACACGCGCTCGGAATATCCGCACGCGATCGCGACCATGACCAAGGCGATCGACATCGCCAAAAAGGCCGGCCTGCTCGGCGACAAGATCTCGGGCTCGAACTACACATTCGATCTCGAAGTCCGCACCGGCGCCGGCGCCTATGTCTGCGGCGAAGAGACCGCGCTGATGGAGAGCCTCGAAGGCAAGCGCGGCATCGTCCGCGCGAAGCCGCCGCTGCCCGCGCATCACGGCCTGTTCGGCAAACCGACCGTGGTCAACAATCTGCTGTCGTTCGCCGCCATCCCCTTCATCCTCGATGAAGGCGCCAAGGCCTATGCCGATTTCGGCATGGGACGCTCGCGCGGCACGATGCCGATCCAGATCGCGGGGAACGTCAAGTTCGGCGGCCTGTTCGAGACCGCGTTCGGCATCACGCTTGGTGAGCTCGTCGACGACATCGGCGGCGGCACCTTCACCGGCCGCCCGGTGCGCGCGGTGCAGGTCGGTGGCCCGCTCGGCGCCTACTTCCCCCGCGCGCTGTTCGACACCCCGTTCGACTACGAGGCGTTCGCCGCCAAGGAGGGCCTGATCGGCCATGGCGGCATCGTCGTGTTCGACGACAGCGTCGACATGTCGAAGCAGGCGCGCTTCGCGATGGAGTTCTGCGCCATCGAATCCTGCGGCAAGTGCACGCCCTGCCGCATCGGCTCGACGCGCGGCGCCGAGACCATCGACAAGATCCGCCGCGGCGAGCGCGTCGCGGAAAACATCGCTCTGGTCGAGGACCTCTGCGGCACTATGAAGCTTGGATCGCTCTGTGCACTCGGCGGCTTCACGCCCTACCCTGTGCTCTCGGCGCTGAAACACTTCCGCGAGGATTTCGGTCCTCAGCAACCGCGCCTGCAGGCTGCGGAATAGACATTCGGGAACAAGGACACGGCCATGTCGCTCATCCACGAAACCGATTACGGCACCCCGCTCTCCAAGTCCGAGAAGATGGTGACGCTTACCATCGACGGCCAGAGCATCACCGTTCCCGAGGGCACCTCGATCATGCGCGCGGCCATGGAGGCCGGCACGCAGATCCCGAAGCTGTGCGCGACCGACATGGTCGATGCGTTCGGCTCCTGCCGCCTCTGCCTCGTCGAGGTGGAAGGCCGCGCCGGCACGCCAGCCTCGTGCACCACGCCGGTCGCCGCGGGCCTCGTCGTGCACACCCAGACCGAGCGGCTGAAGAAGCTGCGCAAGGGCGTGATGGAGCTCTACATCTCCGACCATCCGCTCGACTGTCTGACCTGCGCCGCCAATGGCGATTGCGAGCTGCAGGACATGGCCGGCGCGGTCGGCCTGCGCGACGTGCGCTACGGCAACCAGGGTGAGAACCACGTGTTCGCCGACGCCTGTGGCGAGGCCAATCCAGCCTGGCTGCCGAAGGACGAGTCGAACCCCTATTTCACCTACGATCCCTCGAAGTGCATCGTCTGCTCGCGCTGCGTCCGCGCCTGCGAGGAGGTGCAAGGCACGTTCGCGCTGACCATCTCCGGCCGCGGCTTCGACAGCCGGGTGTCGCCGGGCATGAGCGAGAGCTTCCTCGGCTCGGAGTGTGTGTCCTGCGGCGCCTGCGTGCAGGCCTGCCCGACCGCGACCCTGACCGAGAAGAGCGTGATCGAGATCGGCCAGCCCGAGCATTCGGCGGTCACCACCTGCGCCTATTGCGGCGTCGGCTGCGCCTTCAAGGCGGAGATGCGCGGCGAGGAAGTCGTGCGCATGGTGCCCTACAAGGACGGCAAGGCCAATCGCGGCCATTCCTGCGTCAAGGGCCGCTTCGCCTATGGCTATGCGACCCACAAGGAGCGCATTCTCAAGCCGATGATCCGCGAGACCATCGACCAGCCCTGGCGCGAGGTCTCCTATGACGAGGCCTTCACCTTCGCCGCCGAGAGGCTCCGCGGCATCCAGGCCAAGCATGGTCGCGACTCCATCGGCGGCATCACCTCGTCCCGCTGCACCAACGAAGAAACCTATCTGGTGCAGAAGCTGATCCGCGCCGGCTTCGGCAACAACAATGTCGACACCTGCGCCCGCGTCTGCCACTCGCCGACCGGCTACGGCCTCGCCACCACCTTCGGCACCTCGGCCGGCACGCAGGACTTCGACTCGGTCGAGGACAGCGACGTGATCATGGTGATCGGCGCCAATCCGACCGACGCGCATCCGGTGTTCGGCTCGCGCATGAAGAAGCGGCTGCGCCAGGGCGCCAAGCTGATCGTCGTCGATCCCCGCAAGATCGATCTCGTGAAGTCGGCGCACATCAAGGCGGACTATCACCTGCCGCTGCTGCCCGGCACCAACGTCGCGATCCTGACCGCGCTGGCGCATGTCATCGTCACCGAGGGCCTCGTCAACGAGACCTTCGTGCGCGAGCGCTGCGACTGGAGCGAGTTCCAGGATTGGGCCGAGTTCGTCGCGCTGGAGAAGAACAGCCCCGAGGCGGTCGCCCAGTTCACCGGCGTCGATGCGGAAGCGATCCGCGGCGCGGCCCGGCTCTACGCCAAGGGCGGCAACGGCGCGATCTATTACGGTCTCGGCGTGACCGAGCACAGCCAGGGCTCGACCACGGTGATCGCGATCGCCAATCTGGCGATGGCCACCGGCAATATCGGCCGCCGCGGCGTCGGCGTGAACCCGCTGCGCGGCCAGAACAACGTGCAGGGCTCCTGCGACATGGGCTCGTTCCCGCACGAGCTGCCCGGCTACCGGCACATCTCGGGCGATGCGGTGCGCGACCAGTTCGAGGCGATGTGGAACGTCAAGCTCAACCCTGAGCCGGGCCTGCGCATCCCCAACATGTTCGACTCCGCGATCGACGGCACCTTCAAGGGCCTCTACGTGCAGGGCGAGGACATCCTGCAGTCCGATCCGAACACCACGCATGTGGTGCAGGCGCTGTCGTCGATGGAATGCGTCATCGTGCAGGACCTGTTCCTGAACGAGACCGCCAACTACGCCCACGTCTTCCTGCCGGGCTCGACCTTCCTGGAGAAGGACGGCACCTTCACCAACGCCGAGCGCCGCATCCAGCGCGTCCGCAAGGTGATGACGCCGCGCAACGGCCTCGCCGACTGGGAGGTCACGATCGGCCTCGCCAAGGCGATGGGCTTCGAGATGAAGTACAACCATCCCTCGGAGATCATGGACGAGATCGCGGCGCTGACGCCGACCTTCACTGGCGTCTCCTATCAGAAGCTCGAGGAGATGGGCTCGGTGCAGTGGCCCTGCAACGAGAAGTTCCCCGAGGGCTCGCCGATCATGCATGTCGACGGCTTCGTCCGCGGCAAGGGCAAGTTCGTGGTCACCGAATATGTCGCGACCGACGAGCGCACCGGCCCGCGCTTCCCGCTCCTGCTCACCACCGGCCGCATCCTGTCGCAGTACAATGTCGGCGCCCAGACGCGGCGCACCGACAACGTGGTGTGGCATGGCGAGGACGTGCTGGAGATCCATCCGCACGACGCCGAGCAGCGCGGCATCCGCGACGGCGACTGGGTGCGGCTGACCAGCCGCGCCGGCGAGACGACGCTGCATGCGCTGATATCCGAGCGCGTGGCGCCGGGCGTGGTCTACACCACGTTCCACCACCCGCTGACCCAGGCCAACGTCATCACCACCGACTACTCGGACTGGGCGACCAACTGCCCCGAGTACAAGGTGACGGCGGTGCAGGTGTCGCAGTCCAACGGCCCGTCGGACTGGCAGAAGGCCTATGACGAGCAGGCCCGCAACTCGCGCCGCATCGCTCCGATCGTGGAGGCGGCGGAGTAGCATGCGAGATGCAGTGCGCATCGCGGATCGTCTGGTCTGGCGCGACGGAGCCCTCACCGAGGGCCACCGCCGCGTGCCGGAGGAGACCGCGGTCGCGCTGACCTACAATGGCGGCACCCAGGCCGTCATGATGGCGACGCCGCAGGACCTGCGCGACTTCGCCATCGGCTTCAGCCTCAACGAAGGACTGATCACGAGCGGCGACGAGATCGTCTCGCTCGACGTCGTCGAACTCGACGACGGCATCGAGCTGCGGATGTGGCTGCCCGATGCGCTCGCCGAACGCCTCGCCGAGCGCCGCCGCAACATCGCCGGGCCCACTGGCTGCGGCCTGTGCGGCATCGATTCCCTTGCCGAAGCTGTGCGGCCGGCGGCGCATGTACCCCACGGCCGCCGCTTCACACCGCGCGACATCATGGCCGCCCTGGCCGCGATCGAACCGCTGCAGAAGCTCAATCATGAGACACGCGCGGTGCACGCCGCGGCGTTCTGGACGCCGGCCCGCGGCATCGTCGGCTTGCGCGAGGATGTCGGCCGCCATAATGCGCTCGACAAGCTCGCCGGCCATCTCGCGCAGGTGGGGAGCGCCGCGAGCGAAGGCGTGGTGATCATGACCAGCCGCGTTTCCGTCGAGCTGGTGCAGAAAGCCGCCGCGATGGGCGCCCCGGTGCTGGTCGCGGTCTCCGCTCCGACCGCGCTTGCCATTCGCATGGCCGAGGCTGCGGGCATCACGCTGATTGCGGTGGCCCGCAACGACGGCTTCGAAATCTTCACCCACCCCGACCGCATCGTCGCGAGCGCCGAGCCGCGCGCGCAATCACCTCAGACGGACAAGCCCCATGTCGCATAGCACCCAAGACCGCCTCGTCTATATGGCGAACCAGATCGGCAAGTTCTTCCAGAGCCAGGGCCGCGAGAAAGAGGTCGCCGGCGTCGCCGAACACATCAAGAAGTTCTGGGACCCGCGCATGCTCAAGACCATCTACGCCCACCACGACGCCGGCGGCGAAGGCCTCGACCCCGCCGTGAAGGACGCGATCGGCAAGCTGAAGCAGGACGCGGTCGCGAAGGAAAAGGCGTAACTCGTCACTCCTCATCGCGCTGCTTGAGCAGATCATTCCTCCATTAGCGTCGTGAATACGCGGCGCACCTCGCTCTGCGTCTCGCGCACCCGCGCCTCAAGCGCCGAGAAATCCGGCGCATCCCCGGCTCGCGCCAGCACCCGCAACAGATCGTCGCCGGCCTGGTCGGGCTTGAACTTGTCGCTGACGCACAGGCGCAGGATCTGCGTCAGGTCGTGATAGAGCCGCGCCGCCTGGCGCAGGATCACGGCCTCCGCGCGCGGCAGCACGCCGAGACGCTCGGCATTGTCGAGCACCGCGAGCGAGCTGACGTCGAGGATCTCCGGTCGGGTCGCGGCGTGCACGAGTTGCAGATATTGCGCGACGAAGTCGATGTCGACCATGCCACCGGCGGCGTGCTTGAGATCCCACAGATCCGCTTCGCCCTTCTCCGCCGCGATCGCCCGGCGCATGTCGGCGACGTCGCGCGCGATCGCCGCGGCGTCGCGCGCGCGCCGCAGCGCGGTCTGAATGATGGCCTCGATGCGGGCGCGGAACGCCGGCGAGGCCGAGATCACCCGCGCGCGCGTCAGCGCCATGTGCTCCCACGTCCAGGCCTCCTGCTCCTGATAATGCGCAAAGGAGTCGATGTGCGAGGCGAGCGGACCGGCGCGGCCCGAGGGCCGCAGCCGCATGTCGATGTCGTAGAGCACGCCGTAATTGGTGCGCGACGTGAAGGCCGAGATCAGCCGTTGCGTGAAGCGGGCGAAGTAATGCGCGCCCTGCAGCGAACGCTCGCCGTCCGAGTCCGGCCTATCGGCATCGAAGTCGTACAGCAGGATCAGGTCGAGGTCGGAGGACGCCGTCATCTCGCGCGCGCCCAGCCGGCCCATCGCGACGATCGCCGTCTCCTGCCCCGCGATGCGGCCGTGCTGGGCAGCAAAACGGTCGGTGACCAGGCCGTGCACCGTGTGCACGATGCCCTCGGCGACGTCGGCGAACGCCGTGCCGGCCTGCTGCGCGGAGACGGTGCCGGAGAGAATGCGCGTGCCGATCAGGAACAGGCTCTCCTGGCCGAACAGCCGCAGACGATCGAGAAACTCCTCATAGGTCCCGGCATCCTGCAGCGTCGTTGCCAAGCGCTCGGACAGCTCGCGCTTGTCGGGGATCGCACCGAAGAAGCGCGGATCTATCAAGCCGTCCATCAGCCGCGGCTGCCGCGCCAGCATGTCGCCGAGCCGCGGTGCGGTGCCGAGCACGAGCGCGACCAGCGCGACGAGATCGCGGTTCTGCCCGAGCAAGGTGATCAGCCGGCCACCGAGCTGCAGCGCCTGCAGGAAGCGGTCGAACGCGACGACGGCGCGATCCGGTTCGTCGGCATGCGCGAGACCATCGATCAGCGCCGGCAGGAAATCGTTGAAGGCGGCGCGCGTCGCCTCCGCACGGAACACGCGATACTCGCCCGCGAGCCATTGCTGCAGGGTCTTGGCCACCATCACCGGATCGCGGAAGCCAAGCCCGGCAAGATGCTCCATCAGCCGCGCATCGTCGGGACCGGCCGCGTAGTTCACCGCGGGCAGGCTGACGGTGCCGGTCGGATCGCCCTCGAACAGGCGCGCATAGTGGCCTTGCACGATATTCAGGTGGAACAGCAGGTCCGTCGCGAAGCTTTCGCGGCTGTCGTAGCCGAAGAAGCAGGCGAAGCGAGCCACGCCTTCGACGTCGTCGGGAAGGCTGTGGATCTGCTCGTCGGCCATCATCTGCAGCCGGTGTTCGACGCGGCGCAGAAACTCGTAGGCGATGGTGAGCTCATCGCGCGCCTGCTCGGTGATCCACTTGCTCGCGGTAAGCACGTCGAGCGCCTGCAGGGTCGGACGCACGCGCAATTCGGGATGGCGGCCGCCGGCGATGAGCTGCTGGGTCTGGGCGAAGAACTCGATTTCGCGGATGCCGCCCCGCCCGACCTTGACGTTGTGGCCTTCGACCGCGATCTCGCTGTGGCCGCGATAGACCTGCATCTGCCGCTTCATGTCGTGGACGTCGGTCAGCGCCTGGAAGTCGAGATGCTTGCGCCAGACGAAGGGCGACAGCTCGGCGAGCAGCACTTCGCCGGCGGCGACATCACCGGCGCAGATCCGCGCCTTGATCATCGCGGCGCGCTCCCAGGTGCGTCCCTCCCGCTCGTAGTAATGCAGCGCGGCCTCGGTCGACATCGCCACCTGTGTCGAGGCTGGGTCCGGCCGCAGCCGGAGGTCGACGCGGAACACGTAGCCGTCGGCCGTGCGGCTCTGCAGCAGCCGCGCCATGGCCTGGGTGACGCGGACGAAGAACGGCTGCGGCTCGATGTCCCGCGCGAGCGAATGGCTCTCGGGATCGAAGAACACGATCAGATCGATGTCGCTCGAATAGTTCAGCTCGCCCGCGCCCATCTTGCCCATCGCGAGCACGAACAGGCCCGAGCCCTGCTCCGGCTGCTCGGCATCGGGAGGCGAGAGACGGCCGCGCGCGGCTTCCTGCCGCAACAGATAGCGCAGCGCCATCTCCACCGAGGACACCGCGATATCGGTCAGTCCCGCCGTCACCTGCATGACGGGCCAGACGCCGCCGATGTCGCACAGCGCGATCAACAGCGCCGCTTCGGCCTTGAGCTGGCGCAGCAATCTCATCACGTCGGCTTCGCTGGTGGCGGCGAACACCTCGCGCGAGGTGCGGGCGATCAGGTCGTCGAGATGCGCCTGCGGCTCGCAACGCAGGAGGCGGTCGAGGCGAGAGGCGTCGGCGCGGACCAGATCGAACAGATAGGGGGAGCATTCGGCGATGCCGAGCAGGATCGTCCTGGCCCAGCCGTCTCCCAGCAGGGCCGCGAGGCTGGCGGCCTGGGCGGGCTCGAGCTCGGCGAGCCAGTCTTGCAAGAATTGTTCGGCTTTGTCGGGCGCACGGACATGCGGGCCGGCAACGAAACGCCCGGCCAGATTCTGCCCGTCCGCGTTTCCCGGCGCGGATGAGGTCATGCGGCCTTCTGTGGCACATCCTGTGTCGGCGCCGCAAGCTTCGCGGGCAGGCCCGCGCCGGCCGGCAGCACCAGCGTCGCGATCAATCCGGGTTTCGCGTCGCCGAGCCGGAGTTCGCCGCCGTGCAACGTCGCCACCGCCGAGGCGAGGCTCAGGCCGAGGCCGGAACCCGGCAGGGTGCGCGATGCTTCCAGCCGCACGAACCGCTCGACCGCGTGCTTGCGCTCGGCCTCAGGAATCCCCTCGCCATGATCGGTGACACTGAGCAGCACCTGGCCGCCCTCGCGCCGCGCCTCGATCAGGATCTCGCGGCTGGCCGCCGCCGTGGCGGAATCGAGCGGCAGCGCCGCGGGCTTGCCGTATTTGATCGCGTTCTCGACGAGATTGGCGAGCGCCTGACTGATCAGCTCGCGATTGCCATGCACCGGCGCGGCCGCCGCCTTGACCCGCAGGGTCATCTCATTGTCCTCGGCGAGCGGCTCGTACAGCTCGTGGATGCCGCCGGCGACTTCGGCCGCATCGAACTCGACCATGTCGCCGCGCGCCTGTCCGGACTCCGCCCGCGCGATCATCAAGAGCGCATTGAAGGTCCGGATCAGGCCATCGGATTCCTCGATCGTGCGCTCCAGCGCCGCGCGATATTCGTCCTCGGAGCGCGACTTTGCCAGCGCCTCCTCGGCGCGGTTGCGCAACCGCGTCAGCGGTGTCTTCAGATCATGGGCGATGTTGTCCGAGACCTCCTTGAGGCCGGTCATCAGCGCCTCGATCCGCTCCAGCATCGCGTTGAGATTTTCCGCCAGACGATCGAGCTCGTCGCCGCTGCGCCCGACCGGCAACCGGCCGGAGAGATCGCCGTCCATGATCCGCCGCGTGGTGCCGGTCATCGCATCGATCCGGACCAGCACGCGCCGCGACACGAAGATGCCGCCGCCGATGCCGAGCACGACCACCACCAGCACCGACCATTGCGCCGCCTTGGCGACGATGCCGAACAGGCGGCGGCGCTCTTCGAGGTCGCGGCCGATCAGCAAGCGAAAACCACTGGAGAGCTGGGTGACATAGACCAGCGCCCGATGGTTCTGCTCGCTGGTGTCGTCGAGCCGGCGATAGAACGTCTCCGACCATCCGGACGAGCCCATCACGCCGGGCGCGAGCGAGCCGACATTGCCGGCGATCGCCTGCCCGGTCGGCGTCGTGATCAGATAGAGATTGGCGCCGGGCCGCAACGCGCGGCTCTCGATCGCGCCGACGATGCCGCGCAGGCCCCAGCGGGAGAAGATGTCGGTCATCTCGCTGATCTCAGAGGTGACCGTGGTGGAGATCTGCTCGGTGATGAGGCGGCGGGTGTTCCAGGCGAAATAGCCGAGCAGCGAGGCGGCAAACAGCGCGAACAACAGCAGATAGACCAGCGTCAGCCGGAACGCCGTGGTGCGGATCAGCTTACCGAAGGCCGTCACGGATCATGTACCCCGCGCCGCGGATGGTGTGGAGCAAGGGACGGTCAAAACCCTTGTCGATCTTGGAGCGCAGCCGCGAGATATGGACGTCGATCACGTTGGTCTGCGGATCGAAGTGATAGTCCCAGACGTTCTCCAGGAGCATGGTGCGCGTCACCACCTGCCCGGCATGCTTCATCAGATATTCGAGCAGCCGGAACTCGCGCGGCTGCAGGGTCAGCTCGTCCTTGCCGCGGGCCACCCGGTGCGACAGCCGGTCGAGCTCGAGGTCGCCGACCTTGTAGGTCGTCTCCTCGGCCGGCCCGCCATGGCGGCGCGACAGCACCTCGACGCGGGCGAGCAGTTCGGCAAAAGCGTAAGGTTTCGGGAGGTAATCGTCGCCGCCGGCGCGCAGGCCCTTGATGCGGTCGTCGACCTGGCCGAGCGCGGACAGGATCAGCACCGGTGTCCGGTTGCCCTTGTCGCGCAACGCGCCGATCATCGACAGGCCGTCGCGCTTGGGCAGCATGCGGTCGACCACCAGCACGTCGTAATCGCCGCTCTCGGCCATGGCGAGGCCCTCCTCGCCGTCGCCGGCGAGATCGGCGACGTGGCCGACTTCGCGGAACGCCTTGACCAGATAGTCGGCGGACTCGCGGTCGTCTTCGATGATCAGCAGGCGCATTGCGGAAACGGGGGCGACACTCACGGTTCGATGTCCATCTACATGGCCCGGCTGCCGTTTCCGTGCAAGGCGGCATCGGCGCAGGGGTGATCGACAGGAAAGTGGGCGGTGAGGCTGGGGGACCTCACCGCCCGAGTTCCTTCCGACGGAGGGGGGCGTTGTCCTGACGGAAGGTTGATGGGAGCGGAACTTGAAGCCCGCCCCCAGGAAGAGCCGCCGGCGCGGGGGCAACATGCCGGCGGTCTCCCATCTCGTAAAAGGCCTTAGCCCTTGGCCAGCGGCACCGCGACGAAGCGCGACTGGCCGCCGCTCTTCACCCGCATCAGCACGCTGTTCTTGTTGTCGTTGCGGGCGGCGTTGATGGCCTCGCGCACGTCACCGGCCGAGGTCACCGACTTGCCGGCGACTTCGAGGATCACGTCGCCTTCCTTGAAGCCGCGATCGGCCGCGGCGCTCTTCGGGTCGACCTGGGTGACGATGACGCCGTCCTTGCCGGCGCCGGCCACGCTCGACGCCGGAGCGACGGTCATGCCGAGCTTCGGCACGTCGGCGCCGCGGGTGGAGTTGCCGCTGTCGCTGTCGCCACCGGTGTCGGCCTTGGCCTCGACGGTGTTCGGCAGCTTGCCGAGCGTCAGATTGACGGTCTTCTCCTGGCCCTTCGACAGCACGTTCAGCTTCACGGCCGAGCCCGGCGAAATGCCGCCGATGGTGCGGGCGAGCTCACGCGCATCCTTGACCGGCTCGCCATTGACCGCGGTGATCACGTCGCCGGACAGGATGCCCGCCTTCGCCGCCGGGCCATTGGCCTGGGGTTCGGCGACCAGCGCGCCTTCCGCCTTCTTCATGCCGAGGCTGTCGGCGATGTCCTGCGTCACCGGCTGGATCTGCACGCCGATCCAGCCGCGGCTGACCGAGCCGTTGTCCTTCAGCTGCGCCACCACGCTCTTCACCGTCGAGGCGGGGATCGAGAACGCGATGCCGACGCTGCCGCCGGAGGGCGAATAGATCGCGGTGTTCACACCGACGACGTTGCCGTCGACGTCGAACGCCGGGCCGCCCGAATTGCCCTTGTTCACGGGCGCGTCGATCTGGATGAAGTCGTCATACGGGCCGTTGCCGATGTCGCGGCCGACCGCCGAGACGATGCCCGCGGTCACGGTGCCGCCGAGGCCGAAGGGATTGCCGACCGCCAGCACCCAGTCGCCGATGCGCGGCTTGCCGTCGGCGAGCTTGGCGAACGGCAGGTTCGAAGCGCCCTCGACCTTGATCAGCGCGAGATCGGTGCGCGGATCGGTGCCGATCACCTTGGCGCTGTAGGTCTTGCCGTCGTCGGTCGTCACCTCGACCTTGTCGGCGCCGTCGACCACGTGGTTGTTGGTCACGGCATAGCCGTCGGCGGAAATAAAGAAGCCGGAGCCCTGCCCCGTCACCGCGCGACCGCCACCACGGCCGCCGCGGCCCGGCATGCCGGGAATGCCGTTCTCACCACCGAAGCGGCGGAAGAAGCGCTCCATCGGCGAGCCCGGCTGGAACGGCGTGTCGTCGTCATTGTCGTTCTTGGCGACCTTCTCGGCGATGTTGACCTTGACCGAAATCACCGACGGCTTCACCCGCTCCACGATGTCGGCAAAGCCGACCGGACGCGCGACCTTGCTGACCTCGTTGGCGACCTGCGCATGCGCCGCGGTCGAGAACAGATCGAGCGGCGCGCCCTGCGGCGACAGGCCATAGCCGGCGATGCCGAGACCCGCGACCACGGAGGCCATCAGCGCGAACTTGCGCGCCGAGAACAGCCCGGGCCGGGACTTGCGATAGGACGGAAGAGAGGACAGGTCGATCGGACGGTCGGTCATACGGTTTTCTCCGCAAGTGATTTTGGTCAAGGTCTAAACGTGTGTCCCGGGCTGTTCGCCCCGTTCGCCAGTGAACATGGGACTTGCCGCCTTACGGCGTGCTGGCTGCGGCGTTAAACTTCTGTAATGGATGGACACGAAGACTGCGGCAGAATGGCGCAGATGCGGGAGCGGGTCAGAAAAGGCGTTTGCGGGCAATGGCTTGCTAGGGCAACTCCGCCCGGAGCCGGCCATCTTTATGACCATCCATCCAAAAGTATGAGCTCCCGTAGGGCGGGTCAGCCGCAGGTGTAACCCGCCGCCCTTCAACGCCCCCGGAGCGCTGGCCCGCGTAGCCCGCATGAGCGACTTGTCCGCCGAAGCACGAAGGGCGAAGGCGGGAGCGACATGCGGGTTCAACGTCCCTGCCCTGTCGCGCAACTCGCAGTCCCCCCTCACCTGTCATTCCCTGCGAAGGCGGGGAATCCAGTACGCCGCGGCCTCTCGGCTGAGCAATGACCGCCTCGGCGGACTGGATCCTCGGCCTTCGCGGAGGATGACAGCGGAGTGCTTGGCACCCTGCTCGCCCCACACTTCGTCATTGCGAGCGCAGCGAAGCAATCCAGGATGGTGGGCGGGACCCTGGATTGCTTCGCTGCGCTCGCAATGACGCGCGGAGGCATCTCGATCCACATTGTCAAACAGCCCGGGGAAAACCTCTTAGTAAAGCCGAGCACCATCATCCTCGCGACGCATCCCGCGCCCGAGTCATGTCCGACATCTCGCCCTCAGCTAACAGAGGGCGCAGGGAAGACCGGGAGCTCGCCGCCCCCATGGCCCCCGTGCGAACAAAAAGCACGGGGTAGGAACCACAGGTTCGGCTGGAGACATCCCGGCCCTCCCTGCGCGATGGTTTTAACAATTATACGTGCTCTCCCCGGGGACCGGCTCATTGACCCCGTCGCCAGCGGATCATCACCACCAGCTTGACCTCGGCACCGGGAGGCCAGGACGACACGATTTCCTGTCCGCAGTCAGCCGTTCGTCGGCGAGGCCGAAACCCCGCGTGCAGCCGCCCGCATCCATCGCATTCCGCAACCCGCGTCCGTGACGATCGCGATACGCTCCCTCAGCGGTACGGAACGAGGCGGAGGATACGGGTGATTTGGGGTGGAGCGCAAGAGGATTTTTGATTTTCGGAACACCTTGGCCATGAGCATCAAAGTGTTTATGGCGACGAGCCGCGACCTACGAAACGCGAGGGCACCCAGCCGCAGACTGCCTACGTCGCATATATCCCTCTACCCCCGTATGGCATACAATGCTTAATCTCTGTCCGAACACGCACTTGCGAGCAACACTTGGGCAAGCATCTACTTTCGATCGGGATTTATCTCGGCACAATCGATCAAGGCCATTTGTTCGGCCACACCAATTTCAACGAGTACGACTAAATCCTCCTGGATTTCGAGTCCTTGCATGCCGAACTTGAACAAAAGCCATCTACGGGGTGGATATTGAATCGACTGGGTCAGCTCGATCGGTGGGTGAGAGATGGAAATACCTTGATAGTTGTTAATGCAATGCCCGTGGCCATAACGCACATGCGGCAATTACTGCATCAATTCGAACCGTTCGCCGGATTAACCTTTGAAAGCTCCTCTGGCTCGCGCGTCGAAGCATGCGGTCCAAGAGATGTACAGGACCAGCTAAACATAATATCTGACTATCTCTCATATCAATTCGTAATCGGCGGCGAGGACCTACAGCCGTTACTTCGAGTAAAAACAGTCAACAAAGATAGACCACCTCAGATCGTCGCTGGAATACGGCAGCTAGACGCAGGCCAGATAGTATATTTCCCTTGCGTTAATAGCAGTCATACGTGGGATGCGCTTATTTCGCATGTTCAACAGATTTCCAGAATAGCGCATCGAGGAGACCCGGCCGAATTGCCTGAATGGGTCAATCGTTTCCTCTCTAAATCTGAGCAAACCGCAATCACTCAAATAGAGAAACTGGACGCTGAACTAGCGAAAATTGGAAGTCAGATCGCAACGCAACAGCGGGTGATCGATGAAAACAAGCGATTGAAGCAACTAATTGCAGGAAGTGGACAAAGCTTTGCAGAAGTCGCAGCCACCGCCCTTGAAGAATTGGGTCTCCGCGTTGCGGAAGGTCAACACCCGCGGGCCGATTTGGTTGAGCGACGGCTCCAGGATTGCAGCTGTTGAGCTAAAGGGAGTCGAGGGTCCTATAGCGGAACGACACTTAAGACAGCTATGGGCGTGGATGGCAGAAATCGACAACATTATGTCGCTGCCGCCGGACGAGCAGAGCAAAGATCAGAAGAACTACGCTAAGATAATAACTAGTCTAGGCGCTTCGGTAACGGAGGTCGATTGTAAGGGCATCTTAATCGTGGGGACCTTTAGACGGACTCCCCTGGACGATCGCACGGAACCAGACTTGCCCGACCCCGTGGCGAAGCGTCTAGGAACTAGGGATGTTTGCATTTTGACCGGTTCACAACTCCTTGGTCTAGTGCTGGCCGGCCGTGAAGACCCCACTTTGAGGAATACTTTTGTCCAACAACTGATGAACACTCGCGGCCGCTTACAATCAGCCATTGATTGGACGAAGTTTTTATGGAGCGCTCAGAAACGCGATTAAACTTCGAGCTTACATAGCCCGAATGAACCCGGTAGTCCAAGATCACCTTTGCAGTGCGTCGGGTTGGCTTAGTTGGAGGCGTTGGTCGCTACTCCAAGCCGCCACCGAAGGCACGGTCGACTAGCTCAACCTTCTTGCCTTAGTGGCCGCTTGAAGCTTTAAATGGCGACCTGGTTCTAGCGCTCAGAGGTCAACAGGCATGAGATTGGTTTGGCTCGTCGCGGTCCTCGCGCTGGCGCCGGGTGCGTTGTTGGCTCAAGCCGACACGGGCAAGACATTCTGCAACGCGGACAACGAGACACCGGAAACAGCCGCGATTGCCGCCTGCACGCAACTGCTCGATGCAAGCAAGCCTGACCAACAGGAGCGCGCGACCTATTTCTACAACCGCGGGGCGGCCTATTGGCGCATGGGCGAGTACGATGCGGCCATCGCGGATGAGAGCGCGGCGATCGCGATCAATCCCGGCTTTGCCGACGCCTATGTGAGACGCGGTGCCGTGTATTTCCACAAAGCACAATACGTTCAGGCCATCGCCGACTCGACCAAAGCCATCGAGATTGATCCGGACAATTTCAGAGCTTACGCCAACCGTGGCATGGCCCACTTTTACAGGGGCGAGCGCAGCAGCGGGATCGACGACGAGACGCGGGCCATCGAGATCAATCCGAAATTCATCGCTGGCTATATCAATCGACTGCTTATCTATGAGGCGCTCGCCAAGAACGACGAGGCCGCAGCCGATCTCGCGGCAGCCTTCAAGATCGAGCCGGCGAACGGCTTCGACGGCTACCGCTTTCGCGCCTGGGCTTACACGCGAAAGGGCAATCACGACCGCGCCCTGGCCGAGTACGACCGCTGGATCGACATGAACCCTGCGAGTGCGATTGCCTACGCGCTTCGGGCCGATGTCCATCTGAGCAGGAAAGACACCGCGCACGCCATCGCCGATGCGAGCAAGGCGATCGAACTCAACCCCCGTTACATTCTTCCGTACCAGACCCGCGGAGCCGCCTATTTCAGCGCCGGCAATCTTGACGGGACCATCGCCGATTTCAGCGTCGTCATCGCCGCCCGCCCGGGTAAGCGCGCCTACGAGCTTCGCGGCAAGGCCTACGCGCTCAAGAACGATCTCGATCATGCGATTGCCGATCTGACGAAGCTGATCGAGCTCGACCCCAGGAACTACGATGCCTATCGCGCGCGCAGCGACGCCTACGAGAAGACGCACGATGCGGCCGCGGCCGCGGCTGATGCGAAAATGGCGACGGATATCTTCGCGCAGCGGACGCTCATCCCGGGGGCGCTGCCGTTGGCCGCTCCCGGAGCGTTCGACGCCGGAGGCCAAGGGGCGGCTCCGAAAACGCCAAAATAAGAGACCGCCCGCCGATCGACGGTGCGTAGGACGGCTTAGCCGGAAGCGTAAGCCGCCGCGCTTTCGCACTCGGGGTGGCGGATTACGCTGCGCTAATCGCTCTACTTGTCAGGCGTCAACTTAACACCTCGCACCCTCATGTCGCAAGGTGACCGCTATGCGAGGCTGTCTTGGCGAAGAATCCTGGAAGTTAGTTACTCCGTCATGCCCGGGCTTGTCCCGGGCATCCACGTCGTTCTCAGCGCGCCGGACGACGTGGATTGCCGGGACAAAAGCCCGGCCATGACGATGGGGAGGCAGACGGGCGCAACGCTGCGATCGTCGGATGCGCAAGCTTCGCCTCACGCCGCCTGCAGCGCCCCCAGGAACCGGCTGACCTCCCGCTTCAACCGTCCGCTCTCCGCCGACAGCGACCTCGCCGCCGTCAGCACCTGGGCCGACGCCGAGCCCGTTTCCGACGCGCCGCGCTGGACGTCGTCGATGTTGCGCGACACGCGCTGGGTGCCGTTGGCGGCGTGCTGGACGTCGCGGGAAATCTCGGCCGTCGCGGCGCCCTGCTCTTCCACCGCGGCGGAGACGGCGGCGGAGATTTCGGACAGGCGGCCGATGGTGCTGCCGATCTCCTCGATCGAGCCGCCCCTCCTACGCCGCTTCATTCGATCCACAGCAAAGTCTCGCGATAGTGGTTTGCGCGAACTCGGCCGGATTGGACCTTATGGCCGGATCACGCCCGCCTTAGCATGCCATCCATCTCGGAGGATGGCCCGATGCTGATGCGCGACGTGTTGTTGGCGACGCTGACGTCCGTGATCTGGGGTCTGGGCTTCGTGGTCGCCAAGTTCGGGCTGGAGAGCTTCTCGGCCATGCAGATGACGGCGCTGCGCTTCCTGATCGTCAGCATCTTCGTCTTTGTAGTGCCGCGACCCAGACTGCCGATGTCGAGTCTCGTCGCGATCGGCGCCACTCTGTTCACCGGCCAGTTTCTGCTGCTGTTTCTCGCATTCACCCATGGGATGCCGCCCGGGCTCGCTTCGGTGAGCCAACAGATCCAGGCGTTCTTCACAGTGCTGCTCAGCGGCGTCTTCCTGCGCGACATTCCCGGCCGACGGCAGATCATCGGGATGGTCATCGCGTTTGTCGGGCTCGGCCTCATCGCCTCGGCTGTTGGTACCGATCTGAACTTTGTCGGGCTTGGCCTCGCGATCGCTGCGGCCTTCAGCTGGGCCGTAGGCAACGTTCTGGTGAAGCACGCGCCGAAGGTGCCGATGCTGTCGCTGGTGATCTGGTGCAGCCTCGTTCCACCCCTGCCAGCACTCCTGCTGTCGAGCGTCTATGACGAGCATTCGACCGTGGAGGCCGTCATCAATGCGTCGTGGCCGAGCATTGCCGCGGCGGTTTTCTACTCCGGCTTCCTCGCCATTGCCGTGGCCTATTGCGCATGGGGCTATCTCGTGCAGCGCTACCCGGCTGTTTCCGTCGCGCCGTTCACCCTGCTCACGCCCTGCATCGGTGTCGTCGCATCGAAGATGATCTACGGCGAAACATTCAGTCCCACGCGCTATGCAGGGATGGGGCTGATCATGGTCGGACTGGCTGTGATCGTCCTGCCGCTGCAACGGATGAAGGCGCTGATCCCGATCCGATGGTCACGGTGATGCGCAATCCGTGTCGGAAGTCCGCATAGCCCAGCGCGGATGAGCGCAGCGATATCCGGGGTCATCTCTAAAGCTCGTGTGAACTCGGATGTCGCTGCGCTCATCAAGGCTACGGAATGCCCCTCCCGATCGACGGTGCGTAGGGCGGCTTAGCCGAAGGCGTAAGCCGCCGTGCTTTCTCGGCTCGCGATGGCGGATTACGCTCCGCTAATCCGCCCTACTGGTCCGGCGCTCGCCCCTCACGCGGCCTGCAACGATCCCAAGAACCGGCTCACCTCTCGCTTCAACCGTCCGCTCTCCGCCGACAGCGACCGTGCGGCTGTCAGCACCTGGGCCGACGCGGAGCCCGTCTCCGACGCGCCGCGCTGGACGTCGTCGATGTTGCGCGAGACGCGCTGGGTGCCGTTGGCGGCGTGCTGGACGTTGCGGGAGATCTCGGCCGTCGCGGCGCCCTGCTCTTCGACCGCGGCGGAGACGGCGGCGGAGATTTCGGAGAGGCGGCCGATGGTCGAGCCGATCTCCTTGATCGAGCCGACCGACTCTTCCGTCGCGGCCTGGATGCCGGAGACCTGCTGGGCAATCTCGCCGGTGGCTTTCGCGGTCTGCTCGGCCAGCGCCTTGACCTCGGCGGCGACCACCGCGAAGCCGCGGCCGGCTTCGCCCGCGCGCGCCGCCTCGATGGTGGCGTTGAGCGCCAGCAGATTGGTCTGGCCGGCGATGGTCGAGATCAGCTCGAGCACGTCGCCGATGCGCGCGGCCGCCTTCGACAACGTGCCGACGCGCTCATTGGTGCGGGTGGCCTGCGCCACCGCCTCGCGGGCGATGCGCGCGGAGTCCTGCACCTGGCGGGAGATCTCGCTGACCGACGAGGACAGCTCCTCGGCGGCGGAGGCCACCGTCTGCACGTTGGACGAGGCCTCCTGCGAAGCGGCGGCGACTTCGGTCGACAGTTCCTGGCCGCGCGCGGCGGTGCTGGTCAGGGTGCCGGCGGAGGCTTCGAGCTCGCTGGAGGCGTGCGAGACGGCGTCGATGATCTCGCCGACGGCCTGCTCGAACTCGCGCGCGAGCCGGGCCATATCCGCCTTGCGCTCGTGCTCGCGGCGCGCCTCGGCGTCGCCCTGCTCGGCGCGCAGGCGCTCGGTCTCCGCCATGTTGTCCTTGAACACCTGGATGGCGGTCGCCATGGCGCCGATCTCGTCGCGGGCGCCGCGGCCTGGAATCTCGACGGCGACGTCGCCGCTGGCGAGCCGCCCCATCGCCCGCGTCATCGACGTCAGCGGGCCGACGATGCCACGCGCGATCAGGAACGCGACCAGGCTGCCGAACAGCACGGCCGCGGCGCCGACCTGCATCTGCAGCGAGATGGTGTGGCCGATCGCGGCCTCGGCGGTCGCGCGCGCGGCCTGAGAGTCGGCGTTGACGCTTGTCTCGGCCGCCTTCAGCGCCTCGACGCTGCGGGCGATCAGCGGCTCGATCGCGTTGGCGTAGATCTCCTCCGACTTCAAGGTCGCGGCGGCGGTGGCCTCGAACGCCGATTTGTTGACGTCGAGCGAGGCTTTCACCGGCGCGATCGCGGCGAGCACGCCGGCCGGCGGCGAATTGCCTTCCAGGGTGGCAAGGCGCTGCTCGACATTGTCGACGCCGGCGCGGAACGCGGAAGCCGCCTTGGCGTCGCGGAGCGCCAGGAAGCGCCAGGTCGCGATGCGCACCAGCTGCAGCCGCGTGTCGATGTCGGCGACCGCCGTCATCACCTCCGGTTCTTTCGAGATGCGCGCGGCGATGGACAGCTTTGCGGTCTTGGCGGCGAGGTCCTCGCCGCCCGGCAGCAGCGCGGCGCGGCCGGTCTTGATCTGCCGGACGGCGTCCTGGAGCTGCTCGCGCAGGGTCCGCATCTGCGCGATGTCGGCGGCGAGATCGGCATAGGCCTTGCGGCGCTCGGCGGAGCGGGACACGGCGCCGGCGGTCTGCAGCAACTCGGTCGCGGCAGCCTCGCGATCGGCGGCCTCCTTCAGCGCCGGCTCGTTGGCGTCGTGGATGTAGCGGAGGTTGGCGCGCTGGATCGCCTGGAGATGGTTGGAGATCTGCAGGATGCGCGCGGTCGCGTCCGACAGCGCCGACATGCTCGCCACCTGGCCGCTGACGGCGCGTAGATTCCATACGGCGACCGCGGCCATGACCATGCCCACCGCCACCAGCGCCGCGAACCCGGCGTAGAGACGCCCTCTGATCTTCAACCGGAAGCTCATCATCGTCCCCTCGCCCTCTCCCCATGTGCGGTAGGCGGGCGAACTGACAGCCTGCGCGCCTGCCTTGCCCCAGCGGTCGCGCTGGCCGCGACTCACAGCTGAGCTATATGCACGATGAGTTATATTTACTAAGAGTGAGTTAGAAAGGTAGGTGGTGCTTCATCGAATGGCGCCGGTGCGGACTACGTAGTTGCGATGAGTTGTGTCGGCGCGACCATCACACCCCCGGCTGATTCCGTCGGGCGGTTTATCGGCAAATGAAAGAACACGGCGCGGCTGTGGAGGCCGCCTGCCAACGTGACGCGAGCGGCTCGCCACACACTCCGCCGTCATTCCGGGGCGCACGTCAGCGCGAGCCCGAAATCCATAGCCACGACCGGCAGTTGTTGAAGGAAGATGCCGCGACAGCTCGTCGCCATCATCGCCGTTCGTGATTATGGATTCCGGGCTCATTCGCGTTTCCGCGAATGCCCCGGAATGACGGCGGAGATGATGGCTGGCTGGTGTCGTGCGGCGCAGGCGTGGCCGGATCAGCGATAGCGACATCCAAGCCCATCTCGACCGCGCGTGAAATCCCGGATGTCGCTGACGCTCATCCGACGACAGCGGAGGGCTGGGTGACGGCTGCGGTCAAGCCGGACACGACGCTCTCTCCGCCGTCATTCCGGGGCGCGCGTCAGCGCGAGCCCGGAATCCATAACCACGACCGGCAGTTGTTGAAGGGAGATGCCGCGACAGCTCGTCGCAATCACAACCGATCGTGGTTATGGATTCCGGGCTCATTCGCGTTGCCCGCGAATGCCCCGGAATGACGGCGGAGAGGATGGCTGGCTGGTGTCGTGCGGCGCCGGGCGGTGGGACGGCGGCGGCGGGCTTGAGCGACGGTGTGCCTCAGCTCGCCTTCACACTGATGATGAACGCGTCCACTTCCCGCTTGAGCGTCTCGGCCTGCTGCGAGAGATCGCCCGCGGCGTCGCGCGCGTCGGTGGCCAAGCGGCCGGTTTCGGCCGAGGTGGAGGTGATCTGGGCGATGTGGTTGGAGACGTCGGCGGTGCCGCGGGCGGCTTCCTGGACGCTCTTGGAGATGTCCTGGGTGGCGTTGCGCTGCTGCGAGGTGTCGACCTCGATGCCGGACATGATGGCGCTGATCTCCGACAGCGTGGTCGAGATGCCGTCGATGGCGCCGCGGGTCTCCGCGGTGATGCCCTGGATGCTGGCGACATGCGCCGAGATCTCGTCGGTCGCCTTGCTGGTCTGGTCGGCGAGGTTCTTCACCTCGGACGCCACGACCGAGAAGCCCTTGCCGGCCTCGCCGGCGCGCGCGGCCTCGATGGTGGCGTTGAGGGCGAGCAGATTGGTCTGCGCCGCGATCGCCTGCACCAGCTGCACGACGGTGCCGATCTTCTCGGCGGCGTCCGACAGCGAATGGATCGTGTTCTTGCTCTTCTCGGCCTGCGACGCCGCGCCCTCGGCGCGCTGGGTGGCGTCGGAGACGCGGCGGCTGATGGTGCCGATCGAAGAGGTCATCTCCTCCGTCGAGCCGGCCACCGTCTGCACGCTGCGATTGGCGTGGTTGGCGGCGGCCTCGACGGCGTTGGCCTTGGCCGAGGTGTCGTTGGCGGCGCGCGACAGCGTCTCGGCATTGCTCTTGAGGCGGACGGCCGAGGACGCCACGCTGCTGACGACGCTGGCGACGAGCTCGTTGAAGGAGTGGATGCGGCCGTCGAGGAAGCGCGAGCGCTCGCCCTGGCGCTGCGCCTCCTGCAGCTCGCGCTCGGTGAGGCGCTGGCGCTCGATGCCGTTGGTCTTGAACACCTCCAGCGCGCCGGCGAGCTGGCCGATCTCGTTGGTCAGGCCGAGACCGGGGATGCTTGTGTCATATTTCTGGCCGGCGACGTCGCGCATGGCCGAGACCATCGCCGCGAGCGGACGCAGGATGCCGTTCTGCACCGCGGCATAGGTCATCAGGCAGACGGCGCTGGCGAACACGGCGATCGCGACGCAGGCGATCAGGAACCAGGAGAACGCCGATTGCGCCTGCTGATAGGTCAGCGTCGCATGGTCACGCGCGGGACCGCTGAGCGTGGCGAAGTCCTGCGACAGGCTGGTGATCTGGTTGTTGAGATACAGCACCGCGATGAAGCCGGTGCCACCGCCGATCGCCAACAGCAGGAGCAGCGAGGCGACGACGCCTCCCACGAGGAAGCGGATCGTCAGATTGCTGTTGGAGAACATGGACCTTGCCCGGACGCGTCAGACGGAATATCAACGCACAGTCCCAGACAATGGTAAAATAAGATGAAAGCGCGGGGGCCGGTGAAGCACGGGAGAGTGCGGGGGTTTTGGGACGGTGCGGGCAGGAAGCGTTATCAATAGCGCCATCCGCACGTCGCACGTGCGGCCACCCCGCTCTCACTCCTCACCCTGAGGAGCCCGCCCCTTGGGGCGGGCGTCTCGAAGGGCGAGGCCCGAGACCTCGGCCTCATGGTTCGAGACGCGCCGCCATGAAGACCATGCGTGTCGGCTCGACCGTCGCGCGGCGCTCCTCACCATGAGGGTCTGGCACCCAGGGCGGTCCTGCACAGCGACCATGAACACGCCAAGCGGCGTGTTCATGAAGAGGAGCAACACCCGAAACCGGGAATTCCCTCTGGCGTTCAAGTCGCCGGCGGCTGCTTTTCCGCCGCCATCAGCGCGGCGAGGCGCGCTTCCTCCTCGGCCGTCAGCTTCGGCGTCACCTCACTTCCGCGCTGGCCGCGGCGGCGGACCTGCCACCACAGCGCCAGCCCGCCGCCGAGCAGCAGCACCGGGGGCAGCAGCCAGAGCAGCAGGGTCTGGCGCTCGAAGCGCGGCTTGAGCAGCACGAACTGGCCGTAGCGGGCGACCAGGAAATCGAGCACCTGATTGTCGCTGTCGCCGGCGGCGAGACGTTCGCGCACCAGCAGGCGCAGGTCGCGCGCCAAGGGCGCGTCGGAATCGTCGATCGACTGGTTCTGGCAGACCATGCAGCGCAGCTCGCGCGACAGCGCGCGAGCGCGCTGCTCCTTGGTCGTGTCCGACATCACCTCGTCGGGCTGAACGGCATGCGCCGTGGGCGAGCCGAGCAGCAGCAGCGCGAGTGCGAGCGAGCCGAGAATGCGTCGCATCCGCCCTACTCCGCCGGCTGCAAGGCACGCGCGGCGCGAGCCGGCCGCGGCGCGCCGACGCGCAGGCGGCGATCCGACAGCGACAGCAAACCGCCGAACGCCATCAGCACCGGGCCGAACCAGATCAGCAGCACCAGCGGCTTGTGATAGATGCGCACGGCAAGGCCGCCGTCCGCCGTGGTGTCGCCGAGCGAGACATAGAGCTGGCTGACGCCGCGCGTCAGCAGCGCGGCCTCGGTGGTCGACATGCCGCGCGTCGCAAAGCTGCGCTTGCTCGGCGTCATCACCGCGAGCTGCCTGCCGTCCTCGCTGATCACGAAGGTGCTGATCACTTCGGTGAAGTTCGGGCCCTGGCGCTGGGTCATGCCGTCGAACTTGATCTGGTAGCCGGCGAGGTTGCGCATGTCGCCGGGACGGAGGGTCGAGATCAGCTCGCTGTTCCAGGTGGTCTCGCAGACGATGCCGAGCAGCGCGACGCCGAGGCCGGCATGCGCGAACGCCGTGCCCCACACCGAGCGCGGCAGACCCTTGGTCCGATGTAGCGCGGTCTTGACCGGCACGCGGGTGATGCCGCTGCGCTCGACCAGATCGACGATGGCGCCGACAATGACGAACACGCCGAGGCCGATGCCGAGCGGCGCCAGCGCGCTGCCGCCGCGCGCCCAGGCCCAGGCGATCGCGATCGCCACCAGCGAGGCGATGCCGGCCGCGAGCAGCCGCTGCGTCGCAGCTAACAGATCGCCGCGCTTCCACGCCAGCATCGGGCCGAACGGCACCATCAGCAGCAGCAGCGCGAACAAGGGGCCGAAGGTGAGATTGTAGAACGGCGCGCCGACCGAGAGCTTGAAGTCGAGCGCTTCCATGATGACGGGATAGAGCGTGCCGAACAGCACGGTGGCGCAGGACACGGTGAGCAGCAGGTTGTTCAGCACCAACGCGCCCTCGCGCGATATCGGCGCGAACAGGCCGCCCTGCTTCAGCGCCGTGGCGCGGCCGGCGAACAAGGTCAGGCTGCCGCCGATGAACAGCACGAGGATGCCGAGGATGAACACGCCGCGCGTCGGATCACTGGCGAAGGCGTGCACCGAGGTGATGACGCCGGAGCGCACCAGGAAGGTGCCGAGCAGCGACAGCGAGAAGGTCAGGATCGAGAGCAGGATGGTCCAGACCTTGAGCGCGTTGCGCTTCTCCATGACGAGCGCGGAGTGCAGCAGCGCGGTGCCGGCGAGCCAGGGCATCAGCGAGGCGTTCTCGACCGGGTCCCAGAACCACCAGCCGCCCCAGCCGAGCTCGTAATAGGCCCAGTACGAGCCCATGGCGATGCCGAGCGTCAGGAAGATCCAGGCCATCAAGGTCCACGGCCGCACCCAGCGCGCCCAGGCCGCATCGATGCGGCCCTCGATCAGGGCTGCGATGGCGAAGGAGAACGAGATCGAGAAACCGACATAGCCGAGATAGAGCATCGGCGGATGCACGGCGAGCCCGATGTCCTGCAGCACCGGATTGAGGTCGCGGCCCTCGATCGGCGGCGTGGCGAGGCGCGCGAACGGGTTCGAGGTGGTCAGGATGAACAGATAGAAGGCGCTCGCGACCCAGGCCTGTACGGACAGCACGCGGGCGCGCAAGGACAGCGGCAGGTTGTTGCCGAAGGCTGCGACCATGGCGCCGAACAGCGCCAGGATCGACACCCACAGCAGCATCGAGCCTTCATGGTTTCCCCAGACGCCGGTGATCTTGTAGAGCAGCGGCTTCATCGAGTGCGAGTTCTCGAACACGTTGGCGACGGAGAAATCCGACGTCACGTGGAGGGTGATCAGCGCGATGAAAGACAGCCCGGCGAACAGCAATTGCGCCAGAGCGGCGGAGCGGCCGACATTCATCAGCGCGACGTCATGCTTGGCCGCGCCGAGCATCGGCACCGTCGACTGGATCAGCGCCAGCGCGAGCGCCAGCACCAGGGCATAATGTCCGCTCTCTGCAATCACTGCGTCGCTCCTGCGGCCGTCTTCTCAGCCCCCTCGCGCATCGACACCGGGCCTGGTTTGGCGGCGCCTTGCGGCTTGCCGTAATCGTCCTTCCAATGGCCTTGTTTCTTGAGGCTGTCGGCGACTTCCTTCGGCATGTAGGTCTCGTCATGCTTGGCGAGCACGGTATCCGCCTTGAACACGCCGGAGGCATCGAGCGCGCCTTCGGCGACGACGCCCTGCCCTTCACGGAACAGGTCCGGCAGGATGCCCTTGTAGGCGACCGGGAGCTTGGCGCCGCCGTCGGCAACCTCGAAGGTGACCGCGAGATCGTCGCCGCGCTTCAGCGAGCCCGGCTGCACCAGGCCGCCGAGACGGAAGCGCTTGCCCGCGGGAACGTGTTTCTCCGCGACCATGGTTGGCGTCGAGAAGAACACGATGGAGTCGCGCAGCGCGTTCAGCACCAGCCCGGCTGCGACCGCGAGCACGAACAGCGCCCCGCCGATGATCGTCAAACGCCTCTGCTTGCGTGTCATCCCAACATCCCGTTCGCGGCGACAGCGCCGCTCATCATCCATCCAGCCCGAAGGTCTTCACGGCCTCGTTGAGCTGGCGCAACCGATCGGCATCCTTCACGGCCTGCCTTGCATCGGATAACGCCGATTTGGCCTTGTCGAGATCACCCAGCACGACATAAGCGCGCACCAGCCGCAGCCAGCCCTCGGGGTCGTCGCCATTCTCTTTCAGCCGCGTCGCCAGGCGATCGACCATGCCGCGGATCATCGTGTCGCGATCGCCGGCGCTCATGTCCTTGGCGGCGGCCATCGCCTCGCTCGGCAGCGCCGGCGCCTCGCCGCCGCCGACGCGGGCGAGCGCGGCCACCACCAGCGGCCGCCATGGCGCATCCGCCGGGCCCTTGCTCAGCATGCCCCGCCAGATCTCGGCGGCATCGTCCTTGCGGCCGTCCTGCTCGGCGGAGAGGCCGAGATAGTAGTTGGACTTCGGCTCGTCGGCGTCGAGCGCGTGGCCGCGCTCGAATTCCGCCTTGGCCTCGGCCGTGACCACCCCGCCCGCGGCGGCCGTGATCACCTCGCCGAGATCCGCGCGCTTGGCGGCGCCGTCGCCGGCATAAGTGATCATGTTGCGATAGGCGCGGATGGCGTCCTCGGTGCGGCCGAGCCGCGCCAGGACGGGGGCGAGCACCGTCCAGCCGCGGCCGTCGGTCGGATTCTTCTGCAGATGCTGCTCGACCTGCGACACCAGGTTTTCCAGCGGCTGCGAACCGTCGGCCGGCGTGGCGCGGGCGGTGAGCGGGAAGTCCGGCAGTTGCGGCGAGCCGAGCGGCAGATAGACCGCGAGCGCCACGATCGGCAGCCCGACCAGCGCCAGCACGGCCGCCATCCGGCGCAAGCCGAGGCTGGTCCTGGCCGGCGCGGCCTGCTCCTGGTCGGCGGCGGCCAGCAGCCGGCGGCCGATCTCGACCCGGGCCGCCTCGGCCTCGGCCTTGCCGATCAGGCCGGTTTCGACGTCGCGATCGATCTCGGCGAGCTGGTCCTTGTAGACGACGACCTCGCGGCCCTCGGTGGCGGCGCGCGCGCCCAGCCCGAGCGGCAGCAGGACGGCGAAGATCGCCGCGGCCGTCATCACGGCGAACACGAACCAGAGCGTCATCGACAGGGTTCCACAGCGCCCACCGGCAGGCGCATTGCCGCGCTTTTAACCAGCAGCGTTCCCGGCGGCAATTCACAATTGCCGCCCTGGTAGCGCACTCCCCGAAGCCGAAAAACTCAGGAGGATTACGTAATTAAGGCACCTCGAACTCGGCGCTCTTGGCGAGGTAGCTGCCGTGCCCGTTGAGGGCCATCAGGAAGTAGGTCCCCGGCCTGACCTCGTCGGTCAGCCTGATCCGCAGCGAGCCGGCCGGCACCGGCGAGGCGATGGTGGTGACGGGATCGGCGAGCTGTGCCCCGCTCGTCTTGTCGACGAGCACGACCTTGGCCTTGATCATGAGGTTGCGATAGGTCGCGCATACCACGCGATTCTCGACTTCGACGAAGTTGATGACGGAAATCATGGTCTTGATGAAAACGGCTGAACTTAAAGGCTGAACGTGCTGCGGAAGCGTCTGAGTTGCCCCGTCCCCCGGGACAACCGAAAATCGAACTCTTCAAATACGGGTGGAAGATAGCAAAAGATCAGCCGGCGCGCGAAGATTTTCGTTCGCCATTCAACGCATTCTCGGCCGACCGGCTCATCAATTGGGCGTAGTCGTTGCCGAACAGGACATGGCAGAAGCGGATCGCCGCCGAAACCTGCGACTGCCGATAGGCGCGCGCCCGCGCGTCGCCCGAGCGCAGCGACTGCACCAGCGCCTCGGTGGCCTTCTCGACATATTGCTGCAGGTCGGAATAGGTCCGCAGCGTGACCTCGTTGATGGCGAGCTCGCTGGCATAGTTGCGACACACCGCGACGAACTCGATCAGCGCCGCGACCTCCTCAACCTCGCCGGTGTCGACGCCGGCGCCGGCCGGAATGTCCTTGTCGGCGCGCTGGCGCAGGATGCGGCGGGCGCGGCCCGGCACGCTGTCGATCTCGGATTGCAGCGCGTTGGAGATGTCGGCGCGGATCGCGGTGAGCTGCTTGCCCCAGTTCGATTCCGAGCGCAGGTCGAGCTCGGTGCGCAGGCCGCGGACGCCGTCGTGCAAGGTCTTCAGCGTGTCGCCGAGATTGGAGAAGTGCCCGCGCCGGATGTCGGCGCGCAGCACCGCGGCAAGACCTGCGAGATCATTGAGCGCGATGGTCACGGCGACACCGAACGGGGTCGCCGCGACCCGGATCTCGTCGTCGGACGCGGCGATCTTGGTAGCAAGGCGGATGATCTGCCACGGCGCGGCCAGCCGCTGCATCACCAGCGACAGCGCGAACGGCAGCATCAAGGGCGTCTGCAACGACGGCACGTTGATCGCGTCGGTGACGGAGGCGATCTGCGAATCGCCGAGCGTCCGGATGATGCCCGGCAGGCGTCCGTTGAGACCGTCGAGCGCCTCGCGATTCTGCAGCACCAGCGCGATCGGCAGGAGGTCCTCGATCACGCTGGGCGCGCCGATGCGGGCCAGCAGACGCTGGCGGTCGCCGGTCGCGTTCGGGCCCACGAGCTTCATCAGGGACTCGGCGGCGGCGAGCTGCAGCTTGCGGGCGGCCATCTCGATCTCGCGGGAGCTGTCGCCGCCGGCCGACATCGCGGCCTCGAACTCGGCATAGCGCTCGGGCGCGCCCTCGCGTCCGAGCCACTGCCAGACGGCAAGCAGCGAGCCGCGGCGGATCTGTCCGGGACGCAGCGGACCGGTGGAATCGGTCAGGAACGGTTCGAGCGGCCGAAATAGCCGGCGCGGTGCATCACCGCTCTGCCGGCGATCCTCGCGCGACGGGCCGGGCGCCGGCGCGGTTTCGGCTGCAGGCTTGGGCGGAGCGGCCTCGGCGGGCGCGGCGCGGGGGGGCGTCGAACGGGCGGCTTCGGCCGGAGCCGCAGCCGCAGCCGGCGCAACGGGACGCGCGACCTTGCGCAACTGCTCGAGCACCAGCGTGGCGACCGCCACGTCCTGGCCGCGCTCGATGGCGCGTTCGAACTCGCGCATCAGCAACGACTGCGCATTCGGCGGCAGCTGCCCGAGATATTCTCTCAATCGTTCTTGAGCTGTCTGACCCATGCGCCGGCGTGCAAATTTCCACCGCGAGAGCGCACATTGCGCACCCCTGCACCGACCTTAGCGTCCGCGATGTTAAGAACACCTTTAGGATGGTGAAATTCGCAGCCCGTCAAACGCCGGGCAGCCGGAGTTCGGCCCGGAGACCGCCGGTCGGCGCATCGCCCAGGGTCAGCCGGCCGCCATAGAGCGCCGCCAGATCGGTGACGATCGACAGGCCGAGGCCCGATCCTGGCTTGGATTCGTCGAGTCGCTGGCCGCGCCGCAGCACCTGGGCGCGCTCGGCCGCCGAGAGTCCCCGGCCATCGTCATCGACGATGATGCGCAGCATCGGCGATGCCCCCGGCTGCGCCGGCGGCTCCACCGTCAGTTCGACGGAAACCCGGGAGGTCGCCCATTTGCAGGCATTGTCGACGAGATTGCCGACCATCTCCTCCAGATCCTGGCGCTCGCCGCGAAAGCGCGCCGACGGGTCGGTCGTGGCCTCGACCAGGATGCTGCGATCGCGATAGATCTTCTCCATGGTGCGGCGCAGCGCCTCGATCGCCGGCGCCACTTCGGTGACGGTCGACACGATCGTCACGCGCGCCGCGATCCGCGCCCGCTCGAGGTGGTGGGCGACCTGGTCGCGCATCACATCGGCCTGCTCCATCACCTTGGCCGCGAACGGATCGGCCGCGTGAGTGGTCGCTTCGTTCACGATCACGGACAGCGGCGTCTTGATGGCATGGGCGAGATTGCCGACATGGGTGCGCGCCCGCTCGACGATCTCGCGATTGGCATCGATCAGCGCGTTGGTTTCGCGCGCCAGGGGGGCGATTTCGACCGGAAACTCGCCTTCGAGCCGCTCCGCCCGGCCGGAGCGGATGTCGGCGATCGATTCGGAGATGCGCTTCAGCGGCGCGAGGCCGTAACGGACCTGGAAGATGGTGGTCAGCAGCAGCACGACGCCGAGCGCGGTGAAGGTGCCGCCGAGATAGTAGTCGAAGCTGCGGGTCTCGTCGAAGATCTCGGACGCGTCCCCGGCGACGCTGACCAGGAATTTGCCGTCCGAGCCGAGGTCCACGGGCCGCTCGACCATGCGCAGATCCTGGTTCTCCGGTCCCTCGACATAGCCGATCCGGATACCAGCCGCGGTCAGCTCGATCCCCTGCTCCTCCAGCTTGGGCAGCTTCTTGTCCCACAGCGAGCGCGAGGCCCTCACCTCCGGCTTCTCGGTGTCGGTGCGCGTGATCTGCCAATACCAGCCGGACAGGGGCAGCTCGAACAGCGGCTCGCCGAGCGACTGGAATTGCCGGTCGGGCGGATCGTCGGGAGTGGCGACCTCGGCGATCAAGGTGCGCAGGTAGAGGTTGATCCTGCGGTCAAAGGCGCGCTCGGTCGCATTGCGATAGACCGAGGACAGCACGATGCCGGTGATGGCGAGGATGACCACGAGCCACGCGGTCGCGGACAGGAACAACCGGGTGGCAAGTGAACTCTGGCGCATGACCGCAAATTAGCGAAACGTCCGGCGCCCGGCCACCTCGATGGCGGGCGCCGGAGACGGTTCAGGCGCCGGCTGCCGGGGGCGGCGTCAGGAGATAGCCGAGGCCGCGCACGGTCTGGATGACGTCGCAGTCGAGCTTCTTCCGGATGCGGCCAACGAACACCTCGATGGTGTTGGAGTCGCGGTCGAAGTCCTGGTCGTAGAGATGCTCGACCAGTTCGCTGCGCGAGACCACGCGGCCGGAATGATGCATCAGGTAGGACAGCAGCCGGTATTCGTGTGAGGTCATCTTGACGGGGTTGCCTGACACGCTGACCTTGCCGGTGCGGGTATCGAGCGTGACGGGGCCACAGGTCAGTTCGCTCTGGGCATGACCGGCCGAGCGGCGGAGCAGCGCGCGGATGCGCGCCAGCACCTCCTCGAGGTGGAACGGCTTGGCGACGTAATCGTCGGCGCCGGCATCGAAGCCCTGCACCTTGTCGCTCCAGCGGTCGCGCGCGGTGAGGATCAGGACCGGCATCGCCCGGCCGTTACGACGCCAGGCTTCGAGGACGGAGATGCCATCCATCTTCGGCAGGCCGATATCGAGCACGACAGCGTCATAGGGCTCGCTGTCGCCCAGGTAATGCCCCTCCTCACCATCGAACGCACGGTCCACGACGTAGCCGGCGTCGCTCAGGGCCGTGGTGAGCTGACGGTTGAGATCCGGATCGTCCTCGACAACGAGCAGACGCACGCTTGCCTCCAAAGCTGAACTGCACGATTTCCGCCCTCAAGATGAACCGGAAGGCCGTGAACCGCGCATGAACGGAACCCGACCGAACGGGTTACTTTTTGGTCATCTCGGTCGGGGCCGCCGGCAAGGGCCGACAGAATTGAGGCGGATATACGCTCTGGAACACCGCGATGAAAAGCCCGGCCATGGGGATGGCCGGGCTGGATTTTGTGCGAAGCGATGGAGGCCGGCCGCGGTGTCACGGCCAGCCGGCATCTCGATGCGCCCTCAGGTATGGAAGAACACGAACCACACGAGGCCCAGGACCAGCAGCGCCAGCCCCGTGGAGATGGCCAGCATCGCCAGCACCGACGGGCCGGGTTCGCCCTGCCGGGCTTCGGTGGGAGTTTCGACGATCTGCGACCCTCGTCTTGTTGCCATGGCGCCCTCAGCTCGCTGCTGTTCTCGAACGCAATATCGCGTTCTCTCACTTGCTCAGTTGGCAACGTCGGCCCCCAGATGATGTTCCGGCCCGGCCCCCGCATGCGACCAGTTAACGCCGCTCTTAGAATCTGCGGGTAGGCTTGTTGAATCCGCGGCCTGCGATGTTATCCTCGCGGCCGTCGCGAGAACTAAGTCCGCAGCAGCCCGGTCCCGGGGAGTTCGCCCGTCATTTTGCAGTTGAGTGGAGTGGAGACATGGCCCCGCGCGCCAATTGGAAGGGTTTTCTGCGGCTATCGCTCGTGACCTGCCCGGTCGCGCTCTATCCGGCCACGTCGGAATCCGAAAAAGTCTCCTTCAACCAGATCAACCGCAAGACCGGCCATCGCATCAAATACAGCCGCGTCGACGCCGAGACCGGCGAGGAAGTAGCCAACGAGGACATCGTCAAGGGCTACAAGGTCGACACCGACACCTACATCGAGGTCACCAAGGACGAGCTCGACGACATCGCGCTGGAATCGACCCACACGATCGAGATCGACGAGTTCGTGCCGCGCACGGATATCGACAGCCGCTATCTGATCCGCCCCTATTATCTCGTGCCCGACGGCAAGGTCGGCCATGACGCCTTTGCGGTGATCCGCGAGACCATCCGCAGCATGGACAAGGTCGCGATCGGCCGCGTGGTGCTCACCAACCGCGAGCACATCATCGCGCTGGAGCCGCTCGGCAAGGGGCTGATGGGCACACTGCTGCGCTATCCCTACGAGGTGCGCAACGAGGACGAATATTTCGACGACATCCAGGATGTGAAGATCACCGGCGACATGCTCGATCTCGCCAAGCACATCGTCGAGAAGAAATCGGCCGACTTCCAGCCGGAAAACTTCGAAGACCACTACGAGGCCGCACTGGTCGAACTCATCAACAAGAAGCGCAACGGCGTGACCATCACCGCCAAGGCCGCGCCGAAGTCGACCGGCAACGTCATCAACCTGATGGATGCGTTGAAGCGCAGCCTTGCCAGCGAGGGCGACAAGGCGCCGGCTCCGGCCACTGCCAGCGCGCCGAAGGCCAAGGCGAAGAAGCCGAAGAAGCGCGTCGAAGGCCAGCGCGAGATGCTGCTGCCGATCAGCGGCAAGAAGGCCAAGGACGAGGCGAAGAAGGCGGACGAGCCGAAGAAGGCCGAGAAGCCGGTTCGGACGACCGCTCGCTCGCGAAAGGCCGGATGACGCCTCGCGGACGCACTGAAGCGCCACAGGTGGAACCCGCCGTCGCTTCAACGCGTCGTCCCTCCTCTAAGCTCCTCCTCTGATCCCAACTTCCTCATCCTTACCGGTGAGGCGCTGGTTTTGCTGAGCTGGTCCGCTATTCCCGCCTCCAAGGCTGGGCGCGGATTTGTGATCGGTTCGATGCCGCCTGCGTGCTTGCGGAATGAGCACGCCGCGCCTAGCTCTGCGGCGCGGGTGAATGATCGGGCGCAGCTTCCACGCGAAGGCGGCTGGTCGATGATGGAGCGACCTTGGCGGAGTCGGTCCGGCTGCACGACGCGGCGTATCAGGGGGTATGAATGGTCCAGCATGTCGGAAGCCATTGCCGGGCATGGCGCGGCTAGCCCATGGCGCGTGTTCAGCTGTCCGAGCTCTCGGCGTTCGCGGCCGTCGCGGATACGTTGAGCTTCACCAAGGCGGCCGCCCACATCGGTTGCTCGCTGCCGACCATCAGCCAGACGATCAAGGGCCTCGAGGAACGGCTCGACGTCCGGCTGTTCAACCGCACGACGCGCAGCGTGGCGCTGACGGCGGCCGGCGAGCGGCTGCTGGCGGAAATTCAGCCGGCTCTCGAACGTGTCGATCAGGCCATCGAGAGCATCAACGCCTTTCGTGACAAGCCGATGGGCACGTTGCGCTTGACGGTGTCGCGTGTGTTCGCCATGCGCGGCCTCGGTCCGCTGATCCGGTCATTCCTCGCCGAATACCCGGACATCCATCTCGAACTCGCCGTCGACGACACCAACAGCGACATCGTCCGCAATCGATTCGATGCCGGCATTCGCGCGGGCCATCGCGTCGAACGTGACATGAAGGTCATTCGCGTGTTCGACGAATGCAGCTTCGTGGCCGTGGCCTCCCCCGGCTATCTCGCAGCCCATCCGACGCCCATGGTTCCCGAAGATCTGCAGAGCCACAACTGCATCCGTCATCGCGCGCCGGCCGACGAGACGTTGCAGCCCTGGATCTTCGACAATGGCGGCGATCACACGGAGATCGCGGTGGAGGGCGCGCTGACCGTCAACGATCTCGACCTCGCGCTGAATGCCGCGCTCGACGGCATCGGCGTGGCCTACCTCGTCGAACCGATGATCGACCAGCATCTGGCGGACGGACGGCTGGTGCGGCTCCTGCCCGGCTGGAGCCATACGATGCCTGGACTGTTCCTCTATCACCCGAGCCGACGGCAACCGCCGATGCCGCTGCAGGTGTTTCTCGACTTCGTCAAGCGATGGCGCAGCGGCGCCACGCTCGATCGAATCACGCGAGCCTCGGACGTCGGCGGCAACGGACTGGTTGCAGCGACGTCACATCGCTCGTCCATAACGATAGAATCGAATCGCCGCTGAGAGCCTGATCGCACTCCGACGGGTGCCGCGCATTCCGAGTGATGCGTGAGCGCACCATCGTGTGCGCAGCTTGCGTGAAGCCCCCGTGATTGTTCGGGATTCCCACCTACCCTATTCATGATTATCATCATTAACAGAGTGTTCCAGAACGGACACAACGGTGGCGTTGCCGCGTCGAAGCTCGTGCGATCCGAGAGCATGTTAACGACGACCGAGTGGAACACGGGCAAACCAGCTCAGATTCATCAAATTGAAATGAGCTGGTGCACACTTCATTCATGCCACCGAGAGCCAAGCCGATCGGCCTGAGCGGGAATGCGGGTGTGAAAGCAGAAGCTGGCAACCGCCAGAGGCGACACGCGGGGGGCCGTGTGACCGCCGATCAACCGGAGAGATTGAGATGAAGACGATCAGGGGCCTGCTTCTCGGAACGGGAGCAGTGATATTGTCCGCCGCGGCGGCTCACGCTGCAGACCTTCCGCTCAAGGCCAAGGCCGTCGAGTATGTCAAGGTGTGCTCGCTGTACGGCACCGGCTTCTACTACATGCCCGGCACCGACACCTGCATCAAGCTCGGCGGCTATGTGCGCGCCGAAACCGCGCTGTGGACCAACAGCAACTATGGCGGCGCCTATGGCGGCGTGGCCGGCGCCGACAACCGCCTCAGCAACCGCTATCAGATGCGGTCGCGCCAGGACATCAACATCGATACGCGGACGGCCACCGAGTATGGCGTGGTCCGCACCTATTTCGACGCGGTCCTGACCTGGACCTCCGGCTCCACCGCCGGCACCGGCGGCGGCGCGACCGCCTATACGGGCGACGCCATCTCGGGCGGCACGCTCGGCGTCTACTACGCCTTCATCCAGTTCGCCGGCTTCACCATGGGTAAGGCGGTGTCGACCTTCGACGCGCCGTGGACCAACTATCCGGGCAACAATTTCGACGGTCTCGTCGGCGGCAGCGGCTCCAACAACGGCGTCAACCAGCTGACCTACACCGCCGATTTCGGCCAGGGCATCACCGCCGCGATTTCGCTGGAGGACCAGACCCAGTTCTTCACCACCAACATCTGGAACACCTCGGGCATCACCGCGGCGGGCGTGCTCGGCGGCGCCTACGGCACCAGCAGCATCGGCGGCAACGTGTCGCCGGACATCATCGGCATGGTTCGCGTCGACCAGGCCTGGGGCATTTTCCAGGCGTCGTTCGCCGCACACGACAACCACACGGCCTATTATGGCGCGACGGAAACGTCGGGCCATCCGTCCGACAAATGGGGCTGGGCTGCTCAGGCTTCGTTGTCGATCAAGAACATCCCGACCGGTCCGGGCGACGTCGTCAACCTGCAGGCGGTCTATACCGACGGCGCCAGCCGCTACAACTTCCAGAGCTTGGCCTCGACGTCCTATTCGATGTACGGCAGCACCGGCGTGCCCGGCGCCTACCAGAGCATCGGCTTCGCCGGCGTCGCCGACGCGGTCTACGGCGCAGGCACGGGCCTCTCGACCGTGCAGACCTGGGGCATGCGCGGCGCCTACACCCACAATTGGGATCCGCGCTGGAACACGGCGCTGTACGGCGCCTACGCCCAGGTCCGCTACGGCCAGACCGGCACGAACCTGATCTGCACCGGCATCGCCGCGACCGCCATGCTCACGGCGGGCTCGACCTGCAATCCCGACTTCAACCTCGGGCAGATCGGCCTGATCACGCGCTGGACTCCGGTGAAGGGCCTGACCTTCTCGGCCGACGTGACCTACAGCCACCTCGACCAGAAGTTCTCGGGCACCGCGATCGCTCCGGCGGTCACGAGCACGGCCAAGCCGGCCGCCACGTATCAGCTCCGCGACCAGGACACGGTCAGCATGCTGCTGCGCGCCCAGCGCAACTTCTGACGCTAGACGATCAAACCTCAACCGCTCCAAAGCTTCCGGCGATGCCCCGCCGGAAGCTTTGTCTTTTTCAAGCGGCTGCGGAAGTGGCAAATACGAAAGGCGCCGTGCGGACACACGGCGCCTTCGAATTGATCCGGCTGCGGCGGGACGATCGTTCTATTTGATAGACGTATTGATCGCGGTGAACTTGCTGCTCAGTCCCGAGCCGAGGCCGTTGACCGCGGCAAGGATCACGATGCTCAAGCCGCCGGCGATGATGGCGTATTCGATCGAGGTCGCGCCAGCCTGATTCTTCAGGAAGTTTGCAATCAACTGACGCATCTATCACTCCGGTCGGGCTCGATCATCAGGCGCGCAGCGACGGCGCGCGCACAGGCCGGGACGGACGCCCCGGGAAACCCTCGGGCATCCGCTTGAAAAATAGGTTAATCTGATCGGAGACAAACGGGGCAGCAGATGCCTGCCCCGGCAGCGCCCGCCGGTCGCAGCCAAGGCTCGCCCACCATTTCAGAACTCCGCGCAATTCATTGGATTCATTGACTTTATCTCTCAGCCGCGAGTCTTGAGGACAAGGTTGTCCAAGATGCGCCGCGCGGGGATAAGGGTCGACACATCGGGAAAAAAATGCGGCTTGGCCGCAATCCGTCTCCGGCATGATCTGCGTCAACGGCCGTGACGGCGACCGGCTTAACGGTGATGATCACCGCCATGACCACAGCCGAATTCGCCCGCCCCCAGCTCAAGATCCGCAGCGTCGCGCTCGACACCGGCCGCGAGAACGTGGTCGTGATCTCGCGCCGCTCCAAGGCGTTGCGGCCGGATGTCTTCAGTGGCTTCAGCCGGGTCGAGCTGCGCTGCAATTCCCGGACATTGCTGGCGACGCTGCTGATTACCGACGACGACGCGCTGGTCGGGCCGGACGAGATCGGCCTGTCCGAGCCGGCGCTGCGGCGCTTCGCAGAACCGCCGGGGACACTGGCGACGGTCTCGCCGGCGACGCCGCCCGACAGCCTCGAATCCGTCCGCGCCAAGATCCGCGGCGAGACCTTGAGCGACCAGGCGATCGCCGCCGTGATCGACGACCTCGCCCACTACCGCTATTCCGACATGGAGATCGCGGCGTTCCTGATCGGCTCCGCGAGCTTCATGAGCTCGGGCGAGCTGCTGGCGCTGACGCGCGCGATGGCCAATGCCGGAACGCAGCTCACATGGCCCGAGCCCGTCGTGGTCGACAAGCACTGCATCGGCGGCATTCCCGGCAACCGCACCTCGATGGTGGTGGTGCCGATCGTCGCCGCTCACGGCCTGACCATCCCGAAGACCTCGTCGCGCGCGATCACCTCGCCGGCCGGCACCGCCGACACGATGGAGGTGCTGGCGCGGGTGAATGTCGGCGCCGAGGAGATGAAGTCGATCGTCGCGGCCTGCAACGGCTGCGTGATCTGGGGCGGCCACGTCAACCTGTCGCCGGCCGACGACATCCTGATCTCGGTCGAGCGCCCGCTCAGCCTCGATACGCGCGAGCAGATGGTGGCCTCGATCCTGTCGAAGAAGCTCGCCGCGGGCTCGACGCATCTGCTGCTCGACCTGCCGGTCGGCCCGACCGCCAAGCTGACCAGCGGCGCCGAGGCGATGCGCTTGCGAAAACTGTTCGAATTCGTCGGCGACCGGTTCGGCATCAAGGTCGAGGTGATCACGACCGACGGCCGCCAGCCGATCGGCAACGGCATCGGTCCGGTGCTCGAGGCGCGCGACGTCATGGCCGTGCTGGGCAACGAGCCGTCGGCACCGGCGGACCTGCGCGAAAAATCGCTGCGGCTCGCGGCGCATCTGCTCGAATATGATCCGAAGCTGCGCGGCGGCGCGGGCTATGCGCGCGCCCGCGAGCTGCTCGACAGCGGCGCAGCCCTGAAACAGATGCAGAAGATCATCGACGCCCAGGGACCGACGACGAGCCGCAGCGAACTCGGCAACCTCGCCTTCGATGTGCGGGCCGAGCGCGATGGCACCGTCGCCGCGATCGACTGCCTGCGGCTCAACCGCTTGGCGCGCACCGCCGGTGCGCCGGTCAACAAAGGCGCCGGCATCAGCCTGTTCAAGAAGATCGGCGACCGCGTCGACCAGGGCGAGCCGCTCTATCGCGTGTTCACCTGCGATCCGTCGGAGCACGATCTGGCGGCGGCCGCCGCCAGCGCCAACAATGGCTACGCGTTCGCGGACGGTCCGAACGGCCAGCGCTGATCGGCATCGCATATTCCATCAAACAAGCCAGGAGACCGCCGCATGAGTGTCAGCCTTCGCTTCTGCGGCGCCGCCCAGACCGTGACCGGATCCTGTTATCTGCTGCGGACCGACAAGGGCCAGATCCTGATCGATTGCGGACTGTTCCAGGGCCAGAAGACGCTGAAGGAGCTCAACTACGGCGACTTCCCGTTCCGGCCCGCCGATATCGACGCCGTGCTGCTGACGCATGCGCATATCGACCACAGCGGACTATTGCCGAAGCTGGTGAGCTCGGGCTTCGACGGCAAGATCTTCGCCACCCGCGGCACCATCGATCTGTGCTCCTGGATGCTCCCCGATGCCGGCAACATCCAGGAGCAGGAAGTGCTGACGCTGAATCGCCGCAACATCGCGCGCGGCCGCGGCGAAGTGACTCCGATCTATACGCAGGCCGATGCAGTCGCCGCGTTGCAGTATTTCCAGCCCGTGCCCTACGAGAGCTGGACGGACATCATTCCCGGCGTGCGCGCCCGCTACTGGAATGCCGGGCATCTGCTGGGCTCCGCGTCCATCGAGATCGAGTTCGCTGGTCAAGGCTCCGACGGCGCACCGCTGCGCCTGCTTGCCTCCGGTGACGTCGGCCCCGACGCCAAGCTGTTGCAGCCCGATCCGAAAGCGCCCTCGGGCTTCGATTACGTGATCTCGGAAGCCACCTACGGCGATCGCATCCGCGAGGCGACCACGGAGGAACGGCGTCGCGAGCGTCTCGCCGGCGAGGTGCGCGAGGCCGCCGCGGCCCGCGGCGCGATGCTGATCCCGGCCTTCGCGGTCGAGCGGACGCAGGAGCTGATCGTCGATCTCGTCGGGCTGATGGAGCGCGGCGCGATCCCGGCCGCGCCGATCTTCCTGGACTCGCCGCTCGCCATCCACGCCACCGAGGTATTTCGCGCGCATGCCGCGAGCCTCGACGGCGGCAGCGATGTCGAACGTCTGCTGTCGTCGCCGCATCTGCGCTTCACCGAAACCGTCGATGAAAGCAAGGCGATCGCCAAGCTGACCGGTTTCCACATCATCATCGCCGCCAGCGGCATGTGCGACGCGGGCCGCATCCGCCATCATCTGAAGCGCTGGCTATGGAATAACCGCGCCACGGTGCTGCTGGTCGGCTACCAAGCCAACGGCACGCTCGGCCGCTTTCTGCAGGACGGCGTCCAGGCGGTGCGCATCCAAGGCGAGGAGATCAAGGTCGGAGCGCGCATCCGCATGATCGACGATTATTCGGGCCATGCCGACGGCGCCGAGATCGCGCGCTGGATCGCGGCCCGCCGCCCGATTGCGCGCGGCCTGTTTCTGTCGCACGGCGAGGAAGCGGCGATCGCGGCGCTGGCCGCGCGCGTGAGCGAGCGGATCGTGCCGGCAGCCAAGCTGTTTTCCCCCCTGCTCGACGACGTCTACGAACTCACAACGCCTGCCCCGACCTCGATCGACGTGGCCCGCAGGCGCCGGCTGGCGCCGGAGGCCGTCACCCGGCTCGACTGGCATAACGACATGTCGGGCCTCCTGCTCGACATCCACGCGCGCATCGAGCAGGCCGCCGACGACCGCGCCCGCGGCATCATCATCCGCCGCCTGCGCCGGGCGCTCGAGGAGTAACGGCCCCACGCGGCTCACTGTCGCTTGGTCGTCGAACGGTCACACTTTGCTCGCAAGCTCGGCCCACCGGAGGTCGACGAAGAAGCGACCGCAACCCGAGGAGCGAGGCTGCCGCAAAAGGCAGCGCCATCTCCGCTTGTGTATATTGAAGAACACAACGCGGGAGACGGCTAGTCTCCGAAGGCGATTCTGATAGGCTCGACGCGTGGTTCACGACAAACGGCTCGATCCGGGTGAATCCGGCGCAGGTGGGGAAACGGGGGCTCTCACATGCATCAACCATCGAAATGGTGGGCGGGACTGATCGTCGTCGGCGTGCTCTGGCTGGTAGCCATGGGCTTCAAGACGGCGGGTGTCGAAAACGAAATTGCGCCGCGGGCGCGGGCCGCCGTGGCCGCCGCCGCACCAGATACCGCAGCAGCGTTGAAGGTGTCGGTCGCCGGGCGCGACGTGCGCATCGAGGGTCCGGAGTTCGGTCCCGACCAGGCGAGCCGGCTCGAGGACGCCGCCAGCGTCGAGGGCGTCAGGCTGGTCGACGGCACCTACGACAAGCTGCCGACGCCGAAGCCCTATGCGTTCCGCGCCGCACGCAGCGGCAGCCAGCTGGTGCTCGAAGGCACGGTGCCGACGCCCAAAGCGCGGGACACCGTGCTCGGCGCGGCCCGCTCCGCGGGCGGCGGCGAGGTCGTCGACCGCCTCGGCTATGCGCTCGGCGCGCCCACCGATTTCGCAGTGATCGCGAGCCACGGCCTGGCGCAGGCCGCCAAGCTGAAGGACGGCACGTTCGCCCTTGCCGACAAGCAGTATTCGATCGCCGGTGCCGCCGCCTCATCGGACGTCTACGAGACGGCCGTGGCCGCGACCCGGCAACTGCCCGGCGGCGCGGTGCTCGCCAATGCCGCCATCCTGCCGCCGGAGGCCAAGCCCTTCATCTGGAGCGCGGTGCGCGACGGCAAGAGCCTCGTGTTGTCAGGCGTCGTCCCCAGCGACGAGCTCCGGCGCGCGCTCGAAGCGGCCGCGATCAAGCTCGCGCCCGGCGCGCCGGTGACGCACCAGATGCAGATCGCGCGCGGCGCACCTGCGGGCGATTTCGGCGCCTATGCGACCTACGCGCTGGCCGAGTTGAGCCGGCTGACCACGGGGCGCGTCGTGATCTCCGACGCCACCTACACGATCTCGGGCGAGGCGCCTTCGCCGGCCGCCTATGACGCGGCGATCGCGGGCACCGGCAAGCTGCCCGCAGGGCTCAGCCTGGCGAAAGCGGACATCGTGCCGCCGGAGATCAAGCCCTATCGCTGGTCGGCGGAATTCGATGGACGCGGCGTCACCCTGGCCGGTCTCGCGCCCAGCGCCACCGTGCGCGAGGCGATGCTGGGCGCGGCCGGCGGACAGTTCGACGGCAAGCTGATCAAGAGCGACGTCGGCATCGCGCGCGGCGCGCCCGATGGCGACGTCGGCAAGGTCGGCGCAAGCCTGCTGCAGCTTCTCGCCAAGCTCTCGGCAGGCCGCGCCGAGATCAACGACACGAAGGTCTCGCTGCGCGGCATCGGGCTCGCCAATGTCACCGGGGCTGCGCTGCGCGAGGCGCTCGCGGGCGCCCTGCCCGCGCCGTTCACGGTCGCCGCCGTCGACGTGCGCGACGGTCCGATCTCACCCTATGCCTTCGGGCTGCAGAAGCAGGATGGCCGCGTCAAGCTGAGCGGCTATGTGCCCGACGAGGCCGCGCGGCGCGATCTCGTCGACGCGGCGACGCAGGCCTTCGTCACCGATACGGTCGAGGACAGCCTGAAGATCGGCGACGGCGCGCCCAAGGACTTCGTGCCGTCGTTGAAGGCGACCTTCCCGGCGCTGGCGCGGCTGTGGTCGGGGGCGCTGACCGCGAAGGATACCGCGATCTCGGTGGACGCGCTCGCCATCTACGACAAGTCCGCCGAGCAGGTGCGGAAGGAGCTCGCGGACGCCGCCAGCGGCCTGAAGCTCGCCGACGTCAAGATCGCGGTCAAGCCGGACGATCCGCCGCTTGCCGTCGCCGACTGCCAGCCGGCCTTCAACGGGCTGCTCGCGAAGGGGCGCATTCGGTTTGCGACCGGCAGCGCCGAGCTCAGCCGCGACTCGCTGGCGCTGCTCGATCACCTGATCGAGACCACCAAGCGCTGCAAGGAGGCCGAGATCGCGATCGAAGGCCATACCGACAGCGTGGGCGACGAAGAGACCAACATGGAGCTCTCGAAGAAGCGTGCGGCGGCCGTGGTCGGCTACATCGGCGAGGCCGGCATCGACACCGCGCGGATGACCTCCGAGGGCTACGGCCAGACCAAGCCGGTCGCCTCCAACGATACGCCGGAAGGCCGCGCACAGAACCGCCGCATCGAATTCGTCGTGAAGTGAGGCGCTGACATCATGATGTACGACCTTGCGACATTTCCGGTCTGGATCCTGCTCTCCGCGCTGATCGGCGGCGCGGTCGGCTGGATCACATGGTCCGAACACAAGCACCCGGACTGGCACCGGGGCTGGCTGTTGCCCGCTACGCTCGCCTTCGCGATCGGTCTGTTGATGGCGCTCCTGGGGGTGCTGCCGGGACGCGCCGGGCTTTGGCTCGAAGTCTTGCTGCTGATGATCAGCGCCTATTTGCTCGGCTGCCTCGCGGGCGGATATCTGAAGGACTATGCCGGGCTGAGTGACACCAGCGCGATGTCGCCGGGCGGCCCGGGCGGCAATCTGGCGCTGGCGGCCTATACCGGCGGCGGACGCCCGGTCGCAGACGGCCGGTCACAAACGCCCGCGGCCCAGGCAGCCGCCAGCATCGAGGCCGATCGTCTTGCCGCGGAAGCCGCCGCCAAGGCCGAAGCCGAGCGCCTCGCTGCAGAGGCTGCGGCGAAGGCCGAGGCCGATCGCCTTGCTGCAGAGGCTGCCGCAAAGGCCGAAGCCGATCGCCTCGCTGCAGAGGCCGCCGCAAAAGCCGAGGCCGATCGCCTTGCTGCAGAGGCTGCCGCAAAGGCCGAAGCCGATCGCCTCGCTGCGGAAGCTGCCGCGAAGGCCGAAGCCGAGCGTCTTGCCGCGGAAGCTGCCGCGAAGGCCGAAGCCGAGCGTCTTGCCGCCGAGGCTGCCGCGAAGGCCGAAGCCGAGCGTCTTGCCGCCGAGGCTGCCGCGAAGGCCGAAGCCGAGCGTCTTGCCGCCGAGGCTGCCGCGAAGGCCGAAGCCGAGCGTCTTGCCGCCGAGGCTGCCGCGAAGGCCGAAGCCGAGCGTCTTGCCGCCGAGGCTGCCGCGAAGGCCGAAGCCGAGCGTCTTGCCGCCGAGGCTGCCGCAAAGGCCGAGGCTGACCGCCTTGCGGCCGAAGCCGCAGCAAAGGCCGAGGCCGATCGCCTCGCCGCAGAGGCTGCTGCAAAAGCCGAAGCCGACCGCCTCGCCGCGGAAGCCGTTGCAAGAGCCGAGGCGGAGGCTCAGCGCCTCGCGGCCGAGGCGACTGCGAAGGCCGAGGCCGATCGCGTCGCGGCCGAGGCCGCCGCCAAGGCGGAGGCCGAACGAGTTGCGGCGGAGGCCGAGGCTGAGCAGTTCGCCAGCGCCGTCGCCGCCTCGTCAGCACCTATGGCTGCTGCCGATGACAGGCCGCCGGCCCTGCCCGCTCCCGACGGCAGCGCGGACGATCTCAAGCTGATCAAGGGCATCGGGCCCAAGAACGAGCGCGTTCTCAACGACATCGGCGTGCATCATTTCAGCCAGATCGCGGAATGGACGCCGGCGCATGCGGACTGGGTCGGCCATCACATGGCGTTCCCCGGCCGGATCGAGCGTGAGCATTGGATCGCCCAGGCGAAGCTGCTCGCGGCCGGTCTCGACACCGCGCATTCGAGCGCGGTGAAGTCCGGCGCCATCACGATCGATGAGCAGGCCGATGCGCCGCTGACCGAGGACGAGGCCAGCTATCTCCTGGCCCACCTGCCGGCGCTGATGCCACCGGTCGAGAACCAGGACGATCACGCCGGCAGCCGGCCGCTCGGTCTCGCTGCCCCGCGCGGCGGACAGGCGGACGATCTCAAGCTGATCAAGGGCATCGGCAAGCAGAACGAGGCGCGGCTGCACGGGCTCGGCATCTGGCACTTCGAGCAGATCGGGGCCTGGACGGCCGAGCACGCCAAATGGGTCGGCTCCTACCTGGCCTTCGCGGGGCGGATCGAGCGCGAGCAATGGATCAGCCAGGCCAAGGAGCTTGCGAACGGCGGAACGACAGAATTCAGCAAACGGGTCGAGGCTGGCCTAGTGAAGTCATCGCTCGATGACGGCTCGCGCGGGCAGGACAACGTCGAGGTCGTTCAGCCCCGCCAATAGCAGCGCCAGCGCGCGAATCGTAGTGTGGGCAAAGGCGCTGCCGTGCGCTCTCCTCACGCGAGGTCGCAGCGGCGCCGTGCCCACCGTCTTGCCACTTACCGTGCTTGACGATGGTGGGCACGGCGCGTGACAGCGCGCCTCGAATCTCGGCCCTGCCCGGCGCCTTTGCCCATTCTACTTCTTTGCTACTCCGCGAGCTCCACCGGCTCATTCCTTGACGGGCCGGCCAGCGGACGCTCCTCCATCAGCATCATGCACACGGAGGCGCAGGCGAGCATCAGCGTGGCCGCGGCATAGACGAAGCGGAAGGCATGGATCATGTCGGCTTCCGCGATGCCGCTGACGGCGCCATGGGCGCCCTCGGCGAGCGAAATGTCGGCGCCGAGCACCATCAAGAGGATGGCGCTGAAGGCCGCGACCGTGAACGACGACATCATCGAGCGGAAGAAGTTCATCGCGCCGGTGATGGTGCCGATCTGCGAGCGCGCCACTGAGTTCTGGAGCGACACCACCGAGATCGGGAACGCCGTGCCGAGCCCGATGCCGAAGATCGACAGCAGCACCATCAGGACCCACAGCGATGGCGTGGTGACGGTCATCACCGCGGCGGCGACAGTGCCGACGAGCGTGCCGATGATGGCGACGCGCTTGTAGTGCTTGACCCGCGCCATGGTGCGGCCGGCGATCGCAGCGCCGAAGGTCGAGATCGCCGCGATCGGAATCAGGCCGAGACCGGCCTGGCTCGGCGTCAGGTGATAGACCAGCTCGTAGTACAGCGGCAGGTGAACGGTCAGCCCGATCAGCGCGCCGAGCGCGCAGCCGCTCGCCAGCATGCCGTAGGGCACGACGGTGCCACCCATCAGCGACAGCGGCAGGAACGGCTCCTCGGCCCGCTTGGCGTGCCAGACGAAGGCCAGCCCCAGCGCCACCGCGCTGCCGATCATCGCCAGGATGGTCGGCGACAGCCAGGCCAGCTTGTGGCCGCCCCAGGTCAGCACCAGCATGAACACGACGGCCGACGCCATCAGCAGCAGGCCGCCGGCCCAGTCGACCTTGCGCAGCCGGTGATAGACCGGCAGCCGCGCCATCTTGGGCAGCAGCAGCCCCAGCGCCGCGATGGCCAGGGGCACGTTGATCCAGAAGATCATCGACCAGTGCAGATGATCGGCGAAGAAGCCGCCGATCACCGGCCCCAGCAGGCCCGCCAGCAGCCAGACGCCACTGAAATAGGCCTGGTACTGGCCGCGCTCGCGCGGGCTGACCACGTCGGAGATCACGGTCTGGACGACCGGCATGATGCCGCCGCCGCCGAGCCCTTGCAGGCCGCGGGCGAGGATCAGGACCGGCATGTTCGGCGCCAGCGCGCAGACGATCGAGCCCACCACGAACAGGCTGAGCGCGGTGATGATCATCGAGCGCCGGCCATAGATGTCACACAGCGTGCCGAACACCGGCGCCACGGCGGTGGAGGCCAGCAGATAGGCGGTGATCACCCAGGAGAGGTTGGTCACATCCTGGAACTCGCGGCCGATGGTCGGCAGCGCGGTCGCGACGATGGTCTGGTCGAGCGCGGCCAGGAACATCGTCAGCAGCAGGCTCATCAGGATGGTGCGGACTTCGGCCTGGGTCAGCGGAACCGGCGGCGCCAGCGACGGAGCATCATCCACCGCCTGCACCTGCGGCGGGATCGCCGGCAGCTCGGCGGCAATCTCTTCGGGCAAGGATTGGGACGCGGCCGGATAATGGCTCTGCCGATCAAACTTGTTCATGGGGATAAATTGCTACGCCGCGCGCGGACAACGCCGCGCAGATTCGCCAGATAGCGAACTACTTAAGGCATAATTTTCCCTTGCGGCAGCGGGCCGCGCGCATGGGCGTATCCCGACAGAACGGGACTGGTCGCACCATCGTGACTTGCTGCGCGTGCGAAGTGACCGGGCTTATTTGGGCCGGTGCTTCAGCTTGGCGCGCTTCGGGAGCAGCACCGGCCATTGCACGATGTGATCCTCGAGCTGGTCGTCGGGAACGTCGTCCTCGGTGCCCTCGACTCGGCCACGTACGGAGACCCCTGCTTCATGCACCGTCTGAGGATCGCCGGAGATCAGGGGATGCCACCAGTAGAGATCGCGTCCCTCCGCCGCCAGCCGGTAGCCACAGCTCGGCGGCAGCCAGGTGATAGTGCGGACGTTCTCGGGCGTCAGGCGGACGCAGTCCGGCACCTGTTCCGAGCGGTTCGGGTAGTCCTTGCAGGCACATAGGCCGGCATCCAGAAGCTTGCAGGAAATGTGGGTGAAGTAGATGTCGCCGGTATCCTCGTCCTCGAGCTTCTCAAGACAGCAGCGCCCGCAGCCGTCGCACAGGCTCTCCCATTCCGCCTCGGACATCTCTTCCAAGGTCTTGGTTTTCCAGAACATTCCCTCCTGGCCCGAGGGACGTTTGAGCGGTGCTGTCATCGGGCGATTCCAAGGGGGTGCGGCGTGGCGCCATCTAGGTGCCCCGCCCCGAACCGCGCAAGGGGGCGCCGGGAACGTTCATGCAGGACGTTAGCTTTGTGCATCAAATTGTGAGCGGAACCATTGGTTTGTGACACCCGCTCGGCTAGATTGTGGGCTTGAGTCACTCGGCGGCGGCGCGCAGTGCCATGGGTTGGTACTTTGTCGTGCCTTGGGTTTGCCGCAACAATCGCGCAAGACCCTTCGATGGCCCCCAGCCCGCGTGCTGAGTGCTTTCGAAGCCCGCTGACACGCTTTCGAAACGACCAGGGTTCCCGTGCGGCAGATCATTCCAGACGATTGGAAGAAGCGGATCAACAATTTCCGCCTGGATCTCGACGCGCGGTTCGATTCGGCGCTGTTCTCCTCGCTGCGCGGCACCCGCGAACTCTACGAACGCTACTCCGCCTTCATGGACCGCTTCTATGTCGGCGGCTGGAAGCGCTGGGTGTTCGTCGAGCCGTTCTCGGAAGCCGCCACGATCGGACTTGGCGGCCTGGTGCTGATGCTGGCGCTGGCGATCCCCGCCTTCCGGGAGACCGCCGACGAGGACTGGCTCAAGAAGTCCGATCTCGCGGTCACCTTCCTCGACCGCTACGGCAACCCGATCGGCAGCCGCGGCATCAAGCACAACGACTCCATTCCGCTCGAAGACTTCCCGGACAATCTGATCAAGGCGACCTTGGCCACCGAGGACCGCCGCTTCTACGACCATTTCGGCATCGACTTCCCCGGCCTTGCCCGCGCGCTGGTGACGAACGCCCAGGCCGGCGGCGTCCGCCAGGGCGGCTCCTCGATCAGCCAGCAGCTCGCCAAGAACCTGTTCCTGTCCAACGAGCGCACCATCGAGCGCAAGGTCAACGAGGCGTTCCTGGCGATCTGGCTGGAAACCCGCCTGACCAAGAACGAGATCCTCAAGCTGTATCTCGACCGCGCCTATATGGGCGGCGGCACCTTCGGCGTCGATGGCGCGGCGCATTTCTACTTCAACAAGTCGGTGCGCGACATCAACCTGGCGGAAGCCGCCATGCTGGCCGGCCTGTTCAAGGCGCCGACCAAGTTCGCCCCCCACATCAACCTGCCCGCGGCGCGCGCCCGCGCCAACGTCGTGCTCGACAACCTCGTGGATGCCGGCTTCATGACCGAGGGCCAGGTGTTCGGCGCCCGCCGCAACCCGGCCTTCGCGGTCGACCGGCGCGACGAGAGCTCGCCCAACTACTTCCTCGACTATGCCTTCGACGAGATGCGCAAACTGGTCGACACGTTCCCGAAGTCCTATACCGAGCGCGTGTTCGTGGTGCGGACCTCGATCGACATGACCGTGCAGCACGCCGCCGACGAGGCGATCGAGAACCAGCTGCGCCAGTTCGGCCGCGACTATCACGCCACCCAGGCGGCGACTGTGGTCGCCGACCTCGACGGCGGCATCCGCGCCATGGTCGGCGGCCGCGACTACGGCGCCAGCCAGTTCAACCGGGCCACCGACGCCTACCGGCAGCCGGGCTCCTCGTTCAAGCCCTATGTCTACACCACCGCCCTGCTCAACGGCTACAAGCCGACCTCGACCATCGTCGACGGCCCGGTGTGCATCGGCAATTGGTGCCCGCAGAACTATGGCCATTCCTACTCGGGCACGGTGACGCTGACCCAGGCGATCACCCGCTCGATCAACGTCGTCCCGGTCAAGCTGTCGATCGAGCTCGGCAAGCCGAACGGCCCCAAGGCCGGCCGCGCCAAGATCGTCGAGGTCGCCCGCCGCTTCGGCCTCAAGGCGCCGCTGCCTGACACGCCGTCGATGCCGATCGGATCGGACGAGGTCACCGTCCTCGAGCACGCCGTCGCCTACGCGACGTTCCCGAACAAGGGCAAAGCGGTGACGCCGCATTCGGTGCTGGAGGTGCGCACCGGCGCCGGCGACCTGGTCTGGCGATGGGACCGTGACGGGCCGAAGCCGCGCCAGGCGATCCCTGCCTCCGTGGCCGCCGACATGGCGGGGATGATGAGCCACGTCGTCAGCGAAGGCACGGCGCGCCGTGCCGCGCTCGACGGCATCCCGACCGCCGGCAAGACCGGCACCACCAATGCCTATCGTGACGCCTGGTTCGTCGGCTACACCGGCAATTTCACCTGCGCCGTCTGGTACGGCAATGACGACTATTCACCGACCAACCGCATGACCGGCGGCTCGCTGCCGGCGCAGACCTGGCACGACATCATGCTCGCCGCACATCGGGGCGTCGAGGTGAAGGAACTGCCCGGCGTCGGCATGGGCGAGAAGCTGCCGCCGCAGCCGGCCGCCGCGGCGATGGCCCAGGCCGGTCAGCCGAAGACGCTGGAGATCAAGCCCGGCCCACCGCCGATCCTGACCCGTCGTGGCGCCGATATCCTGGTGCAGGTCGAAAAGATGCTGGACGACGCCGCGCGCGTCGCCGAAAAGGCTGCGCCCGTCGATCCGAAGAAGCCGGGCAAGCCGGTGTCATCCAGCGCGCTGGCCTTCCCCGAGAACTACGCCACGGCCATCGCCGACAGCGTGGCCACCCCTGCCCTGCGCAAGAACTGACGACAGCGAATTCCCGTGCGGCTGCTCCTGATCACCCTGCTCGCGCTCCTGATCGCCACCGGCGTCGGCGTCGGCGCGACCTGGATCACCACGACCCGCGGCACCGAGTTCGGAACGCTCACGATCGGGGCCTGGACGGCGCGGCCGAAGACCGGCACCGCCGATGTCGACCCCTATGCGCGCGCGACGATCACCCGCAATGGCGAGCTGCCGATCGGCACCGGCGACGGCGTCGCCTTCACCGCCACCACGGACGACAAGAAGAAGCCGCTCGACGGCCGCTGCGACATTCTCGTCAGCGGCGTGACGCCGGCGGCGCGGTTCTGGACGCTCACGCTGTACGACCGGAAGGGTCATCTCGTCGCCAACACGCTGCAGCGCTACGGCTTCACCAGCCAGGAGCTGGTGCGCGGCGCCGACGGCTCGTTCGAGATCCGCGTCGCCTCGCGCTCGCGCGCCGGCAATTGGCTGCCGACCGGCGGGATCGAACGCTATGCGCTGATGCTCCGCCTCTACGACACGCCGGTGGGGGTCGCGACCCGCACGCAACGTGACGCGCCGATGCCGTCGATCACCACGGTGGGATGCCCGTCATGATCCGGCTGGTGTTCACCGTCGTCGTTGGCGTGCTGCTCGGCGGCGTGGTGCATCTCGTCAGCGTGCTGGCGCTGCCGCGCATCTCGACGCAGGACGCCTATTCGCGTCTGACGCCGCTGACCAAGCTCAACGCGGTCACGCCGCTGCCGCTCGCCGATCCCGGCAATTCGCCGATGCCGTTCATGGATCCGGCGTTCGCCATGGCGATCTGCCGCTACGACCTCGCGGACGGCCCGCTCAAGCTCACCGTTCCCGTGAGCCAGGCCTACACCTCGGTGTCGTTCTACACGCGCAACGAGATCGCCTATTACGCCATCAACGACCGCTCGGCCGGCAAGCGCGTCATCGAGCTCGACCTGATGACCGAGGCCCAGCACGAGGACCTGCCCGAGGACGAGGAGGTCACGGCCGCCGACCGCCTGATCATCGATTCGCCGACCACGACCGGCCTGATCGTGCTGAAGGCGCTGGCGGCGGAACCGGGCCTGATGCCACAGGCGCAGGCCTCGCTTGCCGCGGCCAGTTGCGGCGTGCAGACCGAGCCGCCCGCCAAGGCAGAGAAGCCGCGCGGCAAACGGTAAGGCGTTAGGCGGACGTTCGATCAATTCCACAACGGGCTCTTCATCCTTCGTGGCATAGTGTTTCTCCCGCTCCGTTGCTATGACGGTTCAGGACGGCGACGTTTCGCTCATCATCAGGTCATGCCCCTCGAAATCGAACGAAAGTTTCTCGTCAGGACCGACTCCTGGCGGGCTCAGGCGACGCACAGTGAACACCTTCGCGACGGGCTCGTCGCACGCCAGGATGGCCTCAAGGTTCGCGTCCGCTGCTATGGCCATCGAACGACGCTGTGCGTGAAGAGCGGCCGCCGCGGTCTGTCACGCGAAGAGTTCGAATACGACATTCCACGTGATCATGCGGAAGCGATCTTCGCGCATTGCGAGGGGCGGATCCTGGAGAAAACGCGGCACTACGTGCCGGGCGAGAGCGGCGTGTGGGAGGTCGACGTCTATCACGGCGAACTCGACGGCATCGTCATCGCCGAGATCGAGCTGCCGAGCGAAACCACTGTTGTGACCCTGCCCGACTGGGTCGGCGACGAGGTCACCGGCGATCCGCGCTACAGCAAGGCCAATCTGCTGAGCGAACGGTCACGCGCGAGCAAGGTGCGGGAGCTGCGTCGCGCGTGCGGTGCAGGTCTGTGATGCGCGCCTGCGCCGCCAGGCCTTGACCCGCATCAACGTGCCGGCGGAGAGCGCAGCTAGAGAGCGCGAGACTTGCGGTCTGAACGATCGCGCTTTGGAGCAGGCACGATGAGTTCATCGCAGGTGATGTCGCAGGCGCTGCGCGCCAAGATCATGTCGGCGGACGATGCCGCCGCGCAGGTCACGCCGGGCAGCCATGTCGGCATGAGCGGCTTCACCGGCTCGGGCTATCCGAAGGCCGTCCCGCTGGCGCTGGCGCGCCGCATCGAGGCTGCGCATGCGCGCGGCGAGCCGTTCCGCATCGGCGTCTGGACCGGTGCGTCCACGGCCCCCGAGCTCGACGGCGCGCTGGCCAAGGCCAACGGCATCGATCTGCGCCTGCCCTATCAGTCCGATCCGACGACGCGGCAGCGGATCAATGCCGGCAGCATGGAGTACATCGATCTCCATCTCAGCCATGTCGCGCAATTCGTATGGTTCGGTTTCCTCGGCCATCTCGACGTCGCGGTGATCGAATGCGCGGGCATCCTGCCCGACGGGCGGCTGATCCCGTCGACCTCGATCGGCAACAACAAGACCTGGCTCGATCGCGCCGACCGCGTGATCATCGAGGTCAATTCGTGGATGAACCCGGCGCTGCTCGGGATGCACGACGTCTATTACGGCACGCGCCTGCCGCCGCATCGCAAGCCGATCCCGATCGTGGCGCCCGGCGATCGTATCGGCGAGACCACCTACCGCTGCGATCCGAGCAAGGTGATCGCCGTCGTTGAGACCCATGCGCCGGATCGCAACACCACCTTCACGCCACCGGACGAAGTCTCCGGCGCGATCGCCGGACATATCCTGGAGTTCTTCGCGCACGAGGTGAAGCAAGGCCGGTTGCCGCACAATTTGCTGCCGCTGCAATCCGGGGTGGGCAACGTCGCCAACGCCGTCATGGCGGGGCTGGACAACGGTCCCTTCCCCAATCTGACCGCCTACACCGAGGTGTTGCAGGACGGCATGCTGAACCTCATCCGCTCAGGGCGCATGGATCTGGCCTCGGCCACGGCGCTGTCGCTGAGCTCGGACGCAGCCGTACAGTTCAACCACGAGATCGAGTTCCTGCGCGATCGCATCGTGCTGCGGCCGCAGGAGATCTCGAACCATCCCGAAGTGATCCGCCGGCTCGGCGTGATCGCGATGAACGGCCTGATCGAGGCGGACATTTACGGCAACGTCAATTCCACGCATGTGCGCGGCAGCAGCATCATGAACGGCATCGGCGGCTCCGGCGACTTCGCCCGCAACGCCTATCTGTCGATCTTCATGACGCCGTCGACCGCGAAGAACGGCACCATCTCCTGCATCGTGCCGATGGTGACCCATGTCGACCACACCGAGCACGACGTGCAGATCCTGGTCACCGAGCATGGGCTCGCCGACCTGCGCGGCCTGTCGCCGAAGCAGCGCGCGCGCACCGTCATCGAAAAGGCGGCGCACCCCAAATTCCGCCCGGCGCTGTCGGACTATTTCGAGCGCGCCTGCCGCGATTCGAGCGGCAAGCACACGCCGCATCTGCTCGAAGAGGCGTTCAGCCTGCTGCGGCCGGAGTCATGATGACAGCCGGCCCGCGCGTCAGCCCCGTGTCGTCAGCGGCCGCTGGATCAAGGGCCGTGCGGCGACCGGCGGATTGGCGGTCTGGGCGGCGAGCTCGTTGATCAGGCGATCGGCGTCCGCGGCCATGCCGTCGGGCGCCTGCAGGACGAGGCGCTCGAGCGCCCAGCGATAGGACGAGACACGCTGCTCGAGGCTGATCTGCACCCATTGCACGATCAGCGAGTTCTCCTGCATGCGCGCGACCGCATCGGCCTTCTCGCGTGGCGACAGCTCGGTCATGTATTTCATGCTGGCATCGCGCTTGCGGTCGAGATCGATGACCCGGATCGCGGAGGAAAAGAACGGCTCGAAGCGCGTGATGTCGTCGCGCACGTCGTCGATCAGCTGCGCATAGCGCGAGGCATGCGACCGGTGCGGCTCGTCAATCAGCGCGCGGCCGTAGGCCGTGCGATCGAACACGACCTTCTGGCGCCAGGGCGATGGCGACGGCTGATAGTCGCCGAACACGGCCTTCCAGGCGGGGCGCGAATGCGGCGGCTCGATCAGCGGATAAGCGAGGTCGCGCAGCTGGCGCTCGCCGTCGGTCAACTGGAACTGCGACGGCTTCACGCCCACGCTGGCGGTGGCCTCGGCCCCGATCCATTTGTGCATGTCGTCGTTGCGCATGTCGGCGCGGGTGCGGCCGAAATCACCACCGCTGCAGGCGCCGAGCAGCCCGCCCGAAAGAAGGAGTGCGACGGCCGGAGCGGCGCGCCGGACCCGAACCATCATGTCCGGCATTCCCATTCCCCTCGGAGATCAGCGGCGACGGCGGCGTCGGCTCGGTGCTGTGCCCTCGCGGGGCCCGCGATCGTCGGTCGTGGTCTCGCGCTCGATGCGAACGACGGGAAGAATCAGGATCGTTCCCATGCCCTCCTGCGGCGCGCCGGTCACGGCAGGCCGCGCGCGACGCGCAACGTCCGCCGGGAATTCAATGATGGTCGCCATGTCTACTCTCTTTCGTGCCCGAAGTTCTTACCCCCTGAAAACTCCCCATCGCCCGAACTTCGCAGGCAAGAGGGCACGCAGAACTGACAATCACGGATGCCGCTGCAAGCGGGCATTCGGCGCGGCGAAGATCAGGCTGATCGCGTGACGCGACCAAGGCGAGATCATCGAACGGATCGATTAAGATCAGGACGTGGTTAAGAGGATATTAATGCGCTGCAACGGAACACGGATTGCGTGCAGCCGCAGGCGATAAGGCAAGCCAGCGTTGCGCCTTTGTCTCACCGGGTAATTTCGGCCCATCTTCACCGGCTGTTTTCCTTAACGGGGCATTAAATCAACTCCGCTCTAATCGGCATAACGATTGCCGAAGTTGCGTACCCCCGACATGACACCATCATCGCTGTTCCCCGGCTTCGACGGGTTGCTCACGCTCTCGCGCCGCGAGGGCGTCGACATCAGGCCCACTCTGTTGCGCGTGCTGACCGATCTCTACGTCCAGGCGAGCGCGCATTCGGCGGACGAGGAGCGGCAGTTCGTCGAACTGGCCTCGCGCCTCGTCGATGATGTCGACGACGCAACCCGCGCGGCGGTGCGCGCGCGGCTCGCGATCTATCCGGCGACGCCGGTCGAGATCCTGAACAAGCTCGGCTTGCGTCCGCCGCAGAGCGAGCCGGCTCTGCCGCTGGCGAGCCCCATTCCCGCTGGGCTTCGAACACCCGCCGCGCCGCCGCGAGACGATGCGGCGTCGGGATTGTCGATGCAGCCGAAGGATGCCGCCGAACTCAGCGAGATGTTCATGCGCGCGGCCTCGCATGAGCGCATCGCCATCCTGCAGAATCTCGCCACCACGCCGCTGAAACCGGCCGCGCCGACGCCGCTGCACCGCGCGGTGCATGCGATCGAGGCGCTGGAGATGGCGGCGTTCAACGCCGACGTCGAGACGTTCACGACCGAGCTCGGTGAAAGCCTGATCCTGCCGTCGCGCATGACCCACGACGTGGTCAACGATCTCAACGGCGAGCCGCTGGCCTGCGCGCTGAAGGCGCTGGGCATGCCGGCGCCGGTGTTCGAGCGCGTGCTGCTGTTCCTCAAGCCCGAGATGGGCCAGTCCGTCCACACCGTGTTTCGGCTGTCACGCTTCTACGAGCGGCTGAGCGAGCGCGCCGCGCTGATCATGCTGGCGGCGTGGCGCGGCTCAGGCATGGCCGCGATCAGGGCCAAGCATCGCGCGATGCTGTATGACGACGAACGTCAGAGTGCCCGCGCGGGCGCAGCGCGGCCCGGCGTTTCGACGCGGCCGATCGTGCGCACCGGCACCGACGGCTTCAAGCGCTGAGGCGCGTCGCCGCGATCGTTCGTCCGGAGGTCGTCAGGGGCGCTCGCGCACGAGATCGAGGAAGTGCCGGCCCTGCCGGTCCTCGGTCTCGATGATCCAGACGTCGGGATCGAAGCGCAGCTCCTTCACGAGGCGCTCCTCGATCTCGGTCTCGGCAACCGGCTGCGGCGCAATCGGCACGAAGTAGCGGTCGACCGGACGGCTGTCGTCATACACCGTCTGCGGCGCCGGCGCGTAGAGCTGCGCGGTGCCGTCCATCAGCGCGACCTTGACGAACACCGCGCCCGCCTCTTCGGCGCCGCGGTGACGGATCGCGCTGAACGCGCCCGCCGACTGGCAGCGGCGCAGATAGGCGCTCACCCAGATGCTGGTCTTCAATCGCATGAGAATTCAACGCAGGTGCAAGCGCGCTGCACGTCGCAGCCAGCGGACCCCTGCTCTATTCGATCGGATGACCGATGACAATCGCCAGCTCGCGCACCAGGCGATCCGAGAGCTGGCCGGTCACCGGCAGCTTGCGCTCGCGCTCGAACTTCTGGATGGCGGCCTGCGTATCGGAGCCGATCATTCCAGTCGGCTTCAGTTGGCCATAGCCGTATTCGGTCAGCGCACGTTGGACCGCGGCGATACGGCGCGCGTTGCCACCCTGCTGTGTCGGCTGCGGACGCGGGACGTTGCCCTGGCCGCCGCTGACGGATCTCACGAGATCGGCCAGCGGATCGGCATATTTCTGATCCGAACGCGTCTCCGCCGTCCGCTGGTCCACGACCTTCGGCTCCGCCACGCGTGTCTCGGCGGGACGCGTCTCGATCACCTTGGGATCGAGCGGCGATATGTCCATCGGCCGCGGGCGCGGCAGCGGGTTGGACGTCACCAGATTCGGCGGAATCGTGACGATGGAACCGAACATCGGCGCCGGATGCGGCCCCGACTGCAGGAACACGGCATTGACGATGATCGCGCTGGCCGCGGCACAGGCCAGCAGCCCCGCAAACAGGTCCTTCGGGCTGTAGAGCATCGCGCGCATCAGCCAGCCCCGCTCATCGGCGGCTTCGACAACGGCAGCAGCGGCGGCGCGCTTGCGACGGCGCGGCGGCGCCTGATCATCCTCTGCGGCTCGTCTAGGCACTCTTCTTCACCTGCATGACCTGCCCTTGCTGGGCGGAGCGTGAGGGTGACAGCGGCGTGATGGTGGCGCCGGCATTCGCCTCGGCCACACAGTTGATCGGCAGCGCGATCGTGACCGTCGTCCCCTCGTCGATCTCGCTTTCTATCGACATTTCGCCGCCGTGCAAGGTCACGAGGCTCTTGACGATCGACAGGCCGAGTCCGGTTCCTTCGTGACGGCGCTGATAGGTCTTGCCGGCCTGGAAGAAGGGATCGCCGATGCGCTTGAGATCATCGGCGGCGATGCCGACGCCGGTATCGGTGATTCGCAGCCGCAGGCGCGTGGCATCGATGCCGGCAGACACGGAGACGCGCCCGCCGCGCTCGGTGAACTTGATGGCGTTGGAGACCAGGTTGAGCACGATCTGCTTGAAGGCGCGCGGATCGCCGGTGATGACGGGCAGATCCTGCGGCACGTCGGCCGAGAGATCGATGCCGTTCTCGCGCGCCCGCAGCGCCAGCAGATTGCAGCAATTGATCAGCGCGGCGCGCGGCGCGAACGGCTCCGGCGTCAGCTCGAAATTGCCGGACTCCATCTTTGACATGTCGAGGATGCCGTTCACGACCGACAGCAGATGCTGGCCGGAATCATTGATGAGCTGCGCGTATTCGCGGCGGCGCGCGGCGTTGAGCACCAGCACCTGCTCCTGCATCAGCATTTCCGAGAAGCCGATGATGGCGTTGAGCGGCGTGCGCAGCTCGTGACTCATCGTCGCCAGGAAGCGCGTCTTGGCGGCGTCGGCGCGCTCGGCCGCGCTGCGCGCGAGCTCCAGCGCCTGCTCCTGCAGCTTGCGATCCGTGACGTCGCGCATGACGGCGACGACATCCTGCTCCGATCCTTCAGGCGCCGGGCCGGTGCGATCGAGCGGCCGGCAGCGCATCTCGACCCAGATGAAATCGACGGGCTGATGCGCGACCCGTCCCTCGCCGGGCGCATCGCGACGCAGACGAAACTCGACGCTCGAGGCTTCGCTGCCGCCGGCGGCCTGCGACAAGGCCGTGAGATAGGCCGGACGGTCCGCGACGTGAACGCGCTCGAACAGGCCATGCCCCTGCAACTGCCCGACCGGCGCACCGATCAGCGTCTCGGCCGCGGGTGAAATGAACATGACGGCGCCGTTGCGGCGATGACGGGAGATCACGTCGCTCATGTTGCGCGCGAGCAGCCGGTAGCGCTCCTCCTCCATCGACAGCAGCGTCACGCTGGTGCGTGCGAGCGTGTCGGCGGCAAAGGCGAGCACGGCGGCATAGAGCGTCGCGGAGGCAACGCCGAAGGCGAGCAGCGCGCTGCGCAAGGCCGGATTCGTTTCCGGCTTCGGCAGCCAGCCGAAATGACCGATGAGGATCAAAAGCAGCGCGCAGGACAGCGCGAGGGCTGCGGAAAACACCACGACGCGGCGCGACGCGGAGAACGAGGCCTCGAGCGGCACCACGATCAGCCAGACTGCGGCAAACGACTCGATGCCGCCGGTCTCGATCGCCACCGCCATGATCAGTGCGGACAGCGCCAGCGAGGACAGCGCGCACGCGCTCTCATAGCGGCCGGTGCGCGACAGATACCAGGACAGCAGAATGGGCGCGATCAGCCAGGCCAGTGCGCCGACCTCGAGCGCGCTCGGCGCGCCGCGCATCGCGAGATAGGCCGGAAACACGGCGAAGGCCGCGAGGCTGCCGAGCAGGCGCGGCGCGATGAAGGCGCGATGACGCGCGCGCGTCATCGCATCAGTTCGAGCCGATGGATGCAGCAACGCATCGAGACAATCGCGGATGATACTCAACACACTCACGGCTCTCGCGCCTCGGCCTATCGGTCGTTCTCAACATGAGAGAGAACGCGCCGGGACGCCCCCTGTCGTCGGAAGTCACCGTGTCAGACTCGCATTAAGCGAACGCTAAGGGCCAGACTGCGGTGAGCCCGGCATTCGGCCGGGATGGTGAATGCATCGTTTCCGGCCGCGTCCACGGTTGCGAAAGCGTCGCGATCTACAGCCAGTTGCATTTGGCAATCAACGCGCGCCAACCCAAAATTTACGCCGAAAAAAGTTCGAGCTGCGCCTTCGCGAATTTTCAACCAATTAAGCCCAATGCAAGCAGTGGCGACATAGAACACGTCTGCGGCGATCTCGGTTGCGCGGTTGAGGACCGCTACGGGATCGACAGCACTGTCGGGGTTGCGTGATGTTCTTTCTGCTTCGCATGGCATTCTGGCTCGGGCTCGTGCTGGTGCTGCTGCCGCGCGAGAAGAGCCCTGACACCGACAAGCTGCCGCAGATCAATGCGCACGAAGCCGTGCAGGCCGCGACGGCTGCGGTCTCCGACATGAGTCAGTTCTGCAAGCGGCAGCCGCAGGCCTGCGAGGTCGGCGGCCAGGCCGCGACCGTGATCGGTCACCGCGCCCAGGAAGGCGCGCGCAAGATCTATCAGATCATCACCGACAAGCCCGAGACCACGGAGAAGCCGGGCGACAAGTTCATCGGTCCGGTGAAGCCCGCAAGCCTCGACAAGCGCGGCAACGATCATACCGGGTCCATCGATGCGCCCGTGGCCGAGGAGGTTCCGAGCAACGAGGCCCCGGCGGACACGCTGTCGTCGGACGATCTCACGGCCGAATGGCAGCTGCCGCCTGCGCCCTGATCGGCGGAACCAGCTGTCGCTTTCGTCGTCCCGAGCGCCTATATGAGGGCTGTTTCCGGGACCGAAGAGCACCATGACCATCGACGAGATCCGCGACAATTTCGCCCTGCTGGACGATTGGGACGACCGCTACCGCTACGTGATCGAGCTCGGCCGCACGCTCGCGCCGATGCCGGAGGACGAGCACTCCGCCGCCAACAAGGTTCAGGGCTGCGCGAGCCAGGTCTGGCTCTCAAAGCACGTCGACGACAAGAGCGCCGTGCCGGTGCTGAACTATCTCGGCGACAGCGACGCGCACATTGTCCGCGGCCTGATCGCCATCCTGCTCACACTGTATTCGGGGCGGACGCCGCAGGAGATCCTGACCATCGATGCGCCGGCCGTGTTCGATGAACTCGGGTTCCGCGAGCACCTCACGCCGCAGCGCTCGAACGGCCTGCGCTCGATGGTGGAGCGAATCCGGTCAGACGCGCGCGAGGCACTCGCCGCCGCGTCCTGAAAGGTCAGGTCGTTCGAGCATCGTGCGCATCTTGGGACGCATGATGCTTTGACTGACGATTGGGACAAGGCTCGGTGGATGTTTTGCCCGAAGATCGCCAGCGGCCGATCGCGACGGAGCAAGGCACCGCACTCCCGGCCACCCTCCCCTGGAGGGGGAGGGTCGATCGCACGCGAAGCGGGCGAGCGGGGTGGGGTGAAACCGCGGAAACCGGTGCGAGTGGAGAGATCACCCCACCCCGGCTCACACGCGCTTCGCGCCTATGAGCCGACCCTCCCCCTCCAGGGGAGGAGGGTGGGCAGCGAGGAATATCTCCCAATCTACTTTTCGCGTTCGGGACGCTGCTGGCCGAGGCCCATCTTCTTGGCGAGCTGCGAACGTGTCACCGCGTAGTTCGGCGCCACCATCGGATAGTCCGCCGGCAGGTTCCATTTGTCGCGGTACTGCTCGGGGGTCATGTTGTACTGCGTGCGCAGATGCCGCCGCAGCGACTTGAAGCGCTTGCCGTCCTCGAGACACACCAGATAGTCCGGGTGGATCGACTTCTTCACCGGTACCGCAGGCCTTGCCGGTTCTGGCGCCGGCTCGCTGCGCCCGGCCGCCACGCGGGTCAGCGCCGCGTGCACCTGGCTGATCAGCGACGGAATTTCCGCTGCCGGCGTCGGATTGTTGCTGAGATAGGCCGAGACGATGTCGGCCGTCAGATCGATAAAGCTTTTGCCGGCGCCGTCTGTCATCGCAATCTCACCCCCGCTCCCACCCGTTGCCGCTGATGGCAATTGCCACCCCGCCCAGGGTCACCCCCAATGATGACCCGCCAAGTATCACTTGCGCGGAGTGACGGCGTTGTTCAGCGATTCTGCAACCAATATGGGCGAATGACTGGCAAAATGACAAGATAGTGAGGACTTCTTCTTGGGAAGTCTGTCACCATCCAAGTAATGTGTCCTGTATGCCAGAGGGGATCAACCCGGGCGTGTCAGGAGCGGCCTTCGAGGTGAGTGCGCAGCTCGTCGATCGAAGCGAAGCGCATCATGCCCTCGGGCATCTGCGCCTCGATCGAGCCGTCCGAATAGAGTGAGTAGGCCATCCCGTCCACGACGCCCGACTTGATGATGCTGACGGCCGGCGCGTCCAGATCCTGCGGCTCGGGTGGCGGAGGTGGCGCCGGCTCTGGCTCGACGAAGGCCGGCGCGGCGCGGGCCAGCCGCCGCGGGAAAGGCGGACGCGACGGCTCCGCGCTGCGCGTTCGCTCCGGTCGCGACCAGCTGTCCTGGAAAGGCGGGCTTGGTTCAGCAGCAGCCGGCTCCTCCGGCGGAAGCGACGGCGGTTCATTCAGCGGCGGCGATCGGAAATCCGTCGGCATCGGCTCGGCACCGCGCCGTTCCGCCCGTTCGCGCTCTCGCTCGCGGCGAGACGACGAGGCGAACAGCAGGTTGCGCCTCGGCCGCTCGGCAGGCTCCGCGGCCGCCTCGCCCGCCGGTTCGGTTTCGGCGGCACGCAGGGTGGCGGACAGCGGCGGCGGCGGAGACGCAGGCGGTGACGACAGCGGCGACGACGCCAGTCCCGAGGACAAGGGTGACGACAGGTCGGGCATGCGGGGACGAGGCCGGGGCGAGCCCCCTTCCCGCCAGACGTCCTCGCTCGGAAGCACCGGGGGCGGGTCGAGGTCGTCGGCCTTGGTGCCGGCGCCGGGAAGCTGCAGAGGCCGCGAGTCGGCATCCGATGCAAGGCGCTGCTGCCGCAGGCGGGCAGAGATGATCTTCAGTTCGCCGAGGACAGCCGCCATCGCAAACAGGATCAGTCCGCTGCACACGCCAAGAGTCCCGGACAGGATCAGCGTGCTGCCGACGCTGAACTCCTTGAACGGGATTCCATAGGCGATCGCCCCGAGCCCGGCCAACACGGCGAGCGCACCAGCGACCAACATAGCACTCATCATTCGAACCTATCCCCTAATGCGCCGGTTCCGGACCGGGTCCCGACCGAAATCACATTAGATAGCCTGCGGTTGCACGCGCCCCTGAATCCGGTTTCTAGTCCAAATCCGCGACAATTTGCAGCAGAAGTTCGACCAAGAGCCGCGGGCCCTGTTCGGCACCCAACTGCGCCCGCCACGGTTTCGCCATATTACACCCTTGCCAACCATCGGCATTCATTGAAGTTCCCCCGGGTTTTCCCTGTCTCCGTGGTTCAGCGGGCGTTCATTTGGCTGTGCCAGTATGGCGCGAAGCAGCCGGAATTCGGGTCTTCGCTGCACTGCGATGGAAGCGTGAAGCTCAACTTTCCAACACCTCGGGAACCGGGACGCGCTATACGCAGGCGGGGAACACAGGCCTGAAGCGCGGAAGCGGGGTCGTTAGGGGACGCCGGGTCACTATCAGCCATGACAACGATAACCACTTCGGTCCTCGAGACGCCCACGCGGCGGTCGCTCGAGCGGACCTATGACGATCTCGCGATGCTCGTGCTCGCCGCAGTCGCGGTGGTGGCCGGGCTGACCTTCCGCGATTATGGCCTCGGCTGGGACGACTACACCCATGCCGAATATGCCGATCTGTTGCTGCGCATGTATGGTTCCGGGTTCAGGGACCAGGCGGCGCTGTCGTTCGCCAATCTCTATATGTACGGCGGCGGCTTCGACATGGTTGCAGCGCTGCTGCACAAGATCCTGCCGCTGGAATTGTTCGAGACCCGCCGGCTGGTCGGCGCCATCGTCGGCCTGATCGGCCTTGGCGTGACCTGGCGGCTGGCGCGCCGCATCGGTGGCCCGGTCGCCGGCCTTGCCGCCCTGCTGCTGCTGGCGCTCTGCCCGATCTTCTACGGCCACATGTTCATGAACCCGAAGGACGCCCCCTTCGCGGTCGCCATGGTCGTGCTGCTGATGGGCCTCGTGCGTCTCGCCGAGGAGTATCCCTACCCCTCGCCGCGCACCATCCTGATCCTCGGCCTGGGCGCTGGCTTCGCGATCGGCTCGCGCATCCTGGGCGGCATGGCCGTGGTCTACGCCATGGTCGGCTTCATGCCGCTGTTCCTGGAGGAATACCGTACCCAGGGGCCGCGTGAGGCGGTCCGCCGCTTCGCCCATTTGCTCTATGTGCTGATCCCGGGCCTGATCCTGGGCTACCTGATCATGGGGCTGATCTGGCCGTGGTCGATCCTCGAACCGGCCAATCCGTTCCGCGCTCTGACCTACTTCTCGCACTTCTTCGAGAAGCCGTGGAAGGAGATGTTCGACGGCGCGCTGGTGTCGGTGCCGGACATGCCCTGGTCGTATCTGCCGACCCTGTTCGCGCTGCAGCTGCCCGAGCTGATGATCGCGCTGTTCGTCGCCGGTGCCGTCGCCTCGATCATGTCGCTGTCGCGGCCGGACATGCCGGCCCGCCAGAAGAGCATCCTGCTGATGCTCACGCTCGCGGCGACGCTGCCGATCCTGATCGCGATCGTCAAACGCCCGGCGCTGTACAACGGCATTCGCCACTTCGTGTTCGTGATCCCGCCGATGGCGCTGCTCGGCGGCGTCGCGTTCTCCTGGCTGCTGTCCTGGCTCAACAATGACGAGCGCCGCAGCTGGCAGCCGGTGGCGATCGCCGCCTTCTGCTTCGGATTGCTGCTGCCGCTGGCGGAGATGATCCGGCTGCATCCCTACCAGTACACGCATTTCAACTTCATCGCCGGCACCGTGCGCGAGGCCGACACGCGTTTCATGCTCGACTATTGGGGCCTGGCGCTGAAGCAGGCCTCGGACGGGCTCAAGGAGCAGCTCGACGAGCGCCAGGAGGTGCCGCCGATCGGGCACAAATGGAAGGTCGCGGTGTGCGGCCCGCAGCGCCCCGCCCAGGTCGCGCTCGGCCCCGATTTCACCATCGGCTGGGACAGCCACGCGGCCGACTTCGCCATGACGCTCGGCGAGTTCTACTGCAAGGGACTGACCGCCCCGGTGATGGTCGAGATCAAGCGCGACGACGTCGTGTTCGCCCGGGTCTACGACATCCGCGGCCGCAGCATCTCCAGCCTGCTGTCGATCCCGGCGCCCTAGCCCACAGACGAGATTGACCAGGCGACCGCCCCGATGACGGACGATCGCCTTGGTTGGCCGTCTTGCTTCAGACCACGCACCGCTCAGAAGTGCGCATCGATGTCGACGACGCCGATCAGCTTCTGGTTGACGAACTCCTTGAGACCCAGCCCGATCAACTCGCGGCCATAACCCGATCGCCGGATGCCACCAAACGGCAGATCGGCCTCGACCTTGGTCGGATGGTTCACGAACACCATGCCTGTCGAGATCCGCTTGGCGAGCTCGGCGCCATGGGCCGGATTGCCGGTGAACACGGACCCGCCGAGCCCGAACGGCGAATCATTGGCGATGCGGACCGCATCATCCTCGTCCTTCGCCCGGAACAGCATCGACACCGGGCCGAAGAACTCCCAATGACGCGCCGGATTGTCCGCAGCGACGTCCGTGAGGATCGTCGGCTGCACGAACGCACCGCGATTTGGCACGGGCGGACCGACCTCCTCGGCCGTGGCGCCGAACGCAACGGCGGCCCTGATCTTTTCCTTCACCTCCTCGGCAGCGCCCTGCGAGGACAGCGGCGCCAGCGTCGTCCTCGGATCGAACGGATCGCCCGCCACCAGGCCAGCGACACCCTGGCGATACCTGCCGAGAAAATCGTCGTAGATCGGATCGACCAGGATCATGCGCTTGGACGAGACGCAGACCTGGCCGCCATTCCAGTGGCGTCCGAACACGGCCCATCGCGTGGTCTTCTCGAGGTCGGCATCCGCGAGCACGATGAAGGCGTCGGCGCCGCCGAGCTCCATGGTCGATTTCTTCAGGGCCTTGCCGGCCTGCGCGGCAACCACCGCGCCCGCACCCTCCGAGCCCGTCAGCGCCACGCCGTGAACCCTGTCGTCATTGAGAATGAGCTCGACCTGCGATCGGCTGGCATAGAGGTTCTGGAACGCGCCGCGCGGCAACCCGGCCTCAGCCATCAGCTTCTCGAACGCAGCCGCCGATTGCGGGACGTTCGAGGCATGCTTCAGAAGCAGCGTGTTGCCGGCCGACAGCTGCGGCGCCAGGATGCGCGCGATCTGATAATAGGGAAAGTTCCACGGCTCGATCGCCAGGAGAACCCCGAGGGGCTCACAGACCAGGACGGCCTCGCCTTCGGCCGGGTCGAGCACCGGGAGCTTCTCCGGGGCCAGCAGCGCCTCGGCATGGCGCGTGTAGTATTCGAGGATCTTCGCCGACAGCTCGACCTCTGCCTTGGCTTCGCCGAACAGCTTGCCCATTTCCAGCGTCAGCAGCCGCGCATAGGCCTCGCTGTCGCGGCGCAGGATGTCTGCCGCGGCCTGCAATATCCGGCCGCGCTCGGCGAACGACGTCTGCCGCCAGGCGAGAAACGCCTCGTGCGCGGCGCTGATCGCCGCGCGCACCTCATCATCGGTCGCATCCGGAAATGAGGCGAGTGTTTCCCCCGTATAGGGATTGATGGTCTGGTAGGTCATGGTCGTTCTCCGTGGCGCCCTCGCCCGCTACACATGCGTGCTGCGGCGGACGCCCGCGGGAGTCCCCGGAAGCCACGGCATGAGCATGTCCGGCCTACCTAGCTGTGCAGAAATTATGCATCTTGATGGGCATCAACAGGAGCGTCCCCCTAACGCGACCGTGATGATGGAGCGCCGGTCCGGGCCGGCGGCAGCATGCCCCGTCATGCAGAGGCAAACGGCCGCGAAGCGCGCATGGCGGCCCTCTGGCTACGCGACTTGCCGGAGTCACTCGGGCCGCCTAGGCTTCGACGATGATTTCGAGAGCGGGAAATGCCATGTCGCCAGCCGAAGCGCGCCTGAAGGAAGTGCCCTCCAACATGACGGAAGCGGAGTGGTCGCAGCGGGTCAACCTCGCCGCCGCCTATCGCCTGGTGGCGATGTTCGGCTGGGATGATCTGGTCGACACCCACATCTCGGCCCGCGTCCCCGGCCCGGAGCATCACTTTCTGATCAACCCCTACGGCCTGCTGTTCGAGGAAATCACGGCGTCCAGCCTGATCAAGGTCGACCTTTACGGCAACCAGCTCTCCGAGAGCGAATACAGCATCAACCCCGCCGGCTTCACCATTCATTCGGCGATCCACGAGGTGCGCGAGGACGCCGGCTGCGTGATCCATCTGCACACGCTCGACGGCGTCGCGGTGTCGAGCTGCGCCGACGGCCTGCTGCCGCTGAACCAGATCGCGCAATACGTCACCCACGACCTCGCCTATCACGACTATGAAGGCGTGGCGCTGGACCATGACGAGCGCCCGCGGCTGCAGCGAGATCTCGGCACCAAGAACCACATGCTGCTGCGCAATCATGGCACGCTGACCGTCGGCCGCTCGGTCGCCTCCGCGTTCGAGCGCATGTACCACCTCGAGCGCGCCTGCTCGATCCAGGTGCGCACCCGCACCCTGGGGCCTGCGGCCTATCCGGTGCGCGAGGAGGTCGTCGACAAGAACGCCAAGCTGTTCGACAACGAGGATCGGATCGAGCTCCGCTCCAACAAGCTGGTCTGGCCGCCGCTGCTGCGCCGGCTCGACCGGGTCAACCCGGGCTACCGGAATTGATTTTGGCGGGGTGATGGGCTATCAACGCGCATCACCCTCTACGCTATCTTGAATGAAACGCCGTCCAATTCCGGGCGGCGTTTTTGCGTCCGGGGTCACGGCATCAGTCGGCGCTGCATTCGATCTTGCCCTGTACCTCGCGCCGGGTGCCTGCCTTGTCGTCCGGCAGAGTGGCGATGAGTTGGTACTGTCCGCGATACGGCGCATCGTCGCCACGGGCACGACGGGTCTTGATGATCAGGACCAGTTCGGGCGAAGGCTCCTTACCCTCCTTCATCCAGCTCACGGCGAGCCTGATCTCCCGATCGTCGGACCAGGACTGGGTCAGATGCCCGGCCTCGAAGCTGACCCGGCGGACCGCCTGCGGCATCCAGGACATCTTGAACTCGGCTTCGCCGCCGAACCCGCTGATCCCGCTGCCGATCGAACGTCCGGCCGAGCCGTGCAATTCGACGTCGATGGCCTTGTCCTTGGCGTAGCAGATCACCGTGCTGCTGGCGCGTGCCGACACGGTCGCACCAAAGACAAGCGTCGCAGCAAGGGCGATGCTCACGCCCCGTCCAGTCACGGCCATTCCAAACATCCTCGAGCCTCGATTGCACACCGTGCATTGGTCGTCGGATGGCGGCGTCCGGTTTGACGGACAATCAAGCAGGCGCCAGACGACAAACGCCGCCCTGACAGGGCGGCGTTCATGTCCTCGTGGACGTCCTGCAGGCTGCGCTCACACCAGGCTCGCGCGCGAGGCCTCCCGCCAATCCCCGGCCGAGCCGGCGCCTTGCAGTTCGGCCGCCAGCCGGCGCTCGACGAACCGGCGCTCATGATCGGCGAGCTTGGTCGCAAGCAACCGGCGATAACGCCGCACATTGGCTTCGCGGGAAAACCGCAGACGGGCGGCCGGCCGCGTCCAGACGGCTGACGCGCCGGGCGCATGCTCACCCGCAGCACCGTCAGCCTCGACATCGACCCGCGGCACGATGCGCATGGCCGCCCCGCCGCGCGGGCGTGGCGGCTGATCCTCGCGGTCCAGCTGACGCAGCGCGCCGAGAATGTCGGACAGGCGGAGCGGATGGACGAGCCCTGGAATCTTGCGCAGGCCGGGCTGCGACTCCACGGCGTACATGTCCGATGCCCAGGACGACAGGATCAGCCGCTTCTCGGCCCGCGACAGCTTGACGTCGTTGATCAGGTCGGCCGGAGATTCGTAATGCGAGGCCGGATGGAAACCGGCTCCGGCTGCGGTAATCGAAACACGATGCTCGCTCATGGCGTCTCTCCTCCTCAACTCCTTTCACAAGAGACTGATGGCATCGCGACGCGGGCGACAAGGCGTCCCCGCGTCGCAGGTCAAAACGCGTCAGGCCGCCTTCTGCTGCGCGATCTGCTCCACCTGTGCGGTGCCGATGGCGATGCGGCGCGGCTTCATGGCCTCGGGGATTTCGCGCACCAGCTCGATCCGCAGCAGGCCGTTGTCGAAGGTCGCTGACGTCACCTGCACATAGTCGGCGAGGTTGAACTGCCGCTTGAACGGGCGCGACGAGATGCCCTGGTAGAGGTACTCGCGGCCCTCTTTGTCCGTCTTGCGGCCTTCCACCGTCAGCACATTGTGCTCGGCGGTAATGGACAGCTCATCGGGGGCGAAGCCGGCCAGCGCCAGCGAGATCTGATAGCGGTCGTCGCCGAGCCGCTCGATGTTGTACGGGGGATAGTTGTCCTCGACGGCGCGCTGCGTCTCGTCGAGCATGTCGAACAGGCGGTCGAAGCCGATCGTCGAACGCCACAGCGGGGTGAAGTCGTAGGTCCTCATAGCCAAGTCCTCCTGGGAGCAAGATGGATACAAGGAGCGCCGAGCGATGCAGGACGAACTCTGCTGTCCAGACACCCGGTCAGCGCCCAGATCGTCAACCGGGCCCGGATGGCACCCGGCGCCGCCGGAGCGGCGACAAACGAATTAGAAAATTCAGTGCGGGATTCAAGAGGGCTCGTGCGGATTTTTTTGCCGCGATTTCTCGCCGCGCAAACGCGTGTCAGGCGGCGACGGCGGACAACCGCTGCAACCGCATCGTCGCCTCGCGGAGCACGCTGACGAGGCGGTCGCGCTCGCGCTGATCGATGTCGCCGCGCGACAGCACCGCCTGGCAATGCGCCACCACGCGCTGTTCGCTCTCGATCAGGAAGCGGGTCAGACGCCGGGGATCCCCCATGCTCATGACCGCGGTGGGGTTGGGCGGCGGATGATCGTACTGCCACGCTGGCATGATCGGCCCTGCGAGCTCTTGCTGCCTGCGCTGCTGATGAGACCGGGGCGGCGCGACAGCGCGCAATCACACCTCCCGTCGACCGTCGGTCCGCCCGGCCACGGCAGCGATTGTGGCCGGTTCTGGACCGATTGCGGTCGTGACAGGGATTGATAGCTGCGCGTTGTGGCCGATCCACGACCAGCGCTGCGGCAATGAGTTGTTTGTCCGGATTATTTGTTGCCGGGGCGGGCCGGCGGCCTGCCGTCCGCCCCGGCGTCACGATCAGTAGTCCATCGCCGGGGCAGCGGCGGCTTCGGCCTTCTTCGGCTTGTCGGCCACCAGCGCCTCCGTGGTGATCAGGAGCGAGGCGACCGAGGCCGCATCCTGCAGCGCGGTGCGAACCACCTTGGCCGGGTCGATCACGCCGGCCTGCACCAGATCCTGGTACTCGCCGGTCGCGGCGTTGAAGCCCCAGCTATAGGTATCCTTCTCCAGCAGCTTGCCGACCACCAGCGAGCCGTCGTCGCCGGCATTCTGCACGATCTGCCGCACCGGCACCTGGATCGCGCGCCGGATGATGTCGACGCCGGCCTTCTGGTCGGAGTTCGCGGTCTTGACGCCGTCGAGCACCTTGGTCGCTCGCAGGAGCGCTACGCCGCCGCCGGGCAGGATGCCCTCCTCCACCGCGGCGCGGGTGGCGTGCAGCGCGTCGTCGACGCGGTCCTTGCGCTCCTTGACCTCGACCTCGGTGGCACCGCCGACCCGGATCACCGCGACGCCGCCGGCGAGCTTGGCCAGCCGCTCCTGCAGCTTCTCGCGGTCGTAGTCGGAGGTGGTCTCCTCGATCTGCAGCCTGATCTGCTGCGTGCGGGCCTCGATGTCCTTCTTCGCGCCGGCGCCGTCGACGATCGTGGTGTTCTCCTTGTCGATCACCACCTTCTTGGCGCGGCCGAGCATCGACAAGGTCACGTTCTCCAGCTTGATGCCGAGATCCTCGGAGATCGTCGTGCCGCCGGTGAGGATCGCGATGTCCTCCAGCATGGCCTTGCGGCGGTCGCCGAAGCCAGGCGCCTTGACGGCCGCGATCTTCAGGCCGCCACGCAGCTTGTTGACGACGAGCGTGGCCAGCGCCTCGCCCTCGACGTCCTCGGCGACGATCAAGAGCGGCTTGCCGGACTGTACGACGGCTTCGAGCAGCGGCAGCATGGTCTGCAGGCCCGACAGCTTCTTCTCGTGGATCAGGATGTAGGGATCCTCGAGCTCGACCCGCATCTTCTCGGAGTTGGTGACGAAATACGGCGAGACATAGCCGCGGTCGAACTGCATGCCCTCGACCACTTCGAGCTCGGTGTCGAGGCTCTTGGCCTCCTCCACCGTGATCACGCCCTCATTGCCGACCTTCTGCATGGCCTCGGCGAGGAAGCGGCCGATCTCGCTGTCACCATTGGCAGAGATGGTGCCGACCTGCGCGATCTCGTCATTGCTGGTGATCTTCTTGGCGTGCGCCTTGAGATCTTTCACGATCGCGTCGACCGCCAGATCGATGCCGCGCTTGAGGTCCATCGGGTTCATGCCGGCGGCGACCGACTTCGCGCCTTCCTTGACGATGGCCTGGGCGAGCACGGTGGCGGTGGTGGTGCCGTCGCCGGCGAGATCAGCGGTCTTCGAGGCCACTTCGCGCACCATCTGCGCGCCCATGTTCTCGAACTTGTCCTCCAGCTCGATCTCCTTGGCGACCGTCACGCCGTCCTTGGTGATGCGCGGCGCGCCGAACGATTTCTCGATCACGACGTTGCGGCCCTTGGGACCGAGCGTGACCTTCACGGCATTGGCGAGGATGTCGACGCCGCGCAGCATGCGGTCGCGCGCGTCGGTGGAAAACTTCACGTCCTTGGCAGCCATGTTCATCGTCTCCTTTCTCTAATGACTGTCAGTTCTGAGGATTAAGCGGCCTTCTTCGCCGCGACGGGGGCGTCGATGATGCCGAGCAGGTCGCTCTCCTTCATGATCAGGAGATCCTTGCCGTCGATCTTCACCTCGGTGCCCGACCATTTGCCGAACAGCACGCGGTCGCCGGGCTTGACGTCGAGCGGCACGAGTTGCCCCTGCTCATTCCGCGCGCCAGGGCCCGCGGCGACGATCTCGCCCTCCTGCGGCTTCTCCTTGGCGGTGTCGGGAATGATGATGCCGCCCTTGGTCTTCTCCTCGGCATCGATACGGCGCACGAGCACGCGGTCGTGCAATGGACGGAAATGCATGCACATCCTCCTTCACAAGATCAGCGATGTCATAAGCCTCGGGTCCCATGAGGCCCCCGGGCGAGCAACGACCTAGGAAAGCCGAGATTTTCGTTCAAGAGGGTCACGAAAAATTTTTGGCACTCGGCGGGAACGATTGCCAGGACGGCTTGACCGCGGCTGCCGTCCTGACCAGTTCTACGGGCGCCAAAAACCGTCCCCTTCCGTCGAGGAAAAAACGATGCAGCTTCTGCGTTGTGTCCGGCCTTTGGTCCTACTGCCGGCGATCGTGCTCTCCCTCCTGACAGCCCCTGCCCTCGCCCAGATCCCCGACCTTAAGCTCGGCCGAGTGCCGACGCTCGCGCCGCTGGTCAAGGAGGTGACGCCCGCCGTCGTCAACATCTCGGTCGAAGGCAAGGTCCGGCAGGACAATCCGCTGTACCAGGACCCGCTGTTCCGCGATTTCTTCGACGTGCCCAAGCAGGTCGAGAAGCAGATCAGCGCCACCGGCTCGGGCGTCATCGTCGATGCGGCAAGGGGCTATGTGATGACGGCCAATCATGTCGTCGAGCACGTCACGACCGCGCAGATCCGCACCAAGGACGGCCGCAAATTCTCGGCACGCCTGGTCGGCCGCGACCCCGCCACCGACATCGCGCTGCTGCAGATCAAGGACCCGACCGAGTTGAAGGCCATCGCGCTCGGCGACAGCGACGCGCTCGAGGTCGGCGACTTCGTGATCGCGGTCGGCAATCCCTTCGGCCTCGGACAGACCGTCACCTCCGGCCTCGTCAGCGCGCTCGGCCGCACCGGCCTCGGCAAGCAGGGCTATGAGGATTTCATCCAGACCGATGCCGCGATCAATCCCGGCAATTCCGGCGGCGCGCTGATCAATCTGCGCGGCGAGCTGGTCGGCATCAACACCGCGATCATCTCGCCGGGCGGCGGCAATGTCGGCATCGGCTTCGCCGTGCCGATCAACATGGCGCGGCGGGTGATGGAGCAGCTGGTCGCCAATGGCCGGGTCGATCGCGGCCGCATCGGCGTCACCCTGCTCGACCTGGACTCGCCCGCCGACGGCCGGGTGATCGGCGCGCGCGTCGCCGACGTGGCGGCAGGCTCCCCGGCCGAGCGCGCCGGCCTGCGCAAGGGCGACGTCATCGTGAAGGCCAACGACATGCCGGTGCGCAGCGCCACGCAGGTTCGCAATCTCATCGGGCTCACGCCGGTCGGCCAGCGCGTCCGTCTCGTGTTCGAGCGCGACCGCGCACTCGGCAATGCGACGGTCGAAGTTGCTCCCGTCGCAGAGGAGCGCGCGCGGGTGCGGACGTCGGGCTGAGGGGCCATTTCAACCTTCAGTCCCCGGCGGAGACGAACACGACGTGTAGTAAATTTTTACCGCACATCAAGCATGGAACGAGACGCGGATACCTCCCTAAACGGCTGTTAAGTGCTGCCGCGCTTAGTGCGCCCGGGTGGAGGGTGTGCAATGCGGACTGATGGGCTGGCGTTCAGTTTGCCACGCTGGCGCGTGACGCGGTGGCTGGCGGATCCGGGACATGAGGTGTCCGCGGACATCCGCCTCGCCTTGACCGGCGAGCTCTACGGCTGCTGGTCGGTGTTCGCCGGCGGCGCCATCAACACGGTGGCCGTCGCCGCCGCGCTCGCACTGCGCACGCCGACCTCCCTTTTCATCACCTGGTTCTTGCTCGAAGTCGCGATCTGCCTGTCACGCCTGATCGTGATGATCATAGCCTATCGCCGCGCGCGCCGGCAGCTCTCGACCCCGACCGACATCCACATCCTGCTCGCGGTCGCCTGGAGCGCCAGCGTCGGCTTCGGTGTCGGCATCAGCCTCGCGTCCGGCGACTGGATCGCCGCGTCGCTCACCTGCATCTCCTCGGCGGCCATGGTCGGCGGCATCTGCTTCCGCAATTTCAGCGCGCCGCGCCTGGTCGGCACGATGATCCTGTGCAGCATCGGCCCGGTCATCCCCGGCGTCGCCACCTCGCACGAGCCGCTGCTGTTCGCGATGTATCTGCAGATGCCGGTCTATTTCCTCGCCATGACCGGCGCGGCGTTTCGCCTGAACAAGATGCTGGTCGCGGTCATGCATGCCAAGAGCGAGAGCGACGAGCGCGCCCGGCTCGATCCGCTGACCGGACTCAACAATCGCGCCGGCCTGATCGACGCGCTGCAGCGCCGGCTCGCCAGCAAGCACCATGACGGCCCGGGATTCGCCGTCCTCTATCTCGATCTCGACGGATTCAAGCCCGTCAACGATACATTCGGCCACGCCGCCGGCGACGAGCTCCTGATGATCGTCGGCCGGACGCTCAGGGAGATCGTCGCGCCGTCCGACGTCATCGCCCGGATCGGCGGCGATGAGTTCGTCGTGCTCTCCACCGATCCCGCGCTCGATCACGCGCTGGCGCTCGGCGATCGCATCATCGAGGTGATGACCACGCCCTTCGTCCTTCCGAACGGCGCCCAGGTTCATGTCGGCATGAGCATCGGCATCGCCGCGGCGCCAGACCACGGCACAGATCCGGAGTCGCTGCTGTTTGCGGCGGACGCCGCGCTGTATGAGGCCAAGGCGAGCGGCAAGTCGTGCTGGAGATTGGCCTCGGCGGAGGCCAATCTCGCAGCGCTGCGCAAGGTCACGGGCGACCAGATCACGACGAGGCCGGTCGTGACGGCGGCCTGATTTCGGCCTAGGCGGCCGAGGCGAGCCAGCTGTCGAAATCGATCGCGCCCAGCCGGGCCTGCCCGAGCGGTGTCAGCGACTGGTCATCGATGAGAGCGCCGAAATAGCCGGCCTTGGGATCGGCCACCACCTCCCTTCCATCGCCTGCAGCCCGCAGGCGTCGCGAGACGAAGCTGGCAAAGGGCTGCTTGTCGGGACCGGCAATGTCGATCGTGGCATTCAGCGGCGCCCGCAACACCACGTCGGCAAGCGCGGCCGCGACATCATCGGCCGCGATCGGCTGGAACATTGCCGCGGGCACGACGACCTTCCCGTCGACCGCGCCCGCATCGGCGATGCCGCGGACGAACTCGAAGAATTGCGTCGCCCGCACGATCGTGTACGGCAGGCCCGAGGTCTTGATCACCTGCTCCTGCGCGACCTTGGCGCGGAAATAAGCGAGGTCGGTCATTCTGTCGGTGCCGACGATCGACAGCGCGACATGGTGCTTGATGCCGGCGGCCTTGCCCGCGGTGACCAGGTTGCGGCTCGAACGCTCGAAGAAGTCGAGCACCGCCGCCGGGCTGAAATCGGGCGCATTCGAGACGTCGACGACCACGTCCGCGCCTTCCAGCGCGCGGCCGAGACCCTCGCCCGTGACGCTGTTCACGCCGGACTTCGGTGACGCCGGCACCGCGTCATGACCTTGCGCGGCCAGCCGCGCCACCAGCTTCGATCCGATCAGCCCCGTGCCACCGATAACGACGATCTTCATGGCTTCGCCTCCTATGAATTCGAGTGTCATGCCCGCACGAAGGCAAGCAGGTCCGGATTGATCACCTCGTGATGGGTGGTGCACATGCCGTGGGGAAAGGTCTCGTAGATCTTGAGCCTGCCGCGCTTCAGAAGCTTGACCGACAGCCGCGCGGACGCATCGATCGGCACGATCTGATCGTCGTCGCCGTGCATCACCAAGGTGGGCACGTCGATGGTCGACAGATCGTCGCTGAAGTCGGTTTCGGAGAACGCCTTGATCCCGTCGTGGTGGGCCTTGGCGCCGCCCATCATGCCCTGGCGCCACCAGTTATGGATGACGCTGTCCGACGGCGTCGCGCCCGGCCGGTTGAAGCTGTAGAACGGGCCGGAGGGAAACTCGGTGTAGAACTGCGTCCGGTTGTCGGCGAGCGCCTTGCGCAGTCCGTCGAACACCTCGACCGGCAATCCCCCGGGATTGCCAGGGGTCTTGACCATGATCGGCGGCACCGCCCCGATCAGCACGAGCTTGGATACACGCCCCTGCGGCTGGCCATGACGCGCGACATAGCGCGTCGCCTCGCCGCCGCCGGTCGAATGACCGATATGGACGGCGTCGCGCAAATCCAGGTGCTCGACCACGGCAGCCGCGTCGGCCGCATAATGGTCCATGTCGTGTCCGTCGCTGACCTGCGCCGAGCGCCCGTGACCGCGGCGGTCGATCCCGATCACGCGATAGCCGTTCGCGAGGAAGAACAGCATCTGATTGTCCCAATCGTCGGAGGACAGCGGCCAGCCGTGATGGAACACGATCGGCTGCGCCGTCTTCGGTCCCCAATCCTTGAAAAAAATGTCGACGCCGTCGTTGGTCGTCACATAGGCCATCGTCGCTCTCCTGCACTGATCAGCGGGGCGCCCGACAATGGGCGCGGCGACGGTATTTTTGCCTGGGCGGAGCTTCGGCTCTTGCTTCGGACCGGCTCGGATTGTCGAAAACCGGCGTAACGGTCAGTGAGCGTCCTGCGCGGAGGCGCGTCTGATCGCCGCACGTCCGTTCGACCGCCGCCAGCGGTCCGGACTGAGGCCGACCAGCTTCGTGAACGTCCGGGTGAAGTGGCTCTGGTCGGCGAAGCCCACCTCGAGTGCGATCATTCCCAGAGTGAGCTCGCCCTGCAAAAGCAGATCGCGGGACCGCGCGACCCGACGCTGCAACAACCATTGATGCGGAGCGACACCGACCGACTTCTTGAAGGCCCGCGCGAAGTAGCTCGGCGACAGGTCGAACTCCGAAGCGATGTCCTGAAGCAGGATGTTGCCGGAGAGCCTGGCCTCGATCAGATCGCAGGCACGGCGCACCTGCCAGGCGGCCAACCCGCCCGGCAACAGCGGCGCCGGTTCGCCGCAGCCACCATATGTTCGCACCACATGGGCAGCGATCGTCATCGACAAATGATCGACAAACAGCCGGTTGGCCTCATCAGGCCGTCCCAACGCCTCGCTCATCGCATGGCTGAGATGGCGCATGGTCGGGTCGTCGACGCCCACCGCCGGCTCGTAGGACAGTTCGCCGACGGATGCCATGAACATCTCGCGGGCCGTGACGTCGATGACCTCGCGTGACAGACGATAAAAGATCGAATGAAACGGCTTGTCGATGACATAACAGGGCGCCCGCTTCATGTCGTAGAGATAGGTGCCGCCGGCGAAGATGTCCTTCTTGGCTACCGCCCGCCCGTTCTCCCAGCATTCGCATTCGGGATAGTCGCGAAACTTGACGCTGACCATGTAGGCGTCGTCAGGCGGAAGCGGGTCTGACAGGCCCCTCTGCGGGTTGTCCGACCGGCATTCTGCGGACTCCAACGCGCTGTCGGCGAACGCCCGAGTGACGAGCGTCGGCGCCTGTTCGAGCCGCAGACCCGCCTTCAATCGCTTGCCAAAAATCTCGCTTTCGGCCATGGCGCCTTTCCTGCCGACCAGGGTTGTATGGTACCCTGATCGGGCGGGAAAGGAGGAGCCCCGTTGTCGCAGCGGCCGCATGTCGGAGACGCGGGCCGCTGGAGTTCCATGACGGCTATCGCGGCATCTCCGCGAGCGCGGCGAGGATGCGGGCCCAGGAGCGGATGCCCTTGTGGTAGCTCTTGAGGTCGTACTTCTCGTTCGGCGAATGGATGTTGTCGTCGTCGAGACCGAAGCCGACCAGCAGCGAGTCGAGGCCGAGCGTCTTCTTGAAGTCGGTGACGATCGGGATCGAGGCGCCCGAGCCCATCAGGATGGTTTCCTTGCCCCACTCCTCGGTCAGCGCCTGCTTGGCGGCGGCGAGCGGCTTCATGGTCCAGTCGAGCGCGATCGCGGCACCGGCCGAATGGTCGCCGAACTCGACCGAGCAGTCGCCGGGAATGCGCGCCGACACGTAGTCGCGGAACGCCTTGCGGATCTTCAAAGGATCCTGGCCTTCAACGAGGCGGAACGAGACCTTGGCATGCGCCAGCGACGGGATCACCGTCTTGGAGCCCTCGCCGATATAGCCGCCCCAGATGCCGTTGATGTCGCAGGTCGGGCGTGAGGAGATTTGCTCGATCAGCAGGCGATCCTTTTCGCCGGCCGGGATCGACAGCCCGATCGGCTTGAGGAAACTCTCCGGCGTCAGGTTCAGCTTCTTCCACTGCTCCAGGACGTCCGGCGGCACGTCCTTCACGCCGTCATAGAAGCCGGGGATGGTGATGCGGCCGTCGGCATCGAACAGTCCGCCGAGCACCTCGGTCAGCACGCGGATCGGATTGCGCGCGCCGCCGCCGAACACGCCCGAATGCAGGTCGCGATTGGCAGCCTTGATCTTGATCTCTTCATAAAGAAGACCGCGCAGCGAGGTCGTGATCGCGGGCGTGTTCGGGTCCCACATGCCGGTGTCGCAGACCAGCGCGAAGTCGGCCTTGAACTCGTCCTTGTTCTGTTCGAGGAACGGCACGAAGTTCTTCGAGCCGACCTCCTCCTCGCCCTCGATCACCACGGTGACGTCGAGCGGCAGCGAACCCGTCACCTTCTTCCAGGCGCGGCAGGCCTCGACGAAGGTCATCAGCTGGCCCTTGTCGTCCTCGGCGCCGCGCGCGACGATGATCTTGCGGCCGTCGGCGTGGTCAGTGACCACGGGCTCGAACGGCGGCCGGTGCCACAGGTCGAGCGGGTCGACCGGCTGCACGTCGTAATGGCCATAGAACAGCACGTGCGGCTTGGCCGCGCCGTGGCCGTTGCTCTTGCCGACCACAGCCGGATGGCCGGCGGTCGGCCGCACCTCGGTGGCGAAGCCGAGCGTCGTGAGATCCTTGGCGAGATGATCGGCCGCCGCCTTGCAATCCTCAGCGAAGGCCGGGTCGGCCGAGATCGACTTGATGCGGATCAGTTGGAACAGCCGGTCCAGGCTGTTGTCGAAATCAGCATCGATGTGATCGAGAACGGATTGAAGCTGCGCATTGGCCATGGCCAAGAGATCCCTTCGCAAGTGACGCCTGTCGGCTTGCTTTTAGCCCCGTTGCGCGGTCCGGACCAGCGTGATGCCGCGAGCATCACGCTGGCGTTGACAGCATGGCTCAGCGCCGCAGCAACCCGCCGAGCGCGCCGCGCACGAGACTGCGGCCTATCGAGCTGCCCAGCGAACCACCGACCTGCTTGCCGAGATCGGCGGCGATGCCGCCGACGACCTTGTCGGTCACCTGGCGCGCGACGTTGCGGGCAATCACCTGCGTGGTCGAGAGCTGGCCACGCTTGACGTTGGTGCCGAAGATCGTCGCCGCGAGATTGCCGATCGTGCCGAGCACGCCGCCGGACGAGCCTTCCGTGGTCGCCGCCTTTCCGGCGATCCGCTGCTGCAGGAGTTCGTAGGCTGACTCCGCATCGATCTCGGTGTCGTACTTCCCCTTCACCGGACTTGCCGCGATGACCGCCTTGCGCTCCTCCGCCGTGACCGGCCCGATCCGCGCCGACGGCGGCCGGATCAGCACGCGTTCCACCATCGACGGCGTGCCGTTGCCTTCCAGGAACGAGACCAGCGCCTCGCCCTTGCCGAGCTCGGTAATCACCTTGGCGGTGTCGAGCTTCGGGTTGGGACGGAACGTATCGGCGGCGGCGGCCACCGCCTTCTGGTCGCGCGGCGTGAACGCGCGCAGCGCATGCTGCACGCGGTTGCCCAACTGCCCGAGCACGCGATCGGGAACGTCGAGCGGGTTCTGCGTGACGAAATACACGCCGACACCCTTGGAGCGAATGAGGCGCACCACCTGCTCGATCTTGTCCATCAGCGCCTTCGGCGCGTCATTGAACAACAGATGCGCCTCGTCGAAGAAGAACACCAGCTTCGGCTTGGCGACGTCGCCGACCTCCGGCAGTTCCTCGAACAGCTCGGACAGCATCCACAGCAGGAAGGTCGCGTAGAGCCGCGGGTTCTGCAGAAGCTTGTCGGCGACGAGGATGTTGATCATGCCGCGGCCGTCGCGGTCGGTCTTCATGAAGTCCGTCAAGGTCAGCGCCGGCTCGCCGAAGAACTTGGTGCCGCCCTGGTTCTCCAGCACGAGCAGCTGGCGCTGGATGGTGCCGACGGTGGCGCGGGTGACATTGCCGAACGACTGCGCAGCCTTCCGGATCGGCGCCAGTGGATCGGCCTCCGCATTCGCGCCCTTCTTGGTGTCGGGAATGATCGCGTCGAGCAGCGCGCGCAGATCCTTCATGTCGATCAGCGCGAGCCCGTTCTCATCAGCGACACGAAACGCAACGTTGAGCACGCCTTCCTGGACATCGTTGAGGTCGAGCATCCGCGCGAGCAGCAGCGGTCCCATCTCGGTGACGGTGGCGCGCACCGGATGCCCCTGCTCGCCGAACACATCCCAAAATACCGTCGAGAACTGATCGGGCTGATAGGTCAGGCCGAGCTCGCCCGCGCGCTTGACGATGAAGTCCTTGGCTTCCCCGGTCTGGGAGATGCCGGACAGGTCTCCCTTGATGTCGGAGGCAAAGACCGGAACGCCTGCGCGCGCAAACCCTTCGGCCATGACCTGCAGCGACACGGTCTTGCCGGTGCCGGTCGCACCGGTGACTAATCCGTGGCGATTGGCGAGCGCGAGCGTCAACCAGGCCGGCTGCTCGCCGGCACCCACGAGAATTTTTTCGTCGGTATCAGCCAGAGATTTTCCGGATGGTGCCATGTTGATCCATCTTTCCAGAGTGCTTGTTTCGCATCGCACGGCGGCGGGGCGTCTCGTGCGGTAACATACTTTAGTTTCGCAGGTTGGAACCAGCGTCAGGGTGCCTCACCTCTTCGCAACGCGCGCGCATTGTTGAGCGATGGTGCTGCGCGGCGCGCACATTTGGCCGGTCGATTCAACATTCGGTCTTGCATCGTTGCAACAGTTCATCGTCGATCGCGAATCGATTCGCGAGCGAGGCTGGGTCGTCGCTTGTATTTCACGGATCGTCCGATCAAGATGAATTCAGCGAGAGGACATCCGGTCTTGGGGGATCGGATGAAGACGGGGTTCACATGAACGAGTTGATTGAGCCGCTGGCCAGAATGGCCGGCTTCGATGGAGTCGTGGCTGAATTCATCGGTATCGAGCCTGACCTCCGCCGCAACGACCGACAGCCGCGACTGGCGCCGCCTTCCCTGCCCGATGAACTCTTCGACCTCGACCGCAACCGGACCGACGCGGATCAGACGGCGCGATCCCGACAGGCTCACCCGGCCTGAGCCGGCCGCCTTGAGGCCCCTCACAGGGGCCACATCACCTGAAGCACCTTCGCGCGCGCCGAGTATCATGACATATCCAATCACCGAACTCGAAGGCATGACGACGTTCTATGCCTCCAAGCTGAAAACATTGGGCATCCGGACGACCGACGCCTTTCTCGAAGCCGCCCGTACCGTGAAGGGACGCAAATCTCTCGCCGCGAAGACCGGTATCAGTGAGCAGCAACTGCTCGACTGGGCGAATGCCGCCGACTACATGCGCATCCCCGGCATGGGCAAGGCCAAGGTCTGCCTGGTCCGCGCAGCCGGCGTCACCACGGTGCGTGAACTGGCACACCGCAACCCGGCCCGACTGGCGCAGAACATCAAGGAAGTGAATACCAAGCGGAAGCTGGTTCGCATCCTGCCGTCGGAGAAATCGGTCGGCCGGCTGATCGAAAAAGCGCGGCAGTTGGAGCCGAAGATCAGCTATTGACGGACAGGCTCGCCGCTTCGTGCGGCTTCGGCGGTGCAACGTCTTGACTCGCCCGTGGCAACCGCGCAAAGCGGCGCCCATGAGCGCCGTTCTGCCCTCTTCCGCCCCGGACCTCGCGTCGAGCCACCCGCTGCTGCGGACGTGGCTGGCCCGTCCTTTTGCCGCGGTCATGGGCATCCTCAACGTGACACCGGATTCCTTCTCCGACGGCGGCCATTTCGATGCGCCGGAACGCGCGCTGGCGCAAGCCACGCGGATGATCGCGGCGGGCGCCGACATCATCGACATCGGCGCCGAGTCGACCCGGCCCTACAAGGGCGCGGAGCCGGTCACGGCCGACGCGGAACTGGCGCGCCTGAAACCGATCCTGCCTGCAATCGTGGCACTGGGGGTCCCCGTGTCGATCGACAGCATGAAGGCCAGCGTAGCCGCCTACGCGCTCGACCAGGGCGCTCAGATTGCCAACGACGTCTGGGGCCTGCAGCGCGATCCAGCCATGGCCGAGATCGTCGCGGCCCACGGGGCGCCGGTGGTGGTGATGCACAATCGCGCCGAAGTCGATCCTGAGATCGACATCATCGACGACATGGTCCGCTTCTTCGCGCGTTCGCTGGACATCGCCGCGAAGGCCGGCATTCCCGCAGGCAATATCGTGCTCGATCCCGGCATCGGCTTCGGCAAGACCGCGCCGCAGAGCATGACGGCGCTGGCACGCCTCGACGAATTCAAGCGTTTCGGACTGCCGATCTTGGTCGGCGCGTCACGCAAGCGCTTCATCAGCACCGTCGTGGCCTCGGAGCCGCAGGAACGGCTGGGCGGATCGATCGCGGCGCATCTGATCGCGGCCCAGCGCGGGGCTGCGATCATCCGGGCGCATGACGTCGCCGAGACGGTTCAGGCCGTGCGCGTGGCAGCGGCAATCGAGGCACAGAGATGACCGATACCATTTTCATCAAAGGCGTCCTCATTCACGCCCGTCACGGCGTGATGGAGCATGAGAGCGAGGTCGGCCAGCGCTTCGTCATCGATCTCGAACTCTATACAGACCTCTCGGACTCCTCGCGCAGTGACCGTCTCGCGGACACGGTCTCCTACTCCGATGTGGTCGAGACGGCGACGGCCGCGTTCAAGGACGTCAACTACCGGCTGCTCGAACGCGCCGCGGGCGCGGTGGCCGACGCGATCCTCGCGACCTTCGCCCGCATTCGCGCGGTCAAGGTCACCGTGCACAAGCCGCACGCGCCGATCGCCGCGATCTTCGAGGATGTCGGCGTGGTGCTGACGCGCTCGCGCCATCCGTGATGCCATGTCCAGCGCGCTGATCGCTCTCGGCGGCAATGTCGGCGATGTCAGGTCGACATTTCGGCACGCCATTCCCGAGATCATCACGCGCGCACAGGCTACGCTCGCCGCGCGTTCGGCCGACTACATCACACCGCCCTGGGGCGAGGAGCAGCAGCCGCCCTTCATCAATGCCTGCGTCGCGATCGAGACCGCCGTCGCGCCTCGCGCGCTTCTCTCCGTCCTGCACGAGGTCGAGCGGATGTTCGGCCGCAATCGCGCACAGGAGACACGATGGGGGCCGCGCACGCTCGATCTCGACCTGATCGCCTACGACGATGTGAGCCTCGACACGCCCGATCTCACGCTGCCGCATCCGCGGCTGTTCGAACGCGGCTTCGTGCTGGTGCCGCTGGCGGAGATCGCCGGGGATCGCCGGATCTCCGGCCGCCGGGTCGACGAGGCGCTGCGGGCGGTTTCGCGCGACGGAATCCGGCCGCTGCCCTCAGCCGAATAGCTGACATTCCCGGCCAAACAACCGTTTGGCTTCGCGTTCCCGACGTGGCATTTTGCGCCACAATAATCGCCATAACAGACGCCCGGGAGATGCGAGCCGCATGACGACCGACACCGACACTCTGCGCCTGGCCGCCGACTTCGCGCCGGCCAGCGAAGCGGACTGGCGCAAGCTGGTCGATGGCGTGCTGAAAGGCGCCGCCTTCGAGAAGCTGGTCGGCAAGACCTATGACGGGCTCAAGATCCAGCCGATCTATCCGCGCGCCAAGGATGCCGCGCCGGTCGCGGGCCGCGCCCCGGCCGCGCCTTGGCAGATCATGCAGCGCGTCGATCATCCGGACGCCGCGAAGGCCAATGCGCAGGCGCTGGTCGACCTCGAAAACGGCGCCACCGGGCTGACGCTGGTGTTTGCGGGATCGAATGCGGCGCATGGCTTCGGCCTCGCCGCGACCGCCGATGCGCTTGCCCGCGCGCTCGACGGCGTACATATCGATGCTGCGATTGCCATCGAATTGCAGCTTGGTGAATCGTCCGCGCCTGCCTCGGTTCTCGCCAACTACGTCAAGCAGCGCGGCTTCAAGCCCGAGGCCTGTGACATTCGCTTCGGCCTCGACCCGATCGGCGATGCGGCGAGCCGCGGCGCCAGCGCCCATGACGCGGCTCACCTCGCGTCCAGCGCCGTCGACGTCGTCAAGCAACTGCACGGTGCCGGATTCAGCGGGCCCTTCCTCGCTGCCGATGGCCGGGTCGTCCACGACGCCGGCGGATCGGAGGCGCAGGAGCTGGCCTTCGTGCTCGCCTCCGGCGTCGCCTATCTGCGCGCGCTCGAGGCCGGCGGCATCGCGCTCGAGACCGCGCGCAACATGATTTACGCGCGGCTCGCGGCCGACACTGATCAGTTCCTCTCGCTGGCGAAATTCCGCAGCCTGCGCCGGCTGTGGGCGCGCATCGAGCAGGCCTGCGGTCTGCAGCCGAAGCCGCTCTTCATCTCCGGCGAGACGGCGTGGCGCATGCTCACGCGGCGCGATCCCTATGTAAACATGCTGCGCGCCACGATCGCGACCTTCGCGGCCGGCCTCGGCGGCGCCAACGCCGTCACCGTCCTTCCGCACACCGCCGCGCTCGGCCTGCCCGATGCGTTCGCACGCCGCGTCGCGCGCAACACGCAACTGGTGCTGCTGGAGGAGAGCAATCTCGCCCGCGTCGCCGATCCCGCCGCCGGTGCCGGCGGCATCGAGGCGCTGACGGCCGAGCTTTGCACCACCGCCTGGGCGCTGTTCCAGGAGATCGAGAAGGCCGGCGGAGTCGTGGCCGCGCTGCAGGCTGGGCTGATCCAGTCCAAGGTCGCCGCGGTGAAGCAGGCGCGCGATGCCAACATCGCCAAGCGCCGCGACGTGCTGACCGGGGCCAGCGAGTTTCCGAACCTCAACGAGGCCGAGGTGGCGGTCGAACCGGTCGCGCCGCTGGCTTCGCCCTCGCCTGCCAAGGCCGCGCTCAGCTTCGCGCCGCTGACGCCGATCCGTCTTGCCGACGCCTTCGAGCGGCTGCGCGATCGCTCCGACAGCCTGCTCAAGAGCAAGGGCCAGCGTCCTCAGGTGTTCCTCGCCAATCTCGGCACCGCCGCCGACTTCACCGCGCGCGCGACATTCGCCCGCAGCTTCTTCGAAGCCGGCGGCATTGCCGCCATCGACGGCCCGGGCGGCTCCGATCCGGCCGCGCTCGCGGAGGCCTATCGCGCCTCCGGCGCAACGATCGTGTGTCTCTGCTCGTCAGACAAGGTTTATGGCGATACCGCAGTTCCCGCGGCCAAGGCCCTGCAAGCGGCCGGCGCGCGACATATCTATCTCGCAGGCCGCGGCGGCGAGCAGGAGGCTCCTCTTCGCGAGGCCGGCATCGGCAGCTTCGTGTTCGCCGGCGGCGATGCGCTGAAGACGCTCGAAGACGCCTATACGCATCTGGAGTGAGCATGACCGAGGCCAGCAAACCCGTCCTCACCGGCGGCTGCCAATGCGGCGCCATCCGCTACGCGCTGATGGCGGCGCCGACGCGCGTCAGCATCTGCCATTGCCGGATGTGCCAGAAGGCGACGGGCTCGCCGTTCGCGTCGCTCGCCGACATCAACCACGAAAGCTTTGCCTGGACGCGCGGCACGCCGGGAACGTTCCGCTCCTCCTCGATCGCGAACCGCTATTTCTGCGCCGCCTGCGGCACGCCGCTCGGCTTCGGCGCCATCGACGGGCCGCGCATCGAGATCATGACCGGCAGCTTCGACCGGCCGGACCGGGTCGTGCCGACGCGGCAGTTCGGCTCGGAATCCCGCCTCGGCTGGGTCGTCGCGATCGCCAATCTGCCGAGCCAGACCACGCAGCAGAACTACGGACCGGAGAAGATGGCCCGCATCGTCAGCCATCAGCATCCGGATCATGACTGAGCGCTGACCGATGCATCAGGATCGACCATGTTCAGCTGGCTGGCCGCACTCATCGAAACCGCGATCCACACGGTCTGGACCCGCAGCGTGACGGCGGATCCACGCAATGATCCGGTCTACAAGACGAAGCTGAAAGAGCTCATCGAGAGAAACCGCAGGTTTGAGGACGCCCGGGAATGACCCGCATTCCGAATTTCGCCGACATCGCCTTTGAACCGACCGCTGCCCCCGCGCCTACGGGCGCCGCCGAGCCATGGCTGACACCAGAGGGCATTCCGGTGAAGCCGGCCTATGGCGAGGCCGATCTCGCCGGCATAGACTTCCTCGAGACATGGCCGGGCACCGCGCCCTATCTGCGCGGCCCCTACCCGACCATGTATGTCAACCAGCCCTGGACCGTCCGGCAATATGCCGGCTTCTCCACGGCCGAGGATTCCAACGCGTTTTATCGCCGCAACCTCGCCGCGGGGCAGAAGGGCCTGTCGGTCGCGTTCGATCTCGCCACCCATCGCGGCTATGATTCCGATCATCCGCGCGTCGGCGGCGATGTCGGCATGGCGGGCGTGGCGATCGACTCGATCTACGACATGCGCACCTTGTTCGCCGGCATCCCGCTCGACCAGATGAGCGTGTCGATGACCATGAACGGCGCGGTGCTGCCGATCCTCGCTTTGTTCGTCGTCGCCGCCGAAGAGCAAGGCGTGCCGCCGGAGAAGCTGTCGGGCACCATTCAGAATGACATTCTGAAAGAGTTCATGGTGCGCAACACCTACATCTATCCGCCGTCGCCCTCGATGCGGATCATCTCCGACATCTTCGCCTTCACCTCGCAGCGGATGCCGAAGTTCAATTCGATCTCGATCTCCGGTTATCACATGCAGGAGGCCGGCGCGACGCAGGACCTGGAGCTCGCCTATACGCTCGCCGACGGCGTCGAATACTTACGCGCCGGCATCGCCGCGGGCCTCGACGTCGACCGCTTCGCGCCGCGGCTGTCGTTCTTCTGGGCGATCGGCATGAACTTCTTCATGGAGGTCGCCAAGCTCCGCGCCGCGCGGCTGTTGTGGGCGAAGCTGCTGAAGCCATTCAATCCGAAGGACCCGCGCTCGCTGTCCTTGCGCACGCACAGCCAGACCTCGGGTTGGTCGCTGACCGCGCAGGACGTCTACAACAACGTCGTCCGCACCGCGGTCGAGGCGATGGCGGCAACGCAAGGCCATACCCAGTCGCTGCACACCAACGCGCTCGACGAGGCGCTCGCGCTGCCGACCGACTTCTCCGCCCGCATTGCCCGCAATACGCAGTTGTTCCTACAGCAGGAGAGCGGCACCACCCGGATCATCGATCCCTGGGGCGGCTCGTACTACGTCGAGCGCGTCACCCGCGATCTCGCTGCAAAAGCCTGGGGCCACATCCAGGAGATCGAGGAGCTCGGCGGCATGGCCAAGGCCATCGAGGCCGGCGTGCCCAAGCTGCGCATCGAGGAGGCCTCGGCCAAGACCCAGGCGCGCATCGACACCGGCCGGCAGTCGGTGATCGGCGTCAACAAGTACAAGCCGACCGACGAGCCGCCGCTCGACGTGCTCAAGGTCGACAATTCCACCGTGCGCCGGCTGCAGATCGACAAGCTGTCGCGGCTGAAGTCGGAACGCAAGCAGGCCGAGGTCGATGCCGCCCTCGCGGCGCTGACGCGCTCGGCGGGCGACGGCAACGGCAATCTGCTGGCGCTGGCGATCGAGGCGGCGCGCGCCAAGGCCACCGTCGGCGAAATCTCCGACGCGCTGGAGAAAGTGTTCGGCCGCCATCGCGCCGAGATCAAGTCCATCACCGGCGTCTACAAGCGGGAGATCGCCGCCATGTCCGGCAAGGCCGAGAAGCTGCAGACTCTGATCGAGTCGTTCGAGGAGGCGGAGGGACGCCGTCCGCGTATCCTCGTCGCCAAGATCGGCCAGGACGGCCACGACCGCGGCCAGAAGGTGATCGCATCCGCCTTCGCCGACATCGGCTTCGACGTCGACATCGGGCCGCTGTTCGCCACCGCCGACGAGGCGGCCCGCCAGGCGGTGGAGAACGACGTCCACATTCTCGGCGTCTCCTCGCTCGCCGCAGCCCATCTCACCGCCGTGCCGGAGCTCAAGGCCGCGTTGAAGAAGCAAGGCCGCGAGGACATCATGATCATCGTCGGCGGCGTGGTGCCGCCGCAGGATTACGACGCGCTCTACAAGTCCGGCGCCGAGGCGATCTTCCCGCCGGGCACGGTCATCGCTGACGCCGCCGAGGAACTGATTCATAAGCTCAACGCGCGGCTCGGCCACAGCGAGGCGGCGGAGTAGTCTTTTAGAGTTTGCTGCATCATCTGCCGGCGCGCGGTCATGCGATCGCGCGCCGTTGCATATGCGGCCATGAACCTCCGCGATCCCCAGCGATACGCATCTTGATCCACCGGATTTGAATTGCCATGACCCGTTCCTCGCTCTGCATTGCCGCCCTCCTCGGCCTCCTTGCCGCGTCTCCCGTTTTCGCCGCCGAACCCAAGCCGGACGCCACCATCAACACCAAGGCGGTCGAGGCCAACGTCACGCTCGATGCGCAGATCAAGGCCGACGGGCCGCTCGCCGCCTATTGTCTTGCCGATGGCAGGAAGTGGATCGACCGGAACGCCGCCGACGCCGCCAAGGAGCGCAAGGAGGACCCGCAAGCGTTCCGTGACCGCAAATGGTCGTATGAGCGCAAATATTCGCTCCGCTCGGTCGTCGCCGGCCGCTACGTCAGCGTGCTCAGGGACGACTACATGGACACCGGCGGCGCGCATCCGAACAGCGATGTCAACACCATCCTGTGGGACAAGACCGTCGCCAAGCCGATCAGCATCCGCCCCTTCTTCACCGAGACCGCCGACAATGGTCCCGCGATGAAGGCGATGCTCGCGGGCGTTATCACCTCGCTCAAGGCCGAGAAAAAGAAGCGCGATGCGACGGAGACCGCGACCGCCGAATGGTTCAAAGGTCTGGAGCCGAAGCTCCTGAAGATCGGCGCGGTGACGCTCGCTCCCTCCACGGAAGCCGGCAAGAGCTCCGGCCTCACCTTCCACTATCCGCCCTACGCGGTCGGCCCCTACGCCGAAGGCCAGTACGTCGCCTTCGTGCCGTGGGAGACCCTGAAACCGTATCTCTCGCCCGAGGGCCAGGCGATCTTCGCCGGCGCCAGGCCGAAGAAGGATGCGGACGACAACTAGCTGGCCGCGCGCCGCGCATCCGGTATAACGGGCGCATGTCCCCTCGCTCCCCGTCTTCGCCTGACATCACGGTTTTGGCCGACGATATCCGCTCCGGCAGCCGCGCGGCGCTGGCGCGCGCGATCACCCTCATCGAGAGCCGCCGGGCCGATCATCAGGCATCCGCGCGCGAGCTGGTGCAGACGCTGCTGCCGCAGACCGGGAACGCGTTCCGGGTCGGCATCACCGGCTCGCCGGGCGTCGGCAAGTCGACCACCATCGATGCACTCGGCATGCATCTGATCGCGCAAGGCCACAAGGTCGCGGTGCTCGCGGTGGATCCGTCCTCGGCACGCACCGGCGGTTCCATCCTCGGCGACAAGACGCGGATGGCGCGGCTGTCGCATGACACCAACGCCTTCATCCGCCCTTCGCCGTCCTCCGGCACGCTCGGCGGCGTCGCCGCCAAGACGCGCGAGGCGATGCTGTTGTGCGAGGCCGCGGGCTTCGACGTGATCCTGGTGGAGACGGTCGGCATCGGCCAATCCGAGACCGCGGTCTGCGACATGACCGACTTCTTCCTCGCCTTGATGCTGCCCGGCGGCGGTGACGAGCTGCAGGGCATCAAGAAGGGTCTGGTCGAACTCGCCGACATGATCGCGATCAATAAGGCCGACGGCGACAACGTCAAGCGCGCCAACATCACCGCCGCCGACTATCGCGGCGCGCTGCATCTACTCGCGCCCCGCTCCGAGCATTGGCATCCACCGGTCGTGACCTATTCGGCGATGGCGGGCTCGGGCATTGCCGAGCTGTGGCAGAAGGTCGTCGAACATCGCAAGGCGATGGTTGCCTCAGGCGAGTTCGCCGCGCGCCGCCGCGACCAGCAGGTGAAATGGATGTGGACCATGCTGGAGCAGCGGCTGATGGCGCGGCTGCGCACCGATACGTCGATCCGTGCCAAGGTGAAGAAGCTCGAAGCGGAGGTCGCCGAAGGCCGCATCGCGCCGGCGCTTGCGGCCGAGCAGCTTGCGGAGCTGCTGAAGTGAGCGGTCGGGTCCGCATTCTCATCACCGGCTTCGGCCCGTTCCCCGGCGCGCCGTTCAACCCGACCATGCCGCTGGTGAAGCGTCTCGCGGCACTGCGCCGGCCCGCGCTCGATCACGTCGAGATCAGCAGCCACATCTTTCACGTCACCTACAGCACGGTCGATCGTGAGCTGCCACAGCTGATCGCCGAGCGGCGGCCGCACGCGCTGCTGATGTTCGGCCTTGCCGGGCGAACCTCCTATCTCCGCATCGAGACCCGCGCCCGCAACGCTGTGACGGCGACTTTCCCCGATGCCGACCGCGCTATCGCGCGCAAGGGCGTCATCGTGCCAGGTGCGCATCCGATGCCGTTCGGTCCGCGCATGGCGCGGCTGCTGCGCGCCGCCCGCGCCACCGGCATCGACGCAAGGCCGTCGCGCGATGCCGGCAGCTATCTCTGCAACTATTTGAGCTGGCGCGCGATCGAGGCGACGCGGGTGCCAGGCGGTCCAGGGCTCGCCGCCTTCATCCACATTCCCCCACTGCCGCGCGCCAGCACGACATTGCGGCACGGCAGCTCGCGCATCACCCTGGAAGCGCTCGTCGATGCCGGCGAGGCGATGCTGATGGAGCTGGTGAAGCTCGCGCGGATGAAAGCTTAATCGAACTCATCAGCATCAATCGCTTCAATGCGATCGAATTGACAGAGCTTACGAGTTGAAGCCGAGCTCGCGCATCACCGCCAGTGCGCCCCCTCTCCCCGTCCTTCACCTGTCCGATTCACACATCGCGAAGCCTCAGTCCCGTGCCGAACTTGATGCGTTCGAAGGCTTCGAGGCCGAGGCGCATCGTTTTCGGCCCGGGCTTTCCGTAGTAGCCGTCCCATCCTCCGAGATGTGCGATCACCCAAGCGGCGAAGGCGAGCGAATCCTGGGGATATGGATTTTTCTGGCGCGCGGTCCTGCTTGGCAGTCCGGCGGAGATGGCTTCGAGGATTGGCAGATCGGTAGGTTCGAACACCTCGAGAGCGCTTTGGTGAGTGGTGCCGTCACGCGCTTTGACAAGCTGCATCACGGTGACGCCTGCAACAGCGATGGCTGCGACGAAGCGGATCATGACCTCAGGCTCGCTGATATCGGCGGCCTCGACGTCGAAGCCACCAGTCTTGAGGGTATGGAAATATTCCTCGGAGACCCAGCGCATTCGATAGGCTTCGATGGCCCGGCTTGCCTCCTTGAGGTTGGTCACCGGTCGCGTCGTGATGAGCCGCCAGTGGATCGGTTTACCTTGCGCTGGTGGGCGGACCTCGCGGATATCGACCATGGTCAGGGCGACGGTCTCCGGCAAAGTGGCGGCGCACTGGCGCGGCCTGCGCAAGACGATCGGAGCGAAGCGGACCGCGAGTTCGCTGGAACGGGCCTTGCGGCCCGGCGCCGCCGGGATATCGACCTTGGACCGGCCTTGCTCGGGCAGTGCATCCATATGCGCGAACAGCAACTCGATCTGCTCGCCCTCATCGGTCGCAATGCGTCTGTTCTGACAGGCGCGCACCACCAGATGCACCGCTTCAGGACGCTGCGCGAAATACTCGTACATGTCGCTTTCGCGATCGGAAACAACGGTAATGCTCGCGGCCTTCTTCAGCACTTTTGCAGCGCACTGCGTGGTATCGATCCAGCGCTGCGATTCCTTCTCGGCTGTCTTTCGCGATCGCCGACTCTTCGTCTTGCCGCCTTTCCGGTTCCAGACCTCGGCATCGACCAACCCGATGACGCCGCCAGTGCTGGCATCCACCGCAAGGGCAGCGTGGAGCAAGACGCCGCGCAGAGCCCCGCCTTTGCCGATCGGTCCATAGCCATCGGCCTTCGCGCGTCGGCCGCCCAGCGCAAGCTCGCTCGTATCCTGCGCGACAATAATATCACGTTCGCTCGCGCGAGCAGCTGTCTGCTCCGCCGCATAGGATGCGATCTCCTTTGCCGTCACTGCCTTGTTACGAAGGAAGCGCGTGAATTGCATCTCGCGCGCACGGTCGCAGCGCGCCAATTGGCGCACGCAAGAGCAGGGCCGCTTGACCAGCGCAGCATGCAAATGGGCCCCCCTTTTTGCAGCCGCAAGTCGCCAAACCGACCCAGCCCGTATCCTGCTCCAGACATGGCCTCTTCCCGCGCGTCGTTGCCTAACCCACGGAATCAGCAATCAAAACACTTGGCAAGATCTGTGAATAGGACAGCCGTCCTTCACGGGGAGAGGGTTGGGGTGAGGGGCAGCCACACGCAAGGGCCCCGCGGAAAGCCCCCCCTCACCCGGATTGCATCTTCGATGCAATCCGACCTCTCCCCGCACGCGGGGAGAGGTGCGCACAAGCCGCCGAATATCAGCTCAAGAAACGATCCGCCTTGGTGCCTCAGACAGCCGTCCCCGCGGGTAAAGATTTAACCCTACCCGCAACAAACAGGGCCTGCGACGCTGCTCAAAAGCCGGCTGTCAGCGCTTTCGCGTTATCTCAAGCAAACCAGAGCTGACCCACGCGAGCCTGACCTCATGGACGTCAAACGCCGCAACCTGATCGGCGCCACGGTGGCCGGTGCCGCCGGCGCCCTGGCGCTGCCGAGCGAGCCGGCGCAGGCCACCCCGCTGACCGCCGCGCTCGGCCGCGACGCCACCCAGTACGGCGTCAAGCCGAACAGTCCCGACGACCAGACCCGCGCCTTGCAGCGCGCGATCGACGAAGCCGCGCGAGCGCAGGCGCCGCTGGCGCTGCCGCCCGGAATCTATCGCAGCTCGATGCTGCGCCTCGGCAGAGGCAGCCAGCTCATCGGCGTCCGCGGTGCGACGAAGCTTGTATTCACCGGCGGCGGCCCCTCGCTGCTCTCGGCCGAAGGTGCCGACGGTCTCGGCATCAGCGGCATCTCGCTCGACGGCAGCGGCATTGCTTTGCCCCAGCGCCGCGGCCTGCTTCACGTTGCGGCGGGCCGCGATGTCAGGATCGTCGACTGCGAGATCATCCGCTCCGGCGGCAGCGGCATCTGGCTCGAGCAGGTCTCCGGCGACGTCAGCGGCAACGTCCTCACCGATATCGCGGTCACTGCCATCGTCTCCTTCGATGCGCTCGGGCTGATCGTCTCGCGCAACACCATCAAGGGCACCCGCGACAACGGCATCGAGATCCTGCGCACGGCGATCGGCGACGACGGCACGATGGTGCTCGATAACCGCATCGAGGACATCAAGGCCGGACCCGGCGGTTCCGGCCAGTACGGCAACGCGATCAACGCCTTCCGCGCCGGCAACGTCATCATCAGAGGCAACCGCATCAGGAACTGCGACTACTCCGCGGTGCGCGGCAATTCCGCCTCCGCCATCCAGATCGTCGGCAACAGCGTGACCGACGTCCGCGAGGTCGCGCTGTATTCGGAGTTCTCGTTCGAAGGCGCCGTCATATCGGGTAATACGGTCGACGGCGCCGCCTTCGGGGTCTCCGTCTGCAACTTCAACGAGGGCGGCCGCATCGCCGTCGTCCAGGGCAACATCATCCGCAACCTGATTCCGAAGCGCCCGATCGGCACCGCGCCCGACGACGATGCCGGCATCGGCATCTATGTCGAGGCGGATTCGTCGGTGACCGGCAACGTCGTGGAGAATGCTCCGTCCTATGGCATCGTCGCCGGCTGGGGCCGCTATCTCCGCGACGTCGTCATTTCCGGCAACGTCATCCGCAACGCGCTGGCGGGCGTCGGCCTGTCCGTCTTTCCGGGAGGAGGAACGGCGCTCGTCACCAACAACATCATCTCGGGCACGCCGCGCGGCGCGGTGATCGGGCTCGATCACATCAAGCCGGTCACGCCCGACCTGACGCAAGACACCGCGCAACGCTATGCGCAGCTCACCGTGACCGGCAACGCCGTCACGCGATGACGGATCAATAGGCGACAGCCAGGGCCGGATAGCGGCGTTCGATGGCGTCGAGATCGACCACCGGATCCTCATCATCGGCGCCGGAGTCCATCCCGATGCTCAGAGCCTGCTCGAGCGCGGCCATGTCAATGCGGGCAGGCGCGACCGTCAGCTCCGGCTCGACCTCTTCGTCGGTCGGGTAATCCGGCTCCAGGTCATCCTCCAGGCGATCCTCGAAGTAACCCTCCGGGCCACCATCCAAGCCATCCTCGGGCAGATCCTCGGCCAGGTCGAATCCGACCACCTCGATCTCGCTGTCCACGATGATCTCGGATTCCGAAAGAATGGCTTCGAGTGTGCGCGGCAGCTCGATCGGACGTTGCAGCGCCGGCTCAGGCTCCACGTGCCGTGCCACCACGGGTGCCGCGGCCATGATCATGGAGGGTGCCGGGCTCGGCACGATGCTCACCACCTCCGGCCTCACCGGATTGGGCCTCGCCAGATTGGGCATCGCCCGTTCGGGCATCACCGGCTGGGGCTCCGCGGACAGCGACTTCCAGGTGGCGACGGCCGCCTTGGCGTGGCGGATGTCCTCGATGAGAGACTGCTCGGTGTAATAGCGGCGCCAGCGACCGCTCTGAAACAGCTCGCTCAGATGGTCGAGGCGCCGTTCGGCGAGCGCGCACCAGCGTGCAGCCAGTTCGCGGCTGCAAGCCACGTCCGGTCGATGTGTCATAGGGGAGCCCGTGAAATAAGGGGACGGACGCACTCGGCACGAATCAACGCAACGTGACGTGAATATTTTGTGGAAAAGGTTAACAAAGTCTAGCTATCGCCATCTTGTTTGGCGGCCAAACCGTAGTTGCGCGGAAATTTTGACCGCAAGTTTTCGGGCTTTTGCTCCGCTCGGCAACGCCCGCGCGATCCGCGATCCAAAAACTCAACCTGAGAGATGCCGCGCGGGCCGGCCACCGCCGATGATCCGGACCCGGCGCCGAGCCACCGCTCAAGCGCGGCCAAAAATGAAAGAGCCGTCCGGGGGGACAACCGGACGGCTCAGAGCCATATGGGCGCTTGGGGTGGATGGGCGCTCGCGCCTGATATAGCTTGGGGAGAGGATCACCGCTCCCACATACCTTCTGTCGTGATCGCCCGGGCCCCCGTTCAAAGCGACGGCGGGATTTTTGGATCACGAAAACGTTGACGCTACTGCTGCGCCGGACGCAGGGCACCGGCCGCCGGAGTGTCTCCGGTCGCCATGGTCGCAGCAGAGGCCGGACGCAGGTCGCGCGCAGGTGCGGCGTCCTGTCCGCTGTCGCGCGGCTTGGCCGCCGGAGCAGCTGACATCGCCGGCGCATCCCGGGGAGACAGTACCGCCTGGACCGCCGCCAGCGCGTCCGCCTGCCCTGCCCCGAACAGATCGTCCTGACCGGGCGAGCCGAGATCGCGCGCGGTCTTGGTCAGCACGGTGCGGACCGTTTCCGGCTTCAGCGCCGGATTGCGCTCCAGCACCAGGGCCGCGAGCCCGCTGACATAGGCCGCCGAGAACGAGGTGCCCGAAATGACCTGATACTTGCCGTCCGGCGCCGGCAGGAAGATGTCGGCGCCGGGCGCCGCGAGCGCGACGTAGTTGCCGCGGTTGGACGCCGCCAGCAGTTGATCCCTCGTGTCGGTCGCGCTCACGGCGATGACGTTCGGATTGGCGGCTGGATAGAGCGGCGGAGATTTCGCGCCGGCATTGCCGGCGGCCGCGACCATGACGAGATCCTTCGCCGCCACCGCCGCGATCGCCCGCTCGATCACCGCATCCTTGGGGCCGGCAAAGCTCATGTTGATGATCTGGGCGCCATGCAAGGCGGCGTAGTCCAACGCCTTCAGGATGACGTAGGAGCTGCTCTCCGGGCCGCCGCCCTTCTTGGTCACGCCGAAGGCCCGGATGGCGATGATGCGCGCAAAGGGTGCGCTGCCCATCAGCCGCTTGTGCGAGACGATCACGCCGGCGATACCGGTGCCGTGCACATGCGGCTCCGCGTCGCCGCCGAGCGCGTCGAAGGCATCGAACGCGGCGTCGACGAATTCGGGGTGCTTGAGATCGACGCCGGAATCGATCACGGCGATCGTGACGTTCGCCCCCTGCGCCAGCCGGTGGGCTTCGGGCAGCCGCAGCTTCGCCAGCGCGTATTGGGCCGGATCGCCCTCGGCCGGAGGCGCCTGCTGCTGCAGCTGATAGCGGTAGTTCGGCTGCACCGAGCGCACGCTGGTGTCGGCTAAGAGCGCGCGGCGCACCGTTTCGACCGAGCGGCGATCGGTGATGCGAAACAGGCCGATGGTCGCATTGATCAGCGGAAAGGCCTGCGAGCTGACGCGCTGCAGGCGATGGCGGCGCGCCAGCGCGTCGGCCTGCTCGGCCGAGAGGCTGCCGTCGATCTCGGCGACCAGCTCGTTGGCGATGGTCTGCTCATCAGCGGCTGCCACTGCGCTGGGCGCGCGGCGCTGGGCTGACTTGGCTGAACTCCCCTTGTCCGACCTGCCGCTGTTCGAGCCGCGCTTGTTCGCCGCCGTCTTGGCCGATTTGTCCTGTCCGGCCTCGGCCGACGGACGGTCCAGACATTCGCCCGCGACGCCGCGGTCGACCGGGCTGCAGCGGACCTGCAGATTCGGCGCGTAGCGCGCGTTGGGTAGAGCCGGGCGGAGCGCCATACTGGGCGGCGGCGTCCGCAGCGCCGCGCTGGGATTGATACTCGGCACACGGCTGGGAATGTTGATGGCGGGCGACCGCATCATCGCCTGGGCCTGCGCGGACAGCGTTCCCCCAACGATCAGCATCGCGACCGCGACGACGCATGCGGCGATCCCGGCGCGCGGCCGAGCGCCTCGGGGAAGGCCTTGATGCGGGCCTTGATACGAGCCTTGGCAGGACATCGGTCGCTCTCCCACGTCGGTGAGAGAGATTATTGCGCGGCGACCGCGAGACCGACGATCTTCTCCTCCGCGAGACGCGCGATCAGGGCGTCGGCTTCGGCCTTTGACAGCGGTCGGCCGCCGAGCTGCAGCTTGAACAGGCCGCCCTTGGCGCCCTCGACGATCGAAGCCTGATAGCTGTCGAGCAGCGCCGTGATGTCGGCGATGCGCGCATCCGGCGCGAACCGCACCAGCGCGTAGGCCGGCGCAGGCGATCCGGCGACCTGCGGCCCGAGGCCGCGGATGAGCGGCGCCGCCGGAGCCGGAGCTTCCGCCACCTGCGACCGCGCCATGCTGTCGCGGGCCGGCTCAGATGCCGGAGCCATCGCCGGAGCACTGGGCGGCGGCGCGACCTTCGCCTTTGCAGGCGGCTCGGCGGCGACATTGTCCTGAGCGACCGAAGCGGTCTGATAGGTGGTCTGCGAGCGCATGAGTACGGCGCCGATCACGCCGGCCTGCGCCAGCACCAGCAGCGCACCGAGGCTGACGGTCCAAGCCAGCGTCTTCGGCGAGAGGCTGTCGAAGAATCCCATCAGCCGCGCGCCGAAGCCGCGCGGCACCGCGGGCTTCTGCACCGGATCCGCATCGATCGCCGCGAACAGCTTCTGCATCGCGCGCATCGACGGCGCGCCGAGGCTCTCGTTCAGCGCGATGGTCTCGGCATATTCCTTCTGGATTTCGGCATATTGCCTGGCGAGATCAGCGTCCTCGGCCAGCGCCTCCTCAACCCGGCGCATGTCGCGCGCGCTCAGCGTGCCGGCGGCGTACCACGGCAGCAGCAGTTCGACGTCACCGGGCTCTTGCTCCAGCATCTTCTTGCTCAAAGCCATCATGGCCAGCCTCTCTCAATGCCGGCCGCCTTCAGGAGTTCGGCCAATTTCTTACGCGCATAGAACAGGCGCGTCTTCACGGTGTTCTCGGGAATTCCGACGATCTCGGCCACCTCCTCCACGGATTTCTCGTGGTAGTAGACGAGATCGACGATCTCCCGGTGGTCGGGCGAGAGCGCCGTCAGGCACTTCCGCAGGGCTTCCCCGGTATCCTTCTTCTGTACCGCCACTTCCGGATCGTCGGACGTATCCTCGATCGCGTTGGCGGCTTCGTCCTCCAACTCAACGTCCTTGCGGCGCCGTAGTGCCGACAGGGCCTTGAACCGGGTGATCGCCAGCAACCAGGTGGAGACGGCAGAGCGGCCTTCGAACTTGCCGGCCTGACGCCATACATCGAGAAAAACCTCGCTGATGAGGTCTTCCGCGACCTGTTCGTCCCGCACGAGCCGGAGCCCGAAACGGTACACCCTGACATGGTGCCGTCCGTACAGCACCTGCATGGCGAGCCGGTCGCCTTGAGCGATCCGGGCAATCAGGGTTTCGTCTGACGCCGCTGCTGTCACGCTCAATGGCCGTCTCGCAAGATTGGTCTGGAGGAAGGTGGGTGCGGTTCGAATACAACCGCAAAATTCTTGAAAATACCGGAAAGATACGTCCCCAACTGTGAGCCCGCGCACAGATCAAAAAATTGTGCTGCAGCGCCCGGGCCGATCGCGACCACCGGGTTCCCACCTGTCATCTCACGTCCCGTCCACCAACTGCGCCCAATCCCGTAGATTCCCTGTCGCGGCCTGCGCGCGACGTGATCTCCATCCCAGTTCCATAGATACCAAAGTTAAATGCTTCCCACGTAGATTTTTTGCGACGGCGAAGAATTGCGAGCAGATGGGCACGACGGCACCGCCTTTTCCCAGGCCCAACGTGGCCGAGACCGGGAGCGTCCCCTCGCCCCTGGCCGGCGATCTGCGCGCGCGTCGTGCCGCGCGGCGGCGGCAGATGCTGGCGTTGATCGCCGGATGCTACGTGATCGACGCCGTCATCCTGCTGATCTACGCGCAAGCCGGCACCGTGCCGGTCGCCATTGCTCCGGCCTATGCGGCGATCGGCCTGCTCACCGTCGCACTGTGGACCGCGTTGTCGGAAAGCGGCTTCAACGATCGCTTCCGCGATCACTATCTCGTCGTGCCGCAATCGCTCGTCAGCATGATGATCACGGTTGCGTTCTGCTACATCGCGCCTGATGTCAGCATCCTGTTCCTCTGCACGCTCTACATCGTCGTCAGCTTTGCGTCCCTGCGGTCGACGCCGCGCCAGAGCGCGATCTGCTGGACCTTTCTCGCGGTCGGGCTGGCCGGTCTGTTCCTGCTCACCGACAAGCCGCTCGGCATGCCGCACGGCAACGGTCTCGAACGGCTCGCGACTCTCCTGGTGTTCCTGCTCACGATCGCCGGCTGCATGATCCTCGGCCTCATTTCCAGCACATTGCGCCAGACGCTGTATCAGCGGGGACAATCGCTCAAGGAAGCCAATCGCCGCATCGAGGAGCTCGCCGAGCTCGACGAGCTCACCGGCACGCTGAACCGGCGCGCGATCATGCTTGCGCTCGAGGACGAGATGTCGCGGGCGCGGCAGATCGGCAGGCCGTGCTCGGTCGTGCTGATCGATCTCGACTGGTTCAAGCGCATCAACGATACGCGCGGCCATCCGACCGGCGATGAGGTGCTGCGCACCTTTGCCATCACGATGTTCGCCAATATTCGCGGCGGCGACCGCTTCGGCCGCTATGGCGGCGAGGAATTCCTTCTGCTGCTGCCCGGCGCTCCGGCGGACGCGGCGGGGCGCCTGGCCGAACGTCTGCGCCGGATCATTGCCGACCAGGATTGGAGCGCATTCTCGACCGATGTGCAGGTCACCTTCTCGGCCGGCGTTGCCTCGCTGCGCGGCGACGAGACCGCGGACTCGCTGCTCGCCCGAGCCGACCGCGCGCTCTACCAATCGAAGGCAGACGGACGCAACCGCGTGACCAGTGCGTGACATTGAAAGCATGATCGTGCCGCGATGAGTTCGAAATCGAACCCGAGTGATAGTCTGCTGGACGAGCTCGAGGACACGCTCGCCCACGGCACCGTGGTGCGGCGGGTCGAGACGCTGCGCAAGGTCACCGACCTGTTCGTCAGCGGCGCCGCTGATTTCGCCGACGTCCAGGTCGCGCTGTTCGACGACGTCTTCGAGTGCCTGATCGACCATATCGAGGTCTCGGCGCGCGCCCTGCTCGCCCAGCGGCTGGCGCCGCTCGACTCCGCGCCACCGCGGACGCTGCACCGGCTCGCCGACGATGACGCGATCGAGGTCGCGGGGCCGGTGCTGTCGAAGTCCGAGCGGCTCGACGAGGCCGCGCTGATCCGCACCGCCGAAACCAAGAGCCAGGCGCATCTGTTGGCCATTTCGCTCCGTCGCGTGATCAGCCGGGCCGTGACCGACATCCTGCTCCGGCGCGGCAACGACGAGGTCGTTCACAGCACGGTCAGCAATCCCGGCGCTGACGTGTCGCAGTCGAGCTTCGACACGCTCGTCGACCGCGCGAGCCTGGACGAAGGCCTGGCGGCATGCCTGGCGATGCGCCCCAATCTGCCGCGGCACCTCTATCTGAAGCTGGTCGCGAAGGCCTCCGCCACCGTTCGTGCGCGGCTCGAAGCCGCCAACCCCAATCTCGCGCAGGAGGTCTCATCGGCGGTCCGCACCGCTGGCCGGCGCGCGCGGTCGAGCGCGGTGGCGCTGACCAGCCAGACCGAGATCGCCCATGCGCTGGTGCGCTCGCTGCACGCCGACGGCCGTCTCGACGACGGGCTCGTCCTCGAGTTCACCAGGCAGGGCAAATTCGACGAGGCCAATGCCGCGGTGGCGGCGATGGCCAACGTTCCGATCGCGGTCGCCGAGAGCATCATGATCGAGAGCCGCGCCGAAGGCGTGATGATCCTCGCCAAGGTCGCGGGCCTCGCTTGGCCGACGGTCAAGTCGATCATCCTGATGCGCCACGAGCTGATGCGCGATGAGCCGACAAGCGCCCCGCCCGCCGATCTCGAGGCGTGCAAGGCCACCTATCAGCGCCTCCGTCGCGCCACCGCGCAGCAGGTGCTGCGCTTCCACCGCGTGCAGGATGGCGCGGTGCCCGTGCAGGCCTAGCCGCAACTAATAACGCAGCACCTTCGGGCCGATCAGGGCGCCGAGCCCGGCTACGATCGACGCGGCCAGGGTGTACCAGGTCGCCACGAACAGCGGGGAATCATCGGTGCAATGCGCGGCGTAGAGCGTGGCCGCGATGCCGGCGGAGACCAGCCCGGCGATCGCGCCTGCCGCCGCCGGACGCGACGGCGCGCCATGGCGCAGCCCGAACAACGCCGCCGTCAGCAGCGGCAGTGACAGCACCGGGATGGCGCTGACACACAGCATCGAATTGTGGCCGACCATCCGCGTCAGCATCGGCGACCGCTGCGGCAGCATCATCTCGGCGGCGATCCCGCCGACCAGGATGACGACCGGTGCGATCAGGAGCCAGCTCCAGCCCTGCAGCGACGCCTCGGGGCGGGACAGATGCAGGCTGATGATCAGCGCCGGGATCGCCAGCGCCGAGGTCACCACGAATTTCAGGTCGAAGAACGGATTGCGCACCGCAAGCCAGATGTCCGGACGGACGCCGAGGCCGATCAGCAGCATCGCGGTCGAGACCGGCGTCGCCGCCATCAGGGCCAGCGCCATGATGATGCCGACCGGCTGCGCACGCTGCGCATTGTCGGCGGCAAGGGTGCGGATGAGCTGATCGGTGTCCATGATCATGTATCCCGTAGCTTGGCCGTGAGAGTGGAGAGCGCGCGGTGCAGCGCCACCCGCACCGCCCCCTCGCTCATGGCGAATTTGGCGGCGGTCTGCTTGATCGAGGCCGCCTCGACCGCGATCGACTGCAGCACGTCGCGCTGACGCTGCGGCAGCGTCTTCAACTGGGCGTCGACCTCGGTGGCCGAGACCGTCGGCGCCGGCGGTTCGTCCGCCAGCGTCTCCGAAAAATCGTCGATGTCGACGAACACGCGGCGGCCGCGCCGGCGCAGCGTGTCGATCAGCTTGTTGCGCGCGATCGCGAACAGCCAGGGCGCGAACGGCGCGTTGACGTCCCAGGTATGCCGCTTGAGATGCACCGCCAACAGAATTTCCTGCACAATGTCCTCGGCTTGGTCTGGCGGTTGACCGGCGCGCGCAAGCCCGCGCCGCGATGCTGCGCGCAGCACCGGCGTGATCGCCTTCAGCAGACGATGATAGGCTTGGTCGTCACCGGCGACGGCTTGGCGCATCCAGGCCGTCCACTCGTCGTCACGCTCGCGCACCTAGGCTCCCACCCCCAGAAGTTCGCCGCTACGGCCCCGTTGTTACGCGCACGCCAACTGATCACGAATTCGTGATTTCGGCCTTGGCCTCGGAAGCATCCGAGTTACGCCACATCGAGAGCACGCCAGCGGGCAAGTCTTGAACTGTTCCCTGGGACCGCTCCATAGCATCGAATCGTTCGGTGCGGGGCGAGGTTTGTTGGCTGCGCCGCCAAGGCTGATGTCTCAGCCGGGCGTCGCCCATCTTTTGCCGTCACCGGCAGGAAGATACCCATTTTCTGCCCCGTTCTCGACATCTGTCGGGGTCTCACTCCCACTTGGGCTGGCGGGATGGGGAGAAGGCCGACGATGACGATCCAAGCCAGTGGACGTTCAGCATTGATCATTGCCGCCGCGTTCGTTCTGGGCCTTGTTGGCACTGGATTGGCGCCTGCGGCCGAGCAACAGGGTTACAGCCCGTTCCTGCCGGTGGGCTCCGACAGTGCGCCGGCTGCGAAGCAGGACGGGTTGAAACAGGACGGGTTTCCCGCGCCGATGCCGGCCGAGGCGCAAGCCGCGCCGCCCGCGCAATCGGCCGATGCCGCGCCGAGCGAGCCTGCCGCGGGCACGGAAAGCGCCACCGTGAACCTCGTCACCGTCAGCAATGACGACAGCTCGGGCTGGGACAAGGCCTCGATCATCGGCAAGATCTTCATCGCCTGCGGCACCCTGCTCACTCTGGGCTCGGCGGCGCGGATGTTCATGGTCTGAGGGCATGATCTGAGGCCTGCGCCTCGCCACACTTGATGCGCATCGATCCAGCGGGCACATTGCCCGCTGTTTTGATTTGCGGGGGTTGGGCCATGAGCGTTTTCGAGCACATCATCGTCGAGGGCAAAGGCGCCGTCGGCGTCATCACCTTGAACCGGCCGAAGATGCTCAACGCGCTGTCGTTCGGCGTCTTCCGCGAGATCGCCGCGGCGGTCGACGACCTCGAATCCGACGACGCCATCGGCTGCATCGTGATCACCGGCAGCGAGAAGGCCTTCGCGGCCGGCGCCGACATCAAGGAGATGCAGCCGAAGAGCTTCATCGACATGTTCTCGAGCGACTTCACCGCGATCGGCGGCGACCGCGTCGCGCGCTGCCGCAAGCCGACCATCGCCGCGGTCTCCGGCTACGCGCTCGGCGGCGGCTGCGAGCTCGCGATGATGTGCGACTTCATCATCTGCTCCGACACCGCCAAATTCGGCCAGCCGGAAATCACGCTCGGCACCATCCCCGGCATCGGCGGCACGCAGCGCCTGACGCGCGCGATCGGCAAGGCCAAGGCGATGGACCTCTGCCTCACCGGCCGCATGATGGATGCCGCCGAGGCCGAGCGCTCCGGCCTCGTCAGCCGCGTCGTGCCGGCGGACAAGCTGCTGGAGGAAGTCATGGCCGCGGCCGAGAAGATCGCGTCGATGTCGCGCCCAGCAGCAGCCATGGCCAAGGAGGCCGTCAACCGCGCCTTCGAGACCCCGCTCTCCGAAGGCATGAACGTCGAGCGCAACCTCTTCCACGCGACCTTCGCGCTGGAGGACCGCGCCGAGGGCATGGCCGCGTTCATCGAGAAGCGCAAGCCGGTGAACAAGAACCGCTAGCTCCGACGTCCACCGCGCGAAAGCTCCGCGAATCGATTCGCGGACGCGCTGGCGATGCGCCCCTCACCTGCTTACCGAGCGCGTCGAAATGGGGCCATCCCATGGCGGCGCGACCGCCGTCCTGTGGCGAGAGCGCCACAACAAACCATGGAAAAGCCCGGCGGATTCCACATCCCCGGTTTGTGTGTGGCAGCGCCGCGCCGTAAACAGGTAAACGATCGGTTAAGATCGTGGGACGCGGCGGAGTCGGATGGTGGGTCGGGCCAAGAATTTTGGCGTCGGCAGGGTACGTGCGCGAAGGAGCGGCCTCGGCCTGGTCCTCGCAGCCTGCCTTGCCGCCATCAGCTCGCCAGCACGCGCCGAGGACCTCGCCGCCGCGCTGGTGAAGGCCTATCAGACCAATCCGGCGCTGAACGCCGAGCGCGCGCGCCAGCGCGCCACCGATGAGAACGTGCCGCAGGCACTGGCCGGCTATCGTCCGCAGCTGGTCGCAAGCCTCAGCAGCGGCCTGCAGGCGGTGCGCAATCTCCTGCCCGGCAACACCGTTCAGACCGCGACCTTGAAGCCGTGGACCATCGGCGTGACGGTCACGCAGACGCTGTTCAACGGCTTCCGCACCGCCAACAGCGTGCGCTTGGCCGAGCTGCAGGTGCAGTCCGGCCGCGAGGCGCTGCGCAATGTCGGCCAGGGCGTGCTGCTCGACGCCGTCACCGCCTACACCAACGTGCTCGCCAACCAGTCGCTGGTCGAAGCGCAGCGCTCCAACGTCGCCTTCCTGCGCGAGACGCTGGCGGTGACGCAGCGCCGGCTGAATGCCGGCGACGTCACACCGACCGACGCCGCGCAGGCCGAGGCGCGGCTGTCGCGCGGCCTGTCCGACCTCAACGCCGCCGAGGTCAATCTCGCCATCAGCCAGGCCACCTATGCGCAGGTGATCGGCATGGCCCCGAGCCAGCTGCGCGCCGCCGATCCGGTCGACCGCCTGCTGCCGCGTTCGCGCGAGGACGCCATTGCGCTCGGCAACAAGGAGAACCCGGCGGTCGCCGCGGCGAGCTTCGACGTCGACGCCGCCTCGACCTCGATCCGCATCGCCGAAGGCACGCTGCTGCCCAGCGTCACCCTGCAGGGCAGCGTCAGCCGCGGCCGCGATTCGGACCAGACGCTCGGCACCTTCGGCACCGACCAGGCCTCGATCGTCGGCGCCGTCACCGCGCCGATCTATGACGGCGGCACGGCGGCCTCACAGACGCGCCAGAGCAAGGAGCTCGCGGCGCAGAGCCGGCTCGTGCTCGACCAGATCCGCAACCAGACGCGCACCGCCGTGGTCAGCGCCTGGGTCGCCAATGAGGGCGCCAAGGTCGCCGTCAGCGCCTCCGAGGCCGAGGTGAAGGCCGCCACCGTCGCGCTGCAGGGCGTCTCGCGCGAAGCGCAGGGCGGCCAGCGCACCACGGTGGACGTCCTCAACTCACAGTCCGACCTGATCCAGGCCAAGGCGCGGCTGATCGGCGCCCAGCGCGACCGCGTCATCGCCTCCTACACGCTGCTCAGCGCCGTCGGCCGGCTCGACGTCAAGAACCTCAACCTGAACACGCCGGACTATCTGCCCGAGGTTCACTATCACCAGGTCCGCGACGCATGGCACGGCCTGCGGACGCCATCGGGTCAGTAGCTGAACAAAGCATCCCGATCGCTCGCTCGGGACGCATCGGCTTGCTTTGGCGACATGGCCGGATAGTCTGGCGCTCCATCGACTGCGGGGAGCTGGGATGGCGGCATTTCGTTACCTATTACTTGCGCTCGTCCTCATCAGTTCCAGCTCGGCCGCCTGGGCCGACAAGCGCATCGCGCTGGTGATCGGAAACTCCGCCTACAAGACGGTGGCGCGGCTCTCCAATCCGGCGAATGACGCCAAGCTCGTCGGCGACATGTTCCGCGCTGCAGGTTTCGAACGGGTCGATACTAGGCTCGATCTCGGCGTTCAGGAGATGCGCCGCGCCTTGCGCGAGTTCGGCGCGCGGGCGCGCGAGGCCGAGGTCGCGGTGATCTACTATGCGGGCCACGGCATCGAGCTCGACGGCGTCAACTATCTGATCCCGACCGACGCCTCGCTGGAAGCCGACAGCGACGTGCTCGACGAGGCGATCGCGCTCGAGCGCGTGCTGTTCGCGATCGAGCCCGCCAAGCAGCTTCGGCTCGTGGTGCTCGACGCCTGCCGCGACAATCCGTTTGCGAAGACGATGAAGCGCAGCGTCGCCTCGCGCAGCATCGGCCGCGGCCTCGCCAAGGTCGAGCCGGCGAGCCCGAACACGATGATCGCGTTCTCGGCCAAGGCGGGCTCGACCGCCGCGGATGGCGACGCCAGCAACAGCCCGTTCGCACAGGCGCTGGTCGCGCATCTGCCGAAGCCCGGCCTCGATCTGCGCCGCGCCTTCGGCTTCGTCCGCGACGACGTGCTGAAGGCGACCGGCTATCGCCAGGAGCCCTATGTCTACGGCTCGCTCGGCGGCAATGATGTCGCGCTGGTGCCCGCGGCATCCGCGCCGAGCGCAGCCGCCGATCCCGACGCGGCGATGCGGCGCGACTACGAACTCGCCGAGCGCATCGGCAGCGCCGCGGCGTTCGATGCATTCATCGAAAAATATCCCTCCGGCTTCTACGCGGCGCTCGCCAAGGCGCAGCGCGCCAAGCTCGCGTCAGGCGCATCCGGTGCGGCGCCCCCCGCGGCGCCCGAAGTCACACGCAGCCCGCCCGAGCCGCCCCAGCGAGCCGAGGCCGAGAGGCCGGCCGCATCGCCCGATCCGGTCGTCGTCGCAGCGCTGCCCACGCCGGCGGACAAGCCGGCCGCGACACCGCCTCCCGACCTTCCACGTCTGCTCGCGACCGAGCTGCGCCGCGTCGGCTGCAGCAGCGCCGACGGCGGCGGCAATTGGGACGGCAATGCGCGCCGCGCGCTGGAGCGCTTCAACAAGCAGGCCGGCACCACGTTCGACATCAAGATCGCCAGCATCGATGCGCTCGATGCGGTCAAGGCGAGGTCCGGCCGCGTCTGTCCGCTGCTCTGTCCCACGGGGCAGCGCGCCGAAGGCGAGAGCTGCGTCGCGATCGCCTGCCCCGCGGGCCAGATCCGCGACGATGACGGCGATTGCGTCCGGCGCAAGGACCAGCCGGTCGCCAGGAAGCAGACCGAGCCTGCGAAGCGCGAGGAGCCCACCCGCAAGAAGGAGCCGGCGGTAGCGATGCGCTCCGAGCCGGAGCCGAAGCGCGTCAGCGGCGGCGGCCGCTGCACCAGCATCAGCCAGCGCTGCGCCATCCAGATCGGCGGTCGCTGCAACCCCGCCACGGGCCATTGGGAATATGGCCGCAACGGCGCCGGCGGCGACACCATGGCGTTTAACAATTGCCTCAGCCGGATGATGGCGGGAGGACGGTGAGCGCGACTCCGCGCCGGATCGCGAGACAACCGGAACGATCTGGAACAGGAGGCGAAACCCGCTCACAATGCGCGCCAGAACCTGCCACGGAGGCGCGCATGCTGTTCATGGTGATCGAACGTTTCAAGGACCGCGATCCGATCCCGGTCTATCGCCGCGTGCGCGACCCCGGGATCAAGTTTCCCGACGGCCTCAAATATCTCGGCAGCTGGATCGAGCCGAATTTCGACCGCTGCTTCCAGCTGATGGAATGCGACGACGCTCGGCTGTTGCAGCAATGGATCCTCGACAATGCCCGCGACTCCGGCATGACCTTCGAGATCGTGCCGGTGGTCACCAGCGCCGAGACGCGCGAGGTGGTGGCGCCGTATCTCGATCGGGCGTGATCGCAGGAAGCGCGATCGATGCTCGATTATGCAACCGAATTGCTTGCCGCATGCCTCATCGGCTACGCCATCGCTGCGCTGATTCCGTCGTGGCGCGCACTGCTGATCGCGACCCTTGTTGCGCTGCTGGTGACGAGGGTTCACAGTCTTCGCGACTTATTGTTCTCGCCGATATTTGATGGCTGTTCCGCCCCGTGCGCCCCGTTCCTTCTCGGCGGACCATTGCTGGTTGTGACGAAGATCGGCTTCGTCACGGGTGTCTTGATTCGAGTCCTGACCCTGCTCGCCCAGGCACGCGGGATCTCACTACGGTCAACGACCGCAATCCGCGTCGCAGGAGGACTCGTCGCGCCAACCCTGCTTGTCATCGCGCCGGAGGTGCTGGAATGGCCGCCCTGGTCGATGCTCTGACTGGCCTTGCGCCCGACTCATCGCTCGTTTAGGGGGTCGGCACCGCAGTTAAGGTGACCAGCGCCGAGACGCGCGAGCTGGTCGCGCCGTATCTCGATCCGGCGTGAACATGGCAGGAGCAATCGTGAACTGGTTCGAAAGGCTCACGGGATTTACGGAAGTCGACTATGCCTCCACGCGGGCCCGACTGAAGGTCGAGAATGGACGCCTCACATCTCTCGTCAACGGCCGGAGCTACGCGACCGGACGGCTCGAGCTTCCGACCCTGTCGGAGCTTCGGCGACAAGCCCAGCAATCGCCGTGCAGGTCGGGGAAGCTTCGCGTCGGCCTGGTCAGCGGTGACGTCCGCACCCTGCATCTGCTTCCGGAGTTCGCAGGCGCCCTGTTCCAGGTCGCGTCGCAGTTCAACCTGCTGGAGATGGTCGGACCGCACGCCACACCCGAAGACGGCGTGACGATCTATCAGTCCGATCCGACACAAGGGCCGGCCTGCGCGGTCGCCGCCGGCGCAGCGACCATCTACCGGAACTACTTCGCTCCCGTCGGGAAGCAATCAGGCCAGACCCGCGACCGGCAGCTCGACGCGCTCGCAGATCTCGGTGCGGCGCTGAGAAGCCGCCTGCCCCGCGACACCGGCGAGCTCTGGGCGATGACCAACGGCTACGCGCTGTGCACCCGCAGCGGGCTCGATACCATCACCGCGCTGCTCGCGGCGAGCAGCCCTGAGGAGATCGACGCGCTGCGTGGACACCTTCGGATCGGCATTCACAGCGATGTCGAACTGACGGACGCAATAGAGCCGATGTCGACGGTGTCGCAAGCGTTCTGCTCCGCGCTTCCCGTGGCCTATTGCTCAGCCGCGCCTCGCTATTGGGAATCCTTCGCGCGCCTTGTCCTGGAGGCGAGCTACGAGGCGACGATCTGGGCCGCGGTGCTCAACGCGGCCCGCGGGTGGAACATCGTGCTGCTCACCAGCGTGGGCGGCGGAGCGTTCGGAAACGACGACGCCTGGATCGAAGATGCGCTGCGCCGGGCGCTGCTGCTGGCCTCCGGTTTCGACCTCGACGTCAAGCTGGTGAGCTATGACCGTCCGACCGAGGCGTTCCTGCGGCTCCATCGCGAGTTTGGCTAGCTCAGGCGCCAAGCACGAGCGCGTAGCCCGGACGAGCGCAGCGACATCCGGGGTCATCGCAGACGGTCGTGGTGAACCCGGATGTCGCTGCGCTCATCCGGGCTACACGACACGTCTCTACCCCTCGAACGAAAACAGCTCGATCGGGTCGCTGAAGCCGCGCACCGGGAATTCGCCGACGCGCTCCAGCGCGAACGGGCCTTCGACCAGCTCGGCAAACGCGCGCGACATCAGCACGGGACGTCCGACCTGCTTGGTCAGCGCCTCCATGCGCGAGGCCATGTTCACCGCCGGCCCGATCACGGTGAAGTCGAGCCGCGTGCGCGAGCCGATATTGCCGTACATGACGTCGCCCACATGGATGCCGATGCCGAAGCGCAGCGGCTCGCGGCCGCTCTCGGCGTTGCGCGCGTTCAGGTCAGCCATCGCCTGCTTGGCGCCGGTGACGGCGTGCAGCAGGTTCTCGCAGGCGCCGGGCTGGCTCAGCGGAAAGATCGCCAGCAGGCCGTCGCCGATGAACTTCAAAATCTCGCCGCCGTGGTCGGTGATCGGCTCGACCATCGCGTCGAAATAGCCGTTGAGCAGATCGATTACGTCGTCGCGCGGCCAGTTGTCGGAGATCTTGGTGAAGTCGCGCAGATCGCAGATCATGATCGCCGCACTCACAGTCTCGCCGCTGCCGCGCCGCGTCGCGCCGGCCAGCACCATCTCGCCGGCATGCGTTCCCACATAGGTTTCGAGCAAGGTGCGCGCCAGCCTGTTTTTGATACGGATCTCGCTGACCAGCGCCAGCACCGGCAGGAGCCGCTTCAGCGCAGCGATCTCGGCATCATTGAAGCCGCCGCGCTGGTCAGTCGAAAAGGTGACGCAGTGGCGCTTGCCGAGCGTGTGCAGGATCGGCCAGGCGACGTAGTCGGTCAGGCCCAGCGCCCGCATGTCGTCATAGACGCCATGCTGCCGGCCGAGCGCAGCATCGCGCGCCAGATCCTCGCGGATCTCGTCGGCACCTTGGTAGACCTCGCTCACCGGGCTGCCGATGAACTCGGAGCGCGACCCGACGTCGTAGTCGACGCGGTCGATCTCGGAGCTCTCCATCCCGTCGCTCCACACGATGCGCGCGCCGAGCCATTGCGGGTGATTGATGCGCACGTGCAACGACGCCCGCTTGACGGGCACGCCCGCACGCTGCAGGCGGATGCACATCTGCGCGAAGATATTGTCGATGAAGCGTTCGTCGTGGGTGCCGCTGGTGAGCCAGTCCACGACCTCGTCGCCCAGGCGCTGGCCAGGGGCAAGAGGAACGTCGGTTGCGGTCATGGCGGTCTCCTGGGCAGGCGCGGCAGTGCCCGGGAGATGTCGTGTCGCAGCGCAAAAGAGTCAACCGATACCAACGCATCGCGCCCCCACCCGGATGGGCAGGAGCAAACCGGCCGGAAGGGGCGGATGCTGGACATCCGCCCCTCCCGTGACACGCCACTCAGAAGTGCACCACCGTGCGCAGGCCGAGGACCACTGCATTCCCGGTCTTCACGCCGGCAGCGTTGAAGCCGCGGCCGCCCGGATTGATCACGTACTGGGCGTCGAACTTCAGGTTCATCCAGCCGGTGGCCTGCCAGCCGTACCAGGCCTCCAGCGGAATCTCGTTGCCGCCGGCATTCGGCGTCAGCGCCGCCGAATTGACGTGGGTGGTTCCGACCGCGAAGCCGACCTCGTCCTCGGGACGGAACGAGAAGGTTCCGGTGTGCTTGATGCCCCAGGAGATCTGGTAGTCCTGATAGGCGGTGCGGTGATCGGCGACGCTGGTGTTGAGGAAGGTGTACCAGCCCTGCGCCTTCGGACCCTCGACGGTCAGGCGCTGCAGGATCGACTCGTAGATGCCGTAGCGGCCGCGCGAATCGCTGAGGTTCTGAGCGCCCACGCCAGGACCGCCAAGGTAGACGCCGGTGACACCGGGCAGACCGCCGTCGATGGTCGACGCGTTGTCATACCAGCCGCCGAACCGCCAGGTGCCGTTGAGCGGACCGCTCGGCTCATACACCACCTCGACCGGCACCAGGACGCCCGAGGCCGGATTGGAGCGCGGAATACCCGGCGCGAGATAGACGCCGGCATCCGACGTCGTCAGGTAGTTCGGATTGGCGTCGTAGATGCCGACCGACAGCTTCCACTCCTTGGTGAAGTTGTAGTGCACCACGCCGGCCCACTGGCTCACCGGCCAGTTGTAGATGTAGCCGCCCTGGATGTTGCCGGGCTGGCCGCCGCAGAACGTCAGGTTGATGAACTCGCACTGGCCGAAAAAGAAGTCCGAGCCGACCGGCAGCCGGCCGCCCTTCAGCACGAGGCGGTCATCGAGCAGCTTCTGCTGATAGTAGAATTCGGTGAGGCGCAGGATATTGCCGCGGCCGAACACCTCGTTGGTCAGCTGCAGCGCCGGAATGCCGGCCTCGCTGTTGAGGTTCTTGCCGAAGCGGTCGACCAGCGTGATGCCGATCAGGCCGCCCTGGATGCCGGCGAGCTTGGCCATGTCGAACTTGGCCTCGAACCACAATTGCCCGGCATTGGCCGACGTGTTGCGCGAGCCGCCGGACAGGTTGGTGACGGCCTCGTCGCCGAGCGTGAGCGCGAGCGAGATGCCCTGCTCCTTCAACCGGGTCCGGCCGAGATCGCCGAACAGATACGGCCGCGTCCAGAAATCATCGACACCGGCATAAGGAATCGGCTGCGCCTTCACCGGCAGATCGGCGGCAACGGCTCCGCCTCCCAGCAAACAAGACAAAGCAATCCCTACGCCGCACACGCGTGCGGTCGTCACAAACCCACTCATTTTCCTGCTCCTCGCAGCGTCCCCAGGCTCCGGCTGTTGTCTGACGCGTCCGGCCCGGAGCCTCGTCCCGGCACGCGCTTCCCCTCGGCTCACCCCCGGCCGCCGCTCATTTCTTGAGCGAATTCGTCAACCTGAGATTGGACGAAGACCCTAGCAAGCGCAGAGATGCCTTTGAATAGTCATATTATATTTGGGAGTCGGTATAAATGTAACTGTGACATCAGCGTCACATACCGCATTGCGGAATTCTTAGGCACAAGGAGGCGAGGGAGCGTGGTCTCGTAGGGCGGGTTAGCCGCAGGCGTAACCCGCCGCCTCGACGGCGGATTACGCTCCGCTAATACTACTGAGTCAAAAATCGACGATATGGCCGGCTGAGAATCAAGTATTTGTAGAGATTCAGACTTTCACGCGCGGG